>JBKGXZ010000011.1:0-35011 GCA_046546355.1 Desulfohalobiaceae bacterium | reverse complement strand
ACCTGGACGGCGCCAAGGCCAAGTCCGAGGGCCTTTCCCTGCGCACCGGAGCCACCCCGGTCCGCTCCGGCCGCTGGCAGATCATGATCAACGGCGAGTCCTACAAGGTCATCGTGGCCGAGGCAGCCAAGAATGCCCTGGGTGAGGACCGCTACCTGGAGCGCATCTTTATCGTCAAGCTGCTCCTGGACGCCAAGGAGCCCAATCGTGTGGCCGGCGCAGTAGGCTTCTCCGTACGTGAGAACAAGGTCTATATCATCAAGGCCAAGGGCATGATCGTGGCCTGCGGCGGCGCGGTCAATGTTTACAGGCCCCGCTCCACAGGCGAAGGCATGGGCCGGGCCTGGTATCCGGTCTGGAACGCAGGCTCCACCTACTCCCTCTGCGCCCAGGTGGGAGCGGAGATGACTATGATGGAAAACCGCTTCGTGCCTGCTAGGTTCAAGGATGGCTACGGACCTGTGGGCGCCTGGTTCCTGCTCTTCAAGGCCAAGGCCACCAATGCCAATGGCGAAGACTATACCCAGACCAACGCCTCCATGCTCAAGCCCTACCAGGACAGGGGTTATGCCACTGGCGCGGTTATTCCCACCTGCTTGCGCAACCACATGATGATGCGTGAGCTGCGCGAAGGCCGCGGTCCTATCTTCATGGACACTGCTACTGCCCTGCAGGATACCTTCAAGGAGCTGAGCAAGAACGAGCAAAAGCACCTGGAGTCTGAAGCCTGGGAGGACTTCCTGGACATGTGCCCCGGCCAGGCCAACCTCTGGGCAGCCATGAACGTCAAACCAGAGGAGAAGGGCTCAGAGCTGATGCCCACCGAGCCTTACCTGCTTGGTTCCCACTCCGGCTGCTGCGGGATCTGGGTTTCCGGACCGGACGAGGACTGGGTTCCTGACGACTACAAGATCAAGGCAGACAACGGCAAGGTCTACAACCGGATGACCACCGTGAATGGCCTGTTCACCTGTGCTGACGGCGTAGGCGCCTCCGGGCACAAGTTCTCCTCTGGCTCCCACGCTGAGGGAAGAATGGCCGGCAAGCAGCTGGTGCGCTGGTGCGTGGATCACAAGGACTATCAGCCTGCCCTGCAACAAAGCGCAGAGGAGCTGAAAAAAGAGATCTACAAGCCCTGGTACGTCTACGAAGAGACCAAGGCAGAGTCCACAGATCCCAGTGTGAACCCCCACTACATCACACCCAGGAACTTCATGTTCCGTCTGGTGAAGGCAACTGACGAGTACGGCGGCGGCTGCGCCACCTACTACACCACCTCAGAGGCCATGCTCAAGGCAGGATTCCACCTTCTGGACATGCTGGAAGAGGACTCAGCAAAGCTGGGTGCCAGGGACCTGCACGAGCTGCTGCGCTGCTGGGAGCAGTTCCACAGGCTGTGGACTGTTCGCCTGCACATGCAGCACATCGAGTTCCGCAAGGAATCCCGCTATCCTGGCTTCTACTACCGCGCAGACGCCATGGGCATAGATGATTCCAAGTGGATGTGCTTTGTAAACTCCAAGTATGATCCGAACAAGGGCGAAACCCATCTGTTCAAGCGCCCGTACTATCAAGTCATCCCTGACTAGAGCTGGAAAATCCGGGCCGCAGGCTTTCTGGCCTGTGGCCCGTTTATTCTGAGCAAATGGTCTAAGCCTGAACTAAGTAAACCCTGAATACCGGCCTGCAAGCAGGTCCCTCGAGGGGCTGTTACTTAGTTTAGGCTTAGACCATTTGGGCCGGATTTATCATTATTGTAATTCCAGCCATGGCCTAATAAGCAGCAGGGTTTGCCAGGGTCAGGATTTGAAAGTTTGGCTCAAATAGTTTAGAGACTACTGTCCTGGACCTGTTGGAAGGAAGCAAATTCTCCTGCGGGTGTGCATTTAGCCATTTAAGTCGTCAGAGGGAGGAAGCAAATGTCAAAGAGCATACTTGTCATCGGGGGTGGCTTCAGCGGGATCACTGCCGCCCTGGAGGCAGCTGAACTGGGCCATGAGGTTTTCCTTGTGGAAAAGGCCCCTTACCTGGGAGGCAGGGTAGCGCAGCTGAACAAATATTTCCCAAAGCTCTGCCCCCCATCTTGCGGCCTGGAAATCCAGTTCCAGCGCATCAAAAAGAATTCCAACCTGCAATGCTTCACTCTGGCCGAGGTAACTGCAGTCAGTGGAGAACCAGGCAATTATGAGGTAGCGCTCAGGCTGCAGCCCAGATACACCTCACCCCACAGCGTGGATCTGAGCGGGCTGGCCCAGGGCTTGAGCCAGGATATCCCCAATGACTTCGAATTGGGGCTTAGTAACAAGAAACCCTTGTACATGGATATCCCTTTTGCATATCCCCATCGCTATGTGCTCAGGCCAGAGCACCTCAACGAAGAGGACAAGAAAAAGCTGTCCAAAAGCAAGTTCATCAACCTGGAGGAGCAGGAGAAAACCATTACCCTGCAGGTGGGCAGCATCGTTCTGGCTACCGGCTGGAAGCCCTATGACGTAACCAAGCTCACCAATCTGGGCGCAGGCAAGGTCCAGAACTGCATTTCCAATATGCAGATGGAGCGACTGGCCTCCCCTTCCGGCCCCACCCAGGGCAAAATAGAGTGTCCCTCCAACGGCAAGGCCCCGAAAAAAGTGGCTTTTGTGCAGTGTGCAGGCTCCAGGGATGAAAACCACCTCAACTACTGCTCCTATATCTGCTGCATGGCCTCCCTGAAGCAGGCCCAGTACGTACGGGAGCAATACCCTGATACAGAGGTGAGCATTTTCTATATTGATCTGCGTACCCCGGGCAGGTATGAGAATTTTGCCCAGAAGATACTTGCTGATCCCCAGGTCAAGACTATCAAGGGCAAGGTAGCTGCAGTGGAGCAGGACATCAGGAGCAGCGGGGTCTGGATCACTGCTGAGGACGCCATAGCAGGACGCCAGATCCAGGACTGCTTCGATCTGGTGGTCCTGGCTACCGGTATGCAGCCCAGCCTGACAGAACAGAGCCTGCCCATGGACGTTGCCCTGGATGAACATGGCTTTGCGCATAGCTCCGAGGAAAAGGGCATTTTTGCAGCCGGATGCGCTGTGGAGCCACTGGATGTGATGAAATCGGCTCAATCTGCCACAGGCGCTGCAATGCAAGCCATCCAAACGGTGAGAGGGAGGTAATCAAATGCCCGAGAAAATCGGTATATACTTTGACAAGGTCAATCTGGGCCAGCTCCTGGACCTGGAGGCCCTGACCGAGAAGTTGCAGAACAAGTGGGGCCAGCAGTGCCCGGTGATCAAGACCGAGGAGAGTCTGGCCAGCGAGCAGGGCCGCAAGACCATCCAGGAGGATATTGACTCCGGGGCTATCGATTCAGCCTGCATTTGCGGTTCTTCTCCCAGGGTGGATCAGGAGCTGTTTGATTTCGGATCCAAGTTCCTTGTGGAGCGGGTCAATCTCAGGGAGCAATGCGTCAAGTGCTACAAGGAACCAGAAGGCTCAGGCCAGGAGGCAAAGGAAGGCCCCCCTCAGCTTTTGCAGGCCTTGGCCTTGGACTATATCAACATGGCCGTGGCTAAGTTGCAGAAAACCGAGCCCCCAGAGCCGGAAATCCTGGAGGTCACCAGGAGAATACTGGTCCTGGGAGGCGGTTGGAGCGGCCTGCATGCAGCCTTGAGCTGCGCCAAGGCAGGCTACGAGGTGGTTTTGCTGGAAAAGGAGAAGCAGCTGGGCGGCTACGCAGCTAAGATGCACAAGACTTTCCCTTTAGAGCCTCCTTTCACCCAGGTCCAGGATACAGGGGTGGAGCAACTGGTCCAGGAAGTCACTGAAAACCAGCAGATCACTGTATACACATCAAGCTCCCTGCAGGAGATTGCAGGCCAGCCAGGGCAGTACACTGCCAGAATACAGTCAGGCAAAGAAGAGCAGCAGGAGCAGGTAGGCTCCGTGGTGGTGGCCACCGGCTGGCAGGCCCAGGACACCAAGTACCTGCAGCCCCTGGGCTACGGCAAGTACCAGAACATAGTCACAGCCATGCAGATGGAGGACATGGCCAAGAAAGGCGAAATTGTCCGGCCCAGTGACGGCAAAAAGCCAGGCAGCGTAGTCTTTATCCAGGGCTTTAGCCATCTCCTGGATGAGTTCGCCCAGCAGGAACAGCGTGAGAAGGAAGAAGCCCAAAAGGCTGCTGAAGAGCAGGCCCAGGAGAGCGAGGAGCCGGTGATTGAGGAGAAATTCGAGGTCACGGAATCCTATAGGCACTTGCCTTATACGTCGGAGATCACCTCTTTGAACGTCCTCAAGCAAGCCGGGTACGTAAGGCAGATGATCCCGGACTCCGTGGCCTATATCATCTACGAGCACATGATGATTCCCGGCATCAACGAGCTGTACTACAAAAGCGCCCAGGATGATCCTGGCATCATGCTCAGCAAGGGCGAGATCAGCTCAGTCTATGCTGAACAGAACGATCAGCTAGTGGTCCGGGTGGAGAACACGTTGCTGGGTGAGGACATAGAGATCGAGGCCGATCTGGTGGTGGTTCCCACCGGGCTGGTGCCCACCACAGCCCTGGATCCAGTAGTACAGCTGGCCTACAGACAGGGCCAGGCCTTTCCTGATTTGAATCTGTTCGATGGCTTTGCGGACTCCAATTATATCTGCTTTCCCTATGAGACCAGGCGTACAGGCATTTATGCAGCAGGCACCGTGCGTCAGCCCATGACCCTGGCCAAGTCCAAGGCTGACGCCCATGGTGCGGCCCTGAAGGCCATCCAGTGCCTGGAGTCAGTGAACAGGGGCATGGCTGTACACCCCAGATCCGGAGACCTGTCCTTTCCCAAATTCAATTTTGTACGTTGCACGCAATGCAAGAGGTGCACTGAGGAATGCCCCTTCGGGGCCCTGGACGACGACGAGAAGGGCACCCCCAAGCCCAACACAGGCAGATGCAGACGGTGTGGGGTTTGCATGGGAGCCTGTCCAGAACGGGTCATATCCTTTGATAACTACAGCGTGGGCCAGGTGGGTTCCATGATTACCCAAATCCAGGTCCCTGAGGAGATTGAAGACGGCGGACCCAGAATCCTGATCCTGGCCTGCGAGAACGACGCTTACCCTGCCCTGGACATGGCAGCCATGCGGGGCAGAAAGTGGAGCCCGTATGTGCGGATCATCCCGGTTCGCTGCCTGGGCTCTGTGAACACCATCTGGGTCGCGGATGCCATGGGCAAGGGCAATGACGGCTGCCTGCTCCTGGGCTGCAAGTACGGGGATGACTACCAATGCCACTTTATGAAAGGTTCTGAGCTCTGCAGCCGCAGGATGCAGAACATCGGGGAGACCCTGGACCGGCTGGGCATTGAGATTGAACGGGTCAGGCAGGAGGAAGTGGCTATTGATGACTACGACAGGCTGCCGGATATTATAGATAATTTTGTGCAGGAAATATTGCAATTAGGCCCGAACCCCTTCAAGGGCTTCTAGGCGAGGAGGAGTCATATGGCAAACGTTCAGCGCATCAAGCCGGATCTGCAGTTTATTCAGGACCTAAGCGCTGCAGGGGGCCAGGATCTTAAGAAGTGTTACCAATGCGCCACCTGCAGTGTGGTCTGTCCCTTGTCACCTATGGACAGATCCTTCCCCCGCAAGGAGATGGTCTGGGCCCAATGGGGACAGAAGGACAAACTGGTCCAGGACATTGACATGTGGCTTTGCCACAAATGCGGGCAATGCTCCGAGCTGTGCCCCAGGGGCGCTAAGCCTGGAGAGCTCATGGCCTCCTTGCGCAACATGGCTTACCGCAACCTGGTTGGGCCAGAGTTCCTGGGCAGATGGATGAGCTCAGCCAAGCACCTGCCCAAACTGATAGCTATCCCGGCGATTATCTACCTCCTGGTCTGGCTGGTTACTGGCTCCCTGCAGGGCAGCCCCTTCCCCACTGAAAACGGGGAAATTATCTTCGGCTTGATCTTCCCCGGTGATTATACCATAGATCCAATTTTTGGCCTGGCGGCCCTGTTCGTGCTGTATAGCTTCTACAAAGGCATAATGAATATGGCAGCAGGCTTCGAATCCCAGCCTAAGACCTTTGTGGTGGGCTACAAAAAACCACCCAACATCTGGGTCAGCCTGTACCAGGTCATCAAGGAGGAGGTCCTGACCCACAAGAAATGGCAGGACTGCGGAGAGGAAGAAACTAACCAGGAAAAGTTCAAAGGCCACTTGGTCCTATTCTACAGCTTCATTGCTTTGCTCGTGGTCACCAGTATCGTGGCTTTTACCCACTGGGGGGGCAAGGTGGTACCCTTCCTGCACATGCAGTATCCCATGCCCTTATGGAACCCGGTCAAGATCCTGGCCAACCTTGGGGCTATAGCCATGGTCGTGGGCCTAGTGTACATCACCAAGAGAAGGCTCAATGATACCGGCAGGGACGCTTCCTCCTACTATGACTGGTACTTGTTGGGGGTGTTCTGGGTAGTTGCCCTAAGCGGTATCCTGAGCCAGCTTTTCAGGCTGGCCAACGTGGCCTCCCTGGCATATATCATCTATTATGTGCACTTGATAAGCGTATTCATGCTCATCGCCTACCTGCCCTGGTCCAAGCTGGGGCATCTGGTCTACAGGGTGGCTGCTTTGGCCTATGCTAGGCGCATGGGCAGGATCTCCACAGAAATCCAAAGCAAACAGGATAAATTGTTTGTCCTATAAAATTAAGGAGGCTATCATGGCAGAAGCTCGGAAAGTATTTCCCATACAGACATTCACGGCCTTCCTGAGGGGCAAGCCCGGGGAGTACAACCAGGATGTTTTGGACCTCTTAAGCTTCATGACCCAGAAGCAGGTAGACAAGGAGTTTGCCCCTTTTGCCTCTGGCATCAGCAAGGCCTGGATCTACGAGCAGCATCCTGAGCTGACCCGCCTAAAGCGCGAGGAAGTCACTGAGCTGGGTGAGAATGTCTCGGTTCTGAGCCTGCCTGCAGATGTGCAGGAGGAAGTGGACAATATCTTTTCCCAGCTGCAGGAGTACAAGCAAACCATCCAGGAGCAAAAGGACAAGATAGCCCAGTACGAGGGCCAGCTAGAGGAGAACCAGAAGAAGATCGCCGGTCTGGAGACCAAGGTCCAGGACTTTGAGGCTCAGATGAAGGAGGAAGGCGAAAAGAAGATTATAGCCTCAGCCTCCAAGGTGGACGACTACTTGCAGAAGGTGGACGACCTGCTGGCCAAGATAGAAGAGGTCAAAAAGCACGGAGTGGTCACTGTCTCCGGCGAAGCTGGAGCAGCAGCCCCTGCAGCAGCTGCAGAGGACAAGGGCAAGACCAAGGAGCCTGAGGCTGACTTTGGTTTTAGCGACGACATGAGCGATGGGGATTTCGGCTTCTAGAACATCACTGGCAGCAATCTTTCCTAAAGGCCCGAGGCTTCCCAGCCCGGGCCTTTTTTAGGACCCTACTTTTCCAAAATGTTTTGCAGGGCCTGCATATGTTCCTCTGTAGTGTGGCAAAGGGCTTGATAGGCTGCTGACTGCTCCAGCATCTGTTCCATGCTGCTGGACTGGCTGAGCCTGAGCAACCGCTTGGACATGCGCAAAGCAGCCCCGGGTTTAACCGCTATCTCCCGGGCCAGCTGCATAGTGCTGGAGATCAGCTGCTCATGCTCTGCAAGTCTGTTCACCAGGCCTATATGCTCTGCCTCCTGAGCCTGGATAACCCTGCCAGTAAAGGTCATCTCCGCTGCCCTGGCCTGACCCACAACCCGGGGCAGAAAATAGGCCCCGCCGTCACCGGGAATAAGGCCCACATTCAAGAAGGACTCTGCAAATGCGGCCTGGGTAGAGGCCACTCGCATGTCGCACATCAGGGCCAGATCGCAGCCCGCCCCCACAGCCGGGCCGTTGACCGCAGCGATGCTGGGTACCTGCACATTGTACACAGCTCTGGGAATCCTTTGCACCTGCTGCCGGTAATTCTCCATGATCTGCTCTGGGCTGCCCGCAAACATGCCTCGCTTGTGCAGCATGTCCTTGAGGTTCCCCCCGGAGGAAAAGGCCGGATCCTGGCCTGTCAGCACCAGAACCTTTACGTCCGGGTCCTGGTTGATCCTGGCGCAGGCAGCCTCGATCTCGTCTATCATTTCCTGCCCGGTTACAGCATTGCGGATATCCGGCCGGTTCAAAACCAGCCGCACGACACTGCCTTCCTGCTGCCAGAGTATCTGCTGGTCATCCATAACTGCTCCTTATGCTTTGCTTCTCTAGCTTCCCATGCGGGCCATCCTGGACTGAAGCCTGTCCAGGATTCTATCCAGGAGGACTGCGAACAACCCGGCCAGGATAGCGCCCTGCAGCACAAAGGCCGGCTTATTGCCTATCAAGCCGGCCATTATCGGAGCTCCCAGACCTCCAGCGCCAATAGTGGCCCCCAGAGTCGCGGTGCCGGTATTGATGACCACGCTGGTACGCACCCCTGCCATAAGCACCCCGGAGGCCAGGGGCAGCTCCAGCTTGAGCAGGATCTGCAGCCTGGACATGCCCATGCCTGCAGCAGCCTCTTTGACAGAGGTAGGCACTGCCTGCAGGCCGGCTATGCTGTTGCGCACCACTGGTAGCATGCCATACAGCAACAGGGCTATGAATGTGGGCGGGAAGCCGAAGCCCACTGCTGGCACGGCCAGGGCCAGTACCGCCACTGGAGGAAAGGTCTGCCCCATGGAGGCCAGACTGTCCACAGCTGGCAGGAACTCCCTGCCCCAGGGCCTGGTGACTAAAATCCCCAGAGCTAGGCCGACCAGGGAAGAAGCCAGTCCAGCTGCCCCTACCAAAACGGCATGCTGGCCCAGCAGCTCCCAGAAACTGGTCCTGGAGTAGACTTGGCTCAAAGGTTGAGGAATAAGCAGGGTCAAGAGCAGCTCCCAGGTGCCGGGCTGCAGAAGCAGCAGGAATATTAACAACAGGATCAGGAGCTTGAGTTGACTGCGCAACACGTGCATGTACCTAGGCTCCCAACAGATCCGAGTAATGCAGCTGGCCCACCAACTGGCCGTGTTTGTCCACTACTGCCAGACTGGAGGTCCTCAGCCAGAGCATCTGGGATAAAGCCTCCTGCAGGGAGGACTCCGGGGACACGCTTTCTCCGGCCCCTAGCTCGTGCTGGCCTGCTTCCAGGCCCCTGCTGCTTTGCATCCTGTCCGCTACCTGCAGCAGGCTGAGCCGCTTCAGGGCTCGGTCCCTGCCCATGAATTCCAAGACAAAGTCATCTGCTGGCTCAGCCAGCAGACTCTTGGGGCTGGCATACTGCAGCACCCTGCCCTGGCGCATGACAGCTATCCTGCTGCCCAATCTGAGAGCCTCCTCCAGATCATGGGTCACAAAGAGCACTGTCTTCTGCAGCTCTTTTTGCAGCTTGAGCATCTCGGTTTGCAGGCTGTGCCGGGTAATAGGATCCAGGGCCCCGAAAGGCTCATCCATGAGCAGCACTTCCGGATCCGCTGCCAGGGCCCTGGCCACCCCCACCCTTTGGGCCTGCCCCCCGGAGAGCTGCCTGGGGTATTTGTCTTTTATCTGCGCAGGATCCAGATCCAGAAGCTGCATAAGCTCCCCCACCCTGGCTCGGATCCTGTCCCGCTCCCAGCCCAAGAGCCCGGGCACCACCTGGATGTTCTGCCAAACCGTCATATGCGGGAAGAGCCCGATGCTCTGGATCACATAGCCCATACTCCTTCTAAGCCTCACCGGATCCAAGTCCGCAGCATTTTTGCCCTGCACATATACCCTGCCTGCAGAGGGCTCTTCCAGGCGGTTGACCATCTTAAGCGCAGTGGACTTGCCGCAGCCAGAAGGGCCAATTAGCACGCAGAGCTCCCCAGGGGCCACTTCCAGTTCCATCTGATCCAGGGCCCTGATCTGGCCGAAGTCCTTGCTTACTGCCTGGAAATGGATCATCCCTGCTGCAGTCCTTTGGGAGTAAGGGCCCTGGCAGTAGCCCGAAACAGCATATCGCTGGCCAGGGCCAGCACGATAGTGGGCAGGGCGCCCAGCAGGATCAGCTCTGACGCTCCCTGACCCAAGCCTTGGAAGATAAAAGTCCCCAGGCCTCCAGCACCTATCAGGGCAGCCACTGCAGTATTGCCTACAGCCTGCACAGCAGCCACCCTGACTCCGCCCAGGAGCACCGGGCTGACCACCGGCAACTGCACCCGAAGCAGGAGCTGTCTGCTGGTCATGCCCATGCCTCGACCCGCATGCAAAGTATCCTGGTCCACGCTATTGAATCCTGCATAGGTATTGCGCACAATCGGCAGCAGACAGTACAGGGTCAGGGCCAGAACCGCAGGAAACCAGCCTATACCCTGAATCCCTAACTGCTGCAAAAAAGGCAGCTGCCTGGCCAGAATAGCCAGAGGAGCCACCAGGATCCCGAACAGGGCCAGACTGGGCACAGTCTGCAGCATGTTCAGGAAAAAGAACAGCCTGCTTGCCCCAGAGTGCCTGAAATAGGCCCATAACCCCAGGGGAAAGCCCAACGCAACCGCGCCTGCAGAGGAAATACCGGCAATAAGGACGTGATTCAGGACCTCGGCCCAGAACCTGTCCTGACGCTGCAGGTATTCCCGACTCAGGGCCAGATGCTCAAGCAGCCCGGAACAGCCCACAAGCAGCAAACAGACCAAAACCAGCAGCCCCAGGCCCAGCCTGGATATGCCAGGCCCCAGCCTGCGCCAGGCATTGCTGAGCAATACATAGGCAGCGAACAGGGCCAGCCAGAACGCCGGCCCCCAGGATATCCTGGCCTGGTCCGATCCTATAGCCTGCTCCCCGGCCAGGATAAAATAGGCAAGCACCCCGCCCAGAGCCAGACCGCACTGCAGCAGATAGGCTGGCTTGGACCTTGACAGACAGAGCAAAAGCAGCAGCACCCAGAGCAGGCATACTGCCAGTCCAGGGCCAGAGCTCTGCAGCAGGCTCAGGCCCTGGCCCGGAGCCAGTCTGTCTTCCTTGAGGCTGGCGAATGGCAGGCTGAGGCAGGCCACAAGACTCATCACTGCTGCGCTCAGGGCCACAGGATCTGGTCTCCAGGCCAATCTGCCCGGCTGCCTGGAAGCGCTTGCCTGGGTCATATCCAAAGAGTCTCTATTCACTGTCGATAAGGCCTTCCTCCTGCAGGAACTCCCGGGCTACCTCCTCTGCTGACCTGCCCTGGACCGCGATCTGGGCATTCAAGCCCTGCAGGGTCTCTTTGTCCAGGGCCGCAAAAGCTGGGGCCAGGATCTTTTCCAGCTCCGGATGCTCCTCATACACTTCCTGCCTCAGTACAGGAGCTGGCTCGTACACCGGCTGCACCTTCTTGGAATCCTCCAGGATCTCAACGCCCAGGGCATCCAGTGCCCCATCAGTGCCGTAGGCCATGCCGAAGTTGGCTCCACTGGTGCCCTGGGCAGCTGCCTGGATGGTCTGGGCGGTGTTGCCCCCGGAGAGGACCAGGAGCTGCTCCTGCTCCAGCTCAAACCCGTAGGCCTCCATGAATGCAGGCAAGGCATCCTGCCTGGAAACGAACTCCTCGGAGCAGGCCAGCTTGACCCTGCCTCCCTGATTCACGTACCTGGCCATATCCTCCAGGGTCTCCAGGCCCTCCTCGTGGGACAGCTCCTCCTGCACCGCTATCGCCCAGGTATTATTGGCAGGCGCGGGCTTAAGCCAGACCAGGCTGTTCTCCCTGGCATCCAGCTCCTTGACCTTCTCCCAGGCCTGTTGGGAATCCTTCCAGGTATCAGGGTCTATATCCTCAAAGAAAAAGGCACCGTTTCCGGTATATTCCGGATAGATATCAATCTGGCCGGAAATTATGGCCTCCCGGATAATATTGGTGGGTCCGAACTCGGTCTTGTCCTGGACATCAAAGCCAGAGTCCTGCAGGAGCAGGACCAGCATCTGACCCAAAAGGGCTCCTTCAGTGTCTATCTTCGAGGCCACCACCAAGGGCTGCTCTGCCTGGCTCTCCTGGTCTTGCTCTGTGCAGCTAAGGCAGGCTAGAGCCAGAATCATTGCCAGCAAAACCACTACCCGGGGCATAACTGTCCTCCTTGTTTGGCTGGTGCGAGCCCTTGGCCCGCGCCTGGGCATCCTGTGTAGTTTTTTGCACTCGCATCTTGTCTGGAAAGATGTGTGCAAAACAGCAAATGCACATGTGCCAGAATTAACCACCCCCTGAGATACTGCCTGCTGTTTGCAAACCTGCTTCAGACTGCACAACCCTTGTGTGCCGTGCCTAGTCCCTGCCCAGGACATGTGGCATGCAAAATGCAAAGGGGGAAACAGCATTGGGCAGCAATCTTCCTTGCGCCTCGGGCCTATTCAAGCCCGTAGCAAGGAGTCTCTATATAAAGCAACCCAGAGTTGTGGCTACTCCTCCTGTAGATGCCGCGCCCCGGAACAAGCATTGTTTCGGGGCGCGGTCATTTAAGCCCTGGCTTTTGTCTGCCGCGAGAGCCGCTGTCCTGCTGAAGCTCCTGAATGCCTTCCTCCAGCCAGGCGGCCCAAGGCTCCAGGCCCTGCTTTGTCCTGCAGGACAGGGGGAATATTTGCAGCTCAGGATTCAGGGCCCTGGCCCTTTGGCTGAGCAATTGCAAATCAAACTCCGCCAGCTGGGCGTAGTCAGTCTTGTTCACCACCAGGGCCTGACACACGCTGAATATCAAGGGATACTTCAAGGGCTTGTCATCCCCTTCCGGCAGGCTGAGAATCATGGCCCTGGCTGCAGCGCCGGTATCGAACTCCGCGGGGCAGACCAGGTTGCCCACATTCTCCAAAAATAAAAGATCCAGATCCTGGACTGCAGGCTCTTGCAGAGCGCTGGCCAGCATCGTGGCGTCCAGGTGACAGAATCCTCCAGTTCTGATCTGCAGCACCCGGACACCGGCCTGATCCATTTTCTGGGCATCCACACTGGAGTCAATATCCGCCTCGATGACCCCAATGCGGTACTTGTCCCTGAGCAAGGGGATAGTCTCCAGGATCAGGCTGGTCTTGCCTGCCCCAGGAGAGGACATCAGGTTGAGCATGAATGTCCCCTGGGCAGCCAGGAGTTCCCTGTTCTCCCGGGCCATGCGCTCATTTTCCGAGAGTATGCCCTCTTTGACCTCAATGATCCGGATTTTCTCCATCTATACTGCCTCCAGGTTCAGCACTGCATATTCCCGGCCCGAGATCAGACTTAGGCTGTTTGATCCGCAGGAGACACAGACCAGCTCCTGCTGATTCTCGAAGCAGGTCCGGGTCTCCTGGCCGCAATCCCGGCAGCTGAATACTGCTGGCTTGCGCTCTATATGCAGCCTGGCTCCTTGAGCCAGGCTGCCCTGGCTCAAGTGATCAAAGTAGCGCTGCATCCAGACCTCCTGCAGGTCGCTCAAGGCTCCCACCTGGAGGTGCACAGCCAGCACCTGCTCCACCTGATGCCTTACGGCGTGCTTGAGGACTACAGCGAGTATCTCCTGCATCACCGGCAGCTCATGCATTCTGTCTTCCTTATAGCAGACCCCGCTCCTGAGCCATGCTCAGATAGGTCTGGACCATGTTCTTGGGCGGCTCGTATTTTAGCTCCTGCTCTTTTTGCTGCAAGGAAATAGCCCCCGCATCACAGGCTGAAACGCACAGCCCGCAGCCAATGCAGCGCCAGCCGTCCACCTGGGCTGTATCCTGTACAGAAATGGCCTGCATCTGACAGATCTCCTCGCACTGGCCGCAGGCTGTGCAGAGCTCTTCCTGCACCCGGGCTGTAAAATTGCTATGGATAGCAGCTGCTGGCTCAGGCAAGCTCTTCAGGTTCTTGAGCACCTGGCAGCAGCAGCCGCAGCAAAGACAGATATTTGCAGGCTTCTGGGCGTTGCCGGGCTGCAGGACCAGACCCTGTTTCAGCCCCTGCTCCAGGATCTGCAGGGCCTCATCAGCGCTGATCTCCCTGGCCCAGCCATTCTCCAGGTAAAATCTAGCCCCTGCCCCGAAGATAAGACAGGTCTCCAGGGGCCTGCCACAGCCCTGGCCCACCATCTGATGCTCCTTGCGGCAGATACAGGGTGCCACTGCTATCCTGGACTGCATGCGCACCAGCTCCTTGGCCTGGTCATAGGGCATGACCCCGGATTGGCCCTCAATACTTTCCTGCACCGGGATCAC
Source organism: Desulfohalobiaceae bacterium (assembly GCA_046546355.1). Taxonomy (GTDB): domain Bacteria; phylum Desulfobacterota; class Desulfovibrionia; order Desulfovibrionales; family Desulfothermaceae; genus CAZBUB01. The sequence continues at coordinate 20,859 of JBKGXZ010000011.1, read as the reverse complement.
CCGCAACTGCTTGGTGCTGGTCTGCATCCAGGAATTTTGCATCAGATGAGGCAGATACTCGTTCACGTCCCGGATCAGGTCCTGATCCAGGTCGTGCACATGGTACTCCCAGATGCCCACCATGAACTGGGCCGCCATGTATTTGGTCTCCTGCTCCCGGCTCAGCCTGAATATGAGCCCCTTGCCAGCCATATCCTCCAGCCTGGGCTCCAGCTCAGCCCTGTCCAGGCCCAGCCTTTCGGCTATCTCAGACGCATTTTCTGGCACCATGCTAAGTCGGGCTGCCATCCGGGCCTCTTCAGGGCTGAACAGGCGCTTTAGGATGCGCAGCTCCACTTCGGAATCTGTGCGCGGAAAACCTGCTGGAAGCCGGTCCAGATGCCTGGCCAGCTCTTCATAAACATCATCCATGTTTGGCCCTCCTTTATGCTGCAGTGCCGTATCCATTGAGCCCAGGACCTGGATGGCAAACCCTGGCGACAGGGCCAGCAGTATCAGAAACCTGGCCCAAAAGAAAGCTGCCGTCTGGGATCAAAGAGCTTTTATTCCTGCTTGCCATCAGATCAGGCCTGGCATAGAATACATAGTTCGTCTGATACCTGCAGTTGCTAAGGACAAAAACCATAACCGCCAGGCTTCAGCCAGCCGAAACCCATGAGCCCTGCATCCAAAGCCCAGCCAAAATTCAGGACCAGTCAGGAAAAGAATCTTAAGCTCAGGATAATGCTGATCCTGTTTGCTCTGCTGACTTTGATCCTGGTCTCCTTCGGGGGCTATTTCTACTACTCCACCTTAAGGGAGAGCGCCCTGGAAAAGGCCCAGCAGCAGTCCAGGACCACTGTGCAAAACATGGGCAGGAATCTGGACTCCTACCTGACCCAGTTCCAGCAGCCAGTACAGGCCATGGCTGGACTGGAAGAGCTGCAGGCTGCGCTGCAGGAACCCTCCAAGCATGATTTAGAGCAGGCCAATCAGATTCTGGATCATTTTGCGGACAGCTTCGAGGTCAGTGTCTGCTACCTCATGAACCGCCAGGGCAAAACAATTGCATCCAGCAACCGCAACGATCCGGACAGCTTTGTAGACCAGAACTACGGCTTCAGGCCCTATTTCAAGCATGCCCTCTCCAACAGGCCGGACATCCACCTGGCCCTGGGCATCACCTCCGGAGAAAGGGGGGCCTACTACAGCCACCCAGTACGTGCCCAGGAAACTGGAGAGGTCCTGGGAGTAGCGGTCATGAAGGCCTCCATAGAATTTATCGAATCCCAGATCCTGGATGTAGACGAGGGTATCTTTTATGTCCAGGACCCTCATGGCATTATTTTCATCAGCAACAAACAGGAATGGCTTCTGATGAGCACCAGGGAGCTCTCTAATCTGGAAGCCCTGGACATCAGGACCTCAAAGCAGTTCGGGTCCGGCCCCTGGCCCAAGATAGACTGGGATCTGGAGCAGGAGGAAGTGCAGGATGATCAGGCCCACGAGTATCTGCGCTACTCCAGGTCGCTGCCCAACTTTCCCCAGTGGGAGCTTAACTTCCTGCGCTCCAGACAAAGCGTGCTGAGCAGCGTGCAGCAACCCTTCTTGCAGATCTTGGCTCCCTTGGCTCTGATTTTGGGCCTCTTCATAGGTTTGTACGTATTTTACCTTTACACCAGGGCGGAACAGGAACTGTCCTGGCGCAGGGCGGCAGAGGATGAGCTGCGCAAAAGCGAGCGCAACTATCGCTATCTGTACCATAATACCCCGGCTATGCTGCATTCTATTGATACTGAGTATCGCCTGCTCCAAGTCAGCGATTTCTGGCTGGAAGCTACAGGCTATACCCGCAAGGATGTCCTGGGCAGGAAGCTGACGGATTTCTTGACCCGGGACTCCAAGCAATATGCAGAACAAACGGTTCTGCCCTATTTCTTCCAGCACGGCTTTTGTAACGATGTGCCTTACAAGCTGATCAAAAAAGATGGTTCAGAAATGGATATCCTGTTGACCTGCACCGCCCTTCGGGACGAGCAGCACAGGATTTTACGGACTCTGGCAGTATCCGTAGATGTTACTGAGCGTAAAAAAGAGCAGGAGGAGCTGCAAAGGACCAAGGAGTTGCTGCAGCTCTACTCCAGGGAACTGGAGAACCTGGTCAGCCAGCGCACCCAGGAGATAAGCGGCATCCTGAAGTACACCCCGGCCCTGGTCTATCTCAAGAACACCGACGGCACCTATCGCCTGGTCAATGACCGCTTCCGGGAGATCCTGGCCCTGAGCCAATCCGAAATCAGCGCTAAGAAGGATCAGGACCTTCTGCCCCAGGCCTGTGCCGATCAGTTCTCGCAGCACGATCAGCACGTGCTGCAGACCAGCCAGGCAGCCCAGTTCACGGAGTGGCTGGATCTCCAGGACGGCAGGCACACCTATCTCTCAGTGAAGTTCCCCATCTACAACCAGGAAGGCCAAGTCAACGGCCTGTGTGGAATCTGTACTGACATCACCGAGCTGCAAAGGGCCCAGAACAGGCTCCAGCAGCTCTCCAGGAATATTATAGCCAACCAGGAAAAGGAACGAGAAGCCATCTCCAGGGAGCTGCACGACGAGCTGGGCCAGATGCTCACTGCCCTGCGCATGGACTGCGTCTGGCTGGTATCCAGGCTTGAGGAGTCCGATACCAAGGCCTGGCAACGATCCAGCACCATACTAGGTCTGATAGATAGGACCCTGGACGATGTGAGCAAAATGTCCAAGCAGCTACGACCTGGCATCCTAGATGATCTGGGCCTGGTGGATGCTGTGGAGTCCATGGTCGCGGACTATGAAAAGCGCACGGACATTTCCTGGATCTATCGCGCTGAAAAAATTCCTGAGCTGGCCAAGACCGAGGCTACTGCAGCCTACCGCATCATCCAGGAGGCCTTGACCAACTGCGTGCGACACTCTCAGGCCACGGAGGTCCTTATCAGCTTGGAGCACGACGCCAGGCACCTCTTGTTCAGCATCCAGGACAACGGAGTGGGCTTTGTGCAGTCCGGAAACGGCTCCGGGTTTGGAATAGCAGGCATGAGGGAAAGGGCCTATATAGTAGGCGGGGAGATCAGCATGAGCTCTTCCCCCAACCTGGGCACAACAGTATACTGCAAAATCCCTTTGCATCAGACTGGTGCCGGCCGGGAAACCATAGCGCAGGATCCAAGTTAGCAACCCCGGGATGAAAATATGAAGATCCTCCTTGTAGACGACCACAGCATCTTCCTGGACGGCCTGCGCCGCATCATAGAGGACTGCGAGGATATGCAGGTCCAAGCCACTGCCTCGGACGGGGCCCAGGCCTTGGAAAAGGCAGGCGCCGCCAGGCCGGATGTGGCTGTGGTGGACATATCCCTGCCTGACATAGACGGCCTGGAGCTCATCCAGCGCCTGCAGGTCCAATACCCAGACCTGCCCATAGTGATTCTGACCGTGCACGAGGACAAGCAATACATGTATCGGGCGGTGCAGGCCGGGGCCATGGGCTACATCACCAAGCGATCTGCCTCAGAGCAGCTGGTGCATGCCCTGCGCATGGTATATACCGGCAAACGCTTTTACCCAGAGCAAGTAGCTGAGGCCCTGGCCTTGCGGGTGGGACAGGGCAGATCCGGCCAGGGCGAGCACGAGCCCTTGTCCCTGCGAGAGCTGCAAGTCTTGAGATGCCTGGCCCTGGGCCACACCAATAAGGAGATAGCCGAGTCCTACGATATCAGCGTTAAGACCGTGGACACCCACCGGCAAAGGCTCCTTAAGAAGCTGGGGTTGCGCAACAATGCAGACCTCTCCAGATACGCTTACCAGCACAAGATAATCGAATAGACGTGTCAGAAAATTTCTGACAGCAGATTCAGAAAAGCGGCTATTGTATTGACAAGGCCTGCATCCTAAGTTGCTCATAATCCTTTTAGTATGGGTATATCTGGGCTACGTTCCACGGTATCCGTGGTGCGTTAGCCAACAGCGTTTGCTAACCCCAACCAGATTTGCTATTTAAAAAGGATGATTCTGCAGAAGCATTCTGCAGCTGCTTCCTGTCAGTCCTGACTGGAGGAAGGCTAACCCTAACCTTTTACAGGAGGTGTATGTCATGAGAAAAGGCTTGTTTTTCTGCATCCTGGCGGCTTTTGCCTTGGTTTTCGGCCTGCAGCCGGACTCTGCCCAGGCCAGGACCTTTGTCTCCATAGGCGGAGGTCCTACCGGTGGAACCTTTAACTACTTTGCCAACGGCTTTGCCACCTATGTGCCCAAGCAGGTTGAAGACCTGCGGGTCTCAGCCGAAGGCTCCGGGGGCTCAGTGGAGAACGTGCGCCGGGTCGGCTCAGGAGATTTCGACTTCGGCATTTCCTATGCAGTGGATATGGGCCTGGGCGCAATAGGCGAGTTGCCCGAGGATGATCGTAGCTACGACAACATACTCAGTATTGGCTATCTCTATGGCGCCCCTGCCCAGCTGGTGGTGCGCAAGGACAGCCCCTTTGAGAGCGCTAAGGACCTGGAGGGCAAGAGCGTGGCAGTGGGCAACGCCGGATCTGGAGCAGCAACTTCTGCGGAGCGCTTTTTCCGGCACCTGGGCATCTGGGAAGATATCGACCCCCAGTTCCTGGGCTACTCAGCTGCAGCTTCCGCCTTTCAGGATCGCAAGATTGACGCCTTCTGGGTCTTGGTGGGCTATCCCAACTCTTCTGTGATCGAGGCTGCCACCCAGGTGGACATCCGGCTCATAGACGTAGGCAAGGACGCAGAGGAATCAGGCTTCTACGATGAATACGATTACGCTCCCAGGACTATCCCGGCTGACACCTACCCCGGCATGGAAGAGGACTGCGAGTCCTTCCAGGACAGCACTTTCTTCACAGTCAGGGCAGACGTGGATGAGGACGTGGTCTACGAGATGACCAAGACCATCTGGTCCGAGGAAGGCCTGGAGCATATGCGCCAGGCCCACGGTGCAGCCGAGGAGATGTCCATCGAGAACAACTTCCAGAACGCTTCCAGGCCCCTGCACCCCGGTGCAGCCAAGTTCTGGGAGGAAGAGGGCATCGAGATCCCTGACGACCTGAAATACGAAGAATAATCTTAAGCTAAAAACATAAGGAGGGAGCCCAAGCCTCCCTCCTTAAAAGCACCATATAGGGCCCGAAGCTTCCGAAAGTTCCAGCCCGGGGGCTTTAGGCACTAGGTGGTGCTTTGTCAGTATGGTCCAGGCCTCAAAGTCGTAACTCAAGCCCAAGATCCTACAGGAGCCAATGCCACATGCAACAAGAATCATCCACTAACCAAAATGAAAAGCCCCAAGAAAAAGAGGAGAAGAATCAGGCAGTAGCCCGCAAGCTGGACCACGGAGTCTGGTATGCCATCACCGCTGCCTTGTCCGTGTTCATGGTCCTGTTCTACCTCTACAATACCGGCTGGGAGCCTGTTTCTGCCCAGTATCACCGGGGCATTTACGTACTGATTACCTTTGTGCTGGTATTCTTGTACTACCCTGCCTCGAAATGGTCCAAAGCCCACAGGCCCACGATCCCGGATATCCTTCTGGCCCTGCTGGCTGCCTTTGTCACCGGATACTGGATGGTGGAGTTCCAGGCCCTGAACTACCGCATGGGGGCAGAGACCACCCTGGACTTTATCGTCAGTACCCTGGGGGTGCTGATCTCCCTGGAGGTGGCCAGGCGGGTCCTGGGCTGGACCCTGCCCCTGGTGGGGGTGGTTTTTTTGCTCTACTGCTACTTTGGGCCCTACATGCCTGATGCCATAGCCCACCGTGGCTTTTCCTTCGAGCGCATCATGAACCACGTCTATCTCAAGCAGGAAGGGGTGTTTGGGATCATGGCCAATGTCCTGGTCACCTATGTGATCCTGTTCATCTTCTTCGGTTCCTTTCTCAAAAAATCCGGGGCAGGGCAGTTCTTCCTGGATCTGCCCATGGCCCTGTTCGGCAGGCGCATCGGCGGCCCAGCCAAGGTCTCGGTCATCGCCTCAGGCTTTTTCGGCTCAGTCTCAGGCAGCGCTATTGCCAACACAGCCACCACCGGCACCTTCACCATCCCGCTGATGAAAAGGGCCGGGTTCAAGAATCATATAGCCGGGGCCATCGAGCCAGCTGCCTCTGTAGGTGGCATGTTCATGCCGCCTATCATGGGCGCCGGCGGCTTCCTAATGGCCGAGATGACAGACACCCCTTACGTGGAGATCATGAAGATGGCTGTCTTCCCGGCCATTTTGTACTTTGTCTCTGTTTTGGTCATGGTGCACTTCGAGGCCAAGCGTCACGGCCTGCGCGGGGTCCAGGACGAGAACCTGCCCACTGCCAAGCAGATCCTGAAAAAAGAGTGGTTCATGGTCCTGCCCTTAGTACTGATAGTGGTCTTCATGCTCTGGGGCTACAGCCCGGGCTACTCTGCCGTGCTGGCCACCATCTCCTGTATTGCTGTCTCCTGGCTGACCAAGGATAAGCGCATGGGCCCCAAACAGATCTGGGAGGCCCTCTTGGACGGGGCCAGGGCCACTTTGGTCATTGGCTCCACCGTGGGCGTGATCGGGATCATCGTGGGCGCCATCGCCCTGACCGGAATAGGGCTTCGCTTTTCAGACATCATCTTCAGCCTCTCCGGAGGCATACTGCCTCTGGCCATCCTCCTGGTGGCCATTGCCAGCCTGATCCTGGGCATGGGTGTGCCTGTGACCGCCTCCTACCTGATTGTGGCCGTGCTGGTGGTGCCTGTGATGAGCACCATGCTGGCTTGGCACCACTACGGGGCCTCAGGCCTGGGCGAGCTAAGCGGCCAGGCAGCCACCTGGACCCTGATCGCCTCGCACATGGTGGTCTACTGGTTCAGCCAGAACTCCAACAATACGCCCCCGGTCTGCCTGGCTGCCTATACAGGCGCGGCTATAGCCAACTCTGATCCGTGGAAGACCGGCTGGACTGCGCTCAACTTCTCCAAGGCCCTGTACGTGGTGCCCTTTTTGTTCGCCTACTCCCCGGCCCTGCTCTTAAACGGCGAGCCCCACGAGATCATCATCACCTACGTAACCACCCTTTTGGGCGTGATCACCTTCTCCACCGTGTCAATGGGCTACTTCCTGTGCCCCACCAATATCCTGGAATGGATGCTGGGGGCATTGGGCACCCTGCTGCTGCTCTTCCCCAGGCTTCTGCCCGGAGTAACCGGCCTGGATGTTCCGATCCGGCTGGTGGATATCCTGGCCATAGGCCTGTTTGTGGCTGTGTATCTGCTGCAGAAGTTCCGGATAAGGAAGGACCCTACTTTGACCCTGCCCCTGGAGGAGAGGCGCAGGCTGAAAATGGAGTCTAAAGCCCAGGCCTCAGGCTAAGCTGGACCTTATGCATAGCCCTGATGACGCGTCGCATGTGTATTGTCCAGTTATCAGCAGGAACCTTTTCTTCCTCTGATTCTCTTCCACGGCACTCACTTGGCTGGCAATAGTGTTTGCTTTAGGTGACCAAGCAAGTGAGTGCCAGGGAGAGTCTTTTGATGCGACATATCAGATAAGTCAAGGCACGAGCTTCTGCTTGCACTTCTCCCCAGGCAATGATAAAGGAAAATTGCTTTCAGGGTCTGAGGCCCTTATCAACAAATGCAAATCCATACGGCCATGCTGCTGGGCAGGACATTACCTGCTGCTAGGGGAGTCCAGTCTAGAACATCTTTAGGGCAGCTAGCTTACAACCTTCAACCTTGCAAAGGTATGCAGCATATGAATTTCCTGCAATCCTTCGGGGGTAAAAAGATCCTCATGGCCCTAAGTGGCCTGCTCATGCTGATGTTTTTGCTGGCGCACATGCTGGGTAACTTGGCCTTCCACCTGGGCCCTGAGGCCATCAACAGCTATGCCAAGCATCTGCAGGATCTGGGACCATTACTCTGGTCAAATCGAATCTTTTTGATCCTGGTTTTGATTCTGCATGTCTGGCTGGGCATCAGCCTGAGCCTGGAGAATTATAGAGCGGGCGGCGCCAAGTATGCGGTTCGCAACTACCAGCGGGCAACCCTCGCTTCCAGGAGCATGATCTACACCGGGCTGGTCATCTTGATTTTCACGATCTACCACCTGTTGCATTTTACCTTTCGGATCACCAACCCTGAAATCTATCAGTTCACAGACCCAACCGGACACTTGGATATTTATAAAATGGCTGGATTGGGTTTCGCCAGCCCAATTACTGTCTTGCTCTATCTTGTTGGGCTTATAGCGGTACTTTTGCATATCTGGCACGGCGTGGGTAGCCTGCTGCAAACCATGGGCTGGAATAGCGATTATTATCAGCCTCTGGTGGAGCGGGGCAGCAATACCGTGGCCCTGGTGCTCTTTCTGGGCTTTATCTCCATTCCTGTCTCCTTTTTGCTTTTCGGTTTTTAATCCTGGGAGGAAAAAAACATATGCAACTCTCCGGCAACGTGCCTGCAGGCCCCCTGCAGGAGAAATGGGACCGGCACAAGATAGAGGGCCTGAAACTGGTCAACCCTGCCAACAAGCGCAAATATTCGGTTATTGTGGTGGGTACTGGCCTGGCCGGGGCCTCTGCTGCTGCTTCCCTGGCTGAGCTGGGCTATAACGTGCAGGCTTTTTGCTACCAGGAAAGCCCCAGACGGGCGCACAGCATCGGGGCCCAAGGCGGGATAAACGCGGCCAAGAACTACCAGAACGATGCAGACAGTGTGTACAGGCTGTTTTACGACACCATCAAAGGCGGGGACTTCCGCTCCAGGGAGGCCAATGTCTACCGCCTGGCTCAGCTGAGCACTGCCATCATCGATCTTTGCGTGGCCCAGGGTATCCCCTTTTCCAGGGAGTACGGCGGCCTTCTGGCCAACCGCTCTTTTGGCGGTACCCAGGTCTCCAGGACATTCTACTCCCGGGGCCAGACCGGGCAGCAGCTGCTTCTGGGCGCCTACCAGGCCATGATGCGCCAGGTACAGGAAGGCCGGGTACAGATCTTTGGCCGTCGGGAGATGGAGGATCTGGTCCTGGTAGAAGGCAAGGCCAAGGGCATTATCGCCCGCAACCTGCGCACTGGCCAGCTGGAGTCTCATGCTGCGGACGCGGTGATCCTGGCCACTGGCGGCTACTCCACTGTCTTCAATCTCTCCACCAATGCAGTGGGCAGCAACTGCGGAGCAGTGATGCGGGCCTATCGCAAAGGGGCTTATCTGGCCAACCCCTGCTTCACCCAGATCCACCCCACCTGCATCCCGTACTCCGGCCAATTCCAGTCCAAGCTGACCCTGATGTCCGAGTCCCTGCGCAACGATGCTCGGGTCTGGGTGCCTAAGCAAAAAGGAGACACCAGGCCTCCAGACCAGATCCCGGAAACAGAGCGGGACTACTATCTGGAGCGCAAGTACCCCAGCTTCGGCAACCTCTCCCCCAGGGACATCGCCTCCAGGGCTGCTAAGGAGGTTTGCGACGAGGGCCGCGGGGTAGGGCCTACAGGTTATGCTGTGTACCTGGATTTCGAGGACGCCTTCCAGCGCCTGGGAGCCAAGGTCATGGAAGAGCGCTACGGCAATCTGTTTGAGATGTACACCCTGATCACCGGCGAGGATGTCTACCAGGAAAAAAGAATGCGCATCTACCCTTCCCCGCATTACACTATGGGCGGCCTCTGGGTGGACTACAACCTGCAGAGCAATATTCCGGGCCTGTTCGTGCTGGGCGAGGCCAACTTTTCTGACCACGGGGCTAACCGCCTGGGAGCCAGCGCACTGATGCAGGGTCTGGCTGACGGCTACTTCATAATCCCCTATACTATAGGCAACTACTTCGCCCGCATCAGCCCTGGAGGAATCAGCCCAGAGCAGCAGGAATTCCAGACCAGCACACAGCAAGTCCAGGACAGGAACCAGAAGCTGCTGGCTATAAACGGCAGCAAGACCCCTATGGAGCTGCGTATCGAGCTGGGACAGATCATGTGGGACAAGGTGGGCATGAGCAGGAGCGAGTCCAGCCTGAAGTCAGCACTGGCTGAGATCCAGGACATTAAGTCCGAATTCTGGAGCAACCTGCATGTCCCTGGCACCGACCAGGATCTGAATCAGCAGCTGGAGCTGGCCTGGCGTTTGGCCGAATCCATAGACTTCGCTGAAGTTTTGGCCAGGGATGCCCTGAACCGGGAGGAATCTTGCGGGGGGCACTTCCGAGTGGAATACCAGACCGAGGAAGGCGAGGCTTTGCGCAACGACCAGGACTTCTGCCATGTGGCTGCCTGGGAGTACCAGGGTCAGGACCAGGAACCTGCTATGCACACCGAGCCTTTAGAGTTCGAGGAAGTGGAGCTAAGCACAAGGAGTTACAAGTAATGGAGTTCAGACTGCGCGTCTGGCGTCAGCAAGGTCCTGAAAACCAGGGCGGCTTTCAGGAATACCAGGTCAGTGATATCCAGGGAGATATGTCCATTTTGGAGATGCTGGACCAGGTCAATGAGGGTCTGATCCAGCAGGGAGAGGAGCCCATTGCCTTTGAAAGCGACTGCCGGGAAGGCATCTGTGGTATGTGCGGACTGGTTATCAACGGCGTGCCCCATGGGGACCAGAAGAAGACCACCACCTGCGAGCTGCGCATGCGCCATTTCCAGGATGGCCAGACCATTGTCATCGAGCCCTTCCGCTCCAGGGCCTATCCTGTCATCAAGGACCTGATCATTGATCGCACCGCTTTGGATCGGATCATCCAAAACGGTGGCTACATCTCCACCCGGGTGGGCAGCTCTCCTGAGGCCAACACCATTCCAGTCCCCAAGCAGGACCAGGAGCAGGCCATGGATGCTGCCGAATGCATCGGCTGCGGGGCTTGTGTGGCAGCCTGCCCCAACAGCTCAGCCACACTCTTTGTGGGCAGCAAGGTCTCCCACCTGGCCCTGATGCCCCAGGGCAGACCTGAGGCAGCCCGCAGGGTGGCTTCCATGCTGCAATCCATGCAGGATGAAGGTTTTGGACATTGCTCCAACCACTACGAATGCCAGGCTGTCTGTCCCAAGGATATCCACATCCAGTTCATCGCCAGGATGAACCGGGAGCTCTTCAAGTCCTGGTTCAAACGCCAAGAGTAGCAGCATGATGAATCTAGATAAAGAGAGATAAGGAGGCAGACACTAATGGAGTGCAGGCAGGAGGAGAACCTTACCCTTTGCAACTGCACCTATGAGCCTTGTGATAGAAAAGGCATCTGTTGCGAATGCATCCAGCACCACTTAAAGGCCAGGCAGCTGCCGGCCTGTGTCTTCCCTGCAGACGCTGAAGGAACCTATGATCGCTCCTTTGAACATTTCGCCAGGCTGGTAGAGCAAAACAGGGTCTAGTGCTACAGCTCCAGGCCCGTGCCCGGATCCAGCCTGATGCTGCCCACCCGCAGACCAGTCACAGCATCCAGGCCAAGCAGGGGGGTGCAAATGCTAAGCTCCCTGCCCGGCCTTTGCAGAAGCACCCCCAAGCCCAGACAGAAGCCCTGTGCATCCAGAAGCCCCAATAAGGACAGCCTGCGTGCCAGGTACAGGTTGTGTACAGGCAAGGCTGACACTTTCAAGCTGTAGGTCTGGGCCTGCTTGAAATAATCCCAGAACTTCCTGCGGCGCATGTGCAAGCGTTGTTCTGTGCTCTTTCTACTGAGATTCTGCGCAGGCTCTGGCTCCAGGATTCGCAGTCCAGGCTGCTTGCGCCAGGGCGCGAGCACCGGCTCCAGCTCCTTGCCCTGCTGCAGGCAGATAATGCACTCCGGTCGCAGCAGCTCCAGCTTCCATTTTTTGAGATCCAACCCCCCAGACGTCTTGTCTATAAAGCCGGTAGTATCCACTATGGCCTTTTGTGCCCCTTGGGCAAAGGCAAACTCTGTCAGGCGCTTCAGGCCGGTAAGCATAGCCATGGACCTGCCCCGGGCATTCGTGGAGCCCACAAAAAAGGAGGCCTGCACAGCTGAAGGGAAGCCTTGGCCTGGCTTAAGCAGGGCCAGGTTCATGGTCCCGGGCAGGCCCAGATGGGACTGACCAATATCCCCGTCGATCCAGGCAGCCTTTATTCCGGCTTCCTGCATTTGCCCTGCCAGCCACATAGCCAGGGAGGTCTTGCCACTGTCCGGACCGCCCAAAAGTATGCTGAGCCCGGGCAGATCCTGTGCTTGCAGTCCTTGCCAGTTCTCTGCCGGCCTTATCTCCTCCTGGCTAAGCATGCCTGAGCTCCCCTTGCTTTGATCTGAATTGATCCTTCCAGTCCAACTGCCAAATACCATGTTTATAGTCCAGAGCTTAGGCCTTTTGCAATACCGGTCTGGGAGTTACGCCCCATTCTTGACATCTTCATGCCCCGCTTTGCTTGCAAATATGAGACTCGGGTCATAGAGATGTTTCATGAGTCATATGGATACCTCGGCTCTGCTCACAGCCCTGCCCCTGTCCTGGAGGATGTAGGGTATGCCTCCAAGTCAACGATGGCAGGATGGGACATTGGTCCTTCATTTCCAGGGGCGGCTGGATTTTGAGCGTACCACACAGCGTTGGGAGGATATCTCCGCTCGGTTGCGGGAGCCAGGTTTGGCCCGTCGGTCCGGCTCCTCCTTTGCGGCCAAGAACGCCTCCATGAAGGTCCGGCAGGAGCTGGATGTCCTGGCTGTTATGAATATGGATATCATCAAGCTCCTGGTTCTGCCCAGGGTTCTGGCCATCGCCCTGGTCACCCCTTTGTTGATTGTTCCTTACCTCGGCCCCAAGTCTCAATGACAGCCTTGGGGTAAATTACATTGACCATGAGTGGATTGCAAGGTCGTGAGGCAATTGGCGAGCATTGCCTTCAGTCCAAAAAAGGAATAGACTGCTTCATGATGAACATCGGCCGGATGAACACCTTTTCTGTGCTCAAGCTTGTTGACTTCGGCGTATACCTGGACGGCGGGGAGCTCGGCGAAATCCTCCTTCCCTCACGGGAGGTGCCTGAAGGCTGCCAAGCGGGCGACCAGTTGCAGGCCTTTCTCTACAATGATTCCAGAGATCGCTTGATTGCCACCACCAAGATGCCCTTCGCCCAAGTTGGTGACTTGGCCCGGCTCAAAGTGATTGACGTCAATCCAGTGGGGGCTTTCCTGGACTGGGGTCTGCCTAAAGATCTTCTCGTGCCCAAGAACGAACAGCTGGAACCTATGCACAAGGGGCGTAGCTACCTGGTCTACCTGGCCTTGGATACGTCCGGGCGCCGGATTTTCGCCTCCACTAAGCTGGAACGTTTTTTCAGCGCCCGTCAGGTTGATGTTCAGGAAGGGGAGCTGGTGGACCTGGTCATTGTCGACCGCTCCGAGGTTGGCTACAGGGCAGTTGTCAACAAGGTTTGCTTCGGGCTGCTGTATGAGAATGACGTCTATGAGCAGCTCGAAGCTGGACAGCAGATCAGAGGGTTTGTCAAGTCACTGCGCTCGGATGGGAAAATTGATCTCAGTCTTCAGAAACCAGGCTACGACAAGGTTCTCGATGCCAAGGAATCCATTGTGCGGGCTCTGGAGAACAATGGAGGTGTGCTCAAGGTCACTGACAAGAGCTCCCCGGAGCGCATTCACAGCCTCTTCGGCTTCAGCAAGAAAACCTACAAACAGGCTGTAGGTGCCTTATACAAGGCTCGGCGAGTCAGAATCGAGCCCGAGGGCTTGTTCCTGATCACAGAGGCTGATTAAGGATTGCTCCATCCACCGTCCGAATGACAGTCAGTCTATGCTCAGAAACTCATAATACTGAGATCCGCTCATAATCGGCTATCTCCCCGGGCTTATCATTTAAGCTGATAGGATTGAACAATTCTTTGCAATTTCCCTGTATATTTCCAATCCGGGCTTTTCTAAGGAGAGGACCTCATTGAGGCCTGCCAGCCGACCTTTCTGTCTGAGCCGGAAGAACGGGGATAGCCTGCCCCGAAGCGGAGAATATAGCAGTCCAAGACCAGTCCAGAAGAGGCAAGATTATGACCCTGAATCTCGTGGACACCCACGCCCACATGTGCGCCCCGGAGCTTTGGAACGACCTGGAAGGCGTGCTTTCCCGCGCCCGGGAGCAGGGAATCGGGGCAGTCATCTCCGTGGCCGAGGATCTGGACGAGGCCCGGACTACCCTGGAGCTTGCAAAGCGCCACCCCTTGATCCACCCCGCCGCAGGGCTCTATCCAGGCAATGCCGACGCGGAGCAGGCCCGGCAGATGATGGAGCTCATCCGAGAGGAGAGGGAGCGCTTGGTGGCCATCGGCGAAGTGGGTCTCGACTTCCGGCTGGCGGAGAGTGAAGAGACCAAAGAGCTGCAGCAGGAGGTCCTGGCTGGATTCGTCCGGCTCTCCCTGGAGCTGGACCTGCCTCTCAACGTCCATTCCCGCTCCGCCGGCCGCCATGCCGCGGACCTGCTCCTGGAGCAAGGGGCGAGACGGGTCCAGATGCACGCCTTCGACGGCAAGGCAGCTTCCGCGCACAAGGCCGTGGAGGCGGGGTACTTCTTCTCCGTTCCCCCTTCCGCCGCCCGCTCCAGGCAGAAACAGAAGCTCGTGCGGCAGCTGCCCCTGTCCTGCCTGCTGTTGGAGACCGACTCCCCGGTGCTCGGCCCGTCTGCGGAGCAGACCAACGAGCCTGCCAACCTTGCAGTGGCTCTGCGCACCCTCGCGGAGATTAAGGAGATCCCGCAGGAACAGGTCCGGGAGACGGTGGCGGAAAATACCCGGCTGCTCTACGGTGATCTGACGGGAACAGCGAAGGATCCGGTGTAACAGGGCTTCTGGCCCCAGGAGATATCTTCCGTCTGGAACTGGCGCCGCGGCTCTCCTCGGCGGAGCAGTCCATTTTCCTCGAGAGTCAGTCCCCATATGAGCTCCCAGCTTTCAAGGTGTCTTAGCATGCAACAGGAAAGGGATCTGCAATCCAGAATCAGGATTCTGGCCAGACAGATATACGAATCCAGATACCCGGTGTTCTTCACCGGGGCCGGGATCAGCACCGAATCCGGAATTTCAGACTACCGCGGCCCTGACGGGGTCTGGACCAGGCAGGAAAAGGGCCTGCCCCCTGATCCCAGTTCCCTGCCCCTGGATCAGGCAGAGCCCAACCCGGGACATATGAGCCTCAAGGAGCTGCAGGACCTGGGCAAGCTGGCCTATCTGGTCATCGTCAACAAGCAGGACACACCCCTGGACTCCATGGCCAGCCTGCGCTTCTCTGAGCCCATAGGCCAGGTGCTGCCGGCAGCTGTCAAAAGGCTAAAGGGGCATATGGGATTGTTTGAGTAATGCTTCCCGGATTCCTGATCAGGAACCTGAACAACCAGATATCTAAGGCAAGAATCTTAGTAACTATTCACGACATGATGACGCTGGAAAATCTAAGCGCAGCGTCGAATATCCAGGGTCCGGGGGCTTTATAAACTGGGCGTAAACTGTTTGGAGTGAGTTTTTACGTCCTGTTTATAAAGTCCCCGGACCCTGGTCAGTAGTTACAAGATATCAAACAATGATCCAATCGTTCAAAAACAAAAAGACAGAAAAGCTTTATTGCGGGGAGTTTGTTCCAGAGTACAGCGGTTTTGAGCAGCAAGCTGTCCGTAGACGACAGATCCTGGACAGCGCAACGTCCCTGGAGGATCTAGAGCAACTGCCTTCACATCGCTTTGCAGCCCTCAAAGGCGATAGGAAAGGTCAATACAGCATCAGAATGAACAGACAGGGGAGAATTTGCTTTACGTGGTATGACGACCGTCCCCAAGAAGTTGAGATAACCGATTACCACTGAGAGGAAAAAATGCAGAACAAAATGCCCCCGGTCCATCCCGGAGAAATACTGAGGCAAGAGCTTGCAGAATTGAAGCTTTCTGCAAGGGGCTTGGCCCAACGGCTTGCTGTACCGACCAATCGGATCACAGCAATCCTGAATGAGAAGCGGAGCTTGACCCCAGATACCGCCTTGCGCTTGGCTCGGTACTTCGGAACAACCCCGGAGTTCTGGCTCAATCTGCAGCAAGCGTATGACTTAAAGATAGTCAGACAAAACAAGGAACCTGAGATTCAGGCAACTGTGCAGCCTCTGGAAACATAAGCTGCATTGCCTCGCCCTTTGCAGTTATTACCGTCCTGGAGGTGGGCAGTGAGTATTAGGCGGTCCTCTGTGGGATCGTAGCCCAGGGAGAGGTGTTTTGCTTTGGGGTAGGTGGTAGTGGACATAATGAGTGATTACTGCTTCTGTTGCACCCAGGTTGCCTCAACTAATGCCTCTCCTGGGATTCCTTATAGGCTCGAAGAACTGCGTTGATCATGGTCTGGTAGCCTTTACCCTGCATCCTGAACCATTCCAGAACATCATTGTCTAAGCGCAAGGTTACCTGTCTTTTAGGTTTAGGAGGATGCACCTGCCTGGCTTTGCTCAAAAAATCCTCGTCAATGGGAGGATTATCCGGATCAGACAAGGCATCCTGGATGAGTTCCTGATCAGATTTAGAATCAACCTTATGCCAATCTGTTCTTGATGTATCGTGCATAAAATCTCCTTTCCCTGGCGTTGGCCTTGCGCATGGATAAAATCCGGATATTGCGGTTGCGATATGTATAAGCTGTTACAATCAGACGCCCCTCAACTTTTCCTATAGCAATATATCTCTGTTCCCCGTAATTCTGACGATTATCTTCAAAACATATTACGTCTGAATCAAAAAACTTTACTGCATCTTGAAAATCAATCCCGTGCTTCTCCAGGTTGCTGGCACGCTTATTATCATCCCACTCAAAATGCATAATAGATTATAACTACAAATGTAAATACGTCAAGATTCTTGTAACTACATTGGTATACGGGACAATAGCCATGCTCTCAATTAATGCCTTTTGCCTCCAGGCAGCAAAATTGGGATGAGCTCTGTATAATTAGTAAGATTTCAACAGGTTAACCGCTTCATAGAGTACACGCCCTCCACTCCGCACACAGGCGTGAATTTGCGCCTGCCCGGTCAAACACGGCAAAGCCGTAGACCTCAGGTCTGTTTAACCGGGTGAATCCTTGGACCGAAGCAGGTGCTTGACCTGGTCGAAGATTCACCCCGTAAAATTCCTGCCCCATGAAATTTCTTCTCATTTCATTGGGGTCTTCCATTTTACTGGGGCCTCGGCCACAAACTCCTGCGGTGAAATGAGCCAAAGGCTCCCTGCCGAAGGCAGGATTTCACTGGGAAGCCGATGATCCCGGCGTCGGTGAAGTACCTGGAGCGGTAGCGGAACGATCAATTTTTTTGCCTGTCCCTCTGCTTACTAATGACCAACGCGTGGTTTTTGATCTGCCTGTCCTTTACCGTGTCTGCCAGATCCTTTATGCACCATTTGATTGTCAATCAAAGAGGCTGCCCTCTTGCTCTTTCTTCACCTTCTCCCAGGCCAGTGGTGGTTTTTATGCATGCCGGCACTTTCTCATGCATCAGCAATTGAGACTTCCCATCGCGAAGGTCGCAGTGCAAAGCGCTGGATCCTTGGGATTTCAGTGAAACAGGGTCAGTGCTAAAAGCAGCAAGAATAATTTGGCAATTCATTTGCTAGTTTTTAAATACACGCCATTCTCTTTTCTAGGAAGCTGAATTTTCTTTATAAAGCTTCCTGGCTTAAATGGATTGCCAAACAAGATATGAATACGGCAAAAACCCCTGTCTCTTTTGTGATAAGATGGTAACTCACTATCCCTGCTGCCAGGGCCATCAAACCGAGTGCGATCAGCGCCAGCAGCCCGTCGCGGGCGGTCAATGACAGACCGAAAATCGTCAAGATGATGCCCGCGGCATTGGCACTAAACGGAACAAACTCCATAAGTGGCATAACTGCAGCAACACAGATGCAAACAAACGCAATGACATGTAGGCCGCCATTTTGGATCATCATTGTCAGGCGCGGTCGTATGAATCGATCTAAAAATCGCGCAACAGGTCGCAGCCATTCCAGTCCTTTGCACAAACGGTTTTTTCTGACCGACCGCCTGAGCATCCAATGCGGCATCCAGAAATGTTCCCGGCGGATCAGCAATTGTACCGCCGTGAGCATGACCACCAACCCTATAATGGTTGGCATGCCAGGGACATCCCCTATTATCGGCGCAAGTGTGATCAGCCCTGCTAAAAGCAATATGGGGCCAAACGAGCGACGTCCCAGTGCCGAAAGGATCAGATCCAGGGAAATCTTTTCCTTATCCTCAACCGTACTTTCGATCAGGTCGATAATCTGCTCGATTTTATTGATTTCCTGGTCCATTCCGATTTTCTCACGAGAAACAATAGAGTGTATACCATGTCAGCGCCGCCCCTGGTCGCATTCGCCCAGTTTGATCGTAACCGTTCACCATAATAATAACAACATCATGTCCAGTGATCCGGGGGTCCTGCCAACAGGACGCAAAAAACTCGCTCCAAAGAATGCGTAAATCAAAATCCTGATTTTGGCCCTATTGAATATTTTATACGTTCAGTATTCCGGCGAAAGCCGGAATCCAGACTCAAAATTGTAAGAACTGGACCTCGGCCTGCGCCGGGGTCACGGATAAAGCAAAATCTAGTTTCATACCAGCTCTCACCAAAAATACGGCCTGGGCTGCGATTTTGCCGATGGCATTGCTCACCGCACGCTCGGCATATCATAATAGCTCCTTTCTGCTTGATGCCTCAGGGGGAAACAATGCTGGAAACTCCGTACACGATGAGATAGATGGCGATTATGTAGTTTAAAAGACGGGGAAAAGCAAGAATAAGTACCCCAGCCAAGACTGCCAGCACAGGCTGAAGAGCGAGATGAAAGGTCATGTCCGGGAAGACAACGACCTTCTGGCGGTTGATCTAACCAATCCGTCCATGACCTGTCCAGATGGCACATTTATTCCCCAGGACACTGTTCATATCCAGCGCTCCTCTTTTATCTGGGATGGCTGCTATTATGAACGTATCGCTGTCAGCAGTTACTTGCCCTGTGCTGTGCATCTGCCGCTTAATTTCCATTTTGGGGCAGATTTTGCCGACATTTTTGAGATTCGCGGAACGAGCCGCATACATCGCGGAACTTTTGAAAAAGCCCGGCTTGAGGAAGACAACTTGGTCTTTTGCTATACCGGACTTGACTCCGTTATGCGGCAAACCACTGTTACATTTCATCCTCAGCCCCACATAGCTGGGGAACGGACCGACTACCTCCTCGAGCTAAAGCCGCACCAAACTACCGAGCTCTGCCTGTGCATTGCCTTTTCCTTAAGTGACAGGACAGCTGGCTGCGTGCACAGCCACGCCGCCTTAAGGCGTCTTAAAGAGCAGACTTCAGAGATCAGCAAAAAACGCTGCATTATCGAAACCTCGAATGAGCAGTTTAATGACTGGCTTAATGCCTCTTGGGCCGATCTATTGATGCTCATTTCGAACACCCCATATGGGCTCTTTCCTTATGCTGGAGTCCCCTGGTTCAGTGCACCTTTTGGCCGGGACGGAATCATCACCGCCCTGCAGATGCTTTGGGTACTGCCTGATATTGCCCGGGGAGTTCTCGGTTTCCTGGCCCACCACCAGGCCGACTGTTTTGACCCTGCACGGGATGCAGAACCTGGCAAGATCATGCATGAAAAACGCCAGGGTGAAATGGCCAATACAGGGGAGATCCCTTTCAAGCTCTATTATGGAAGCATCGATGCCACACCGTTGTACATCATTCTGGCCGGCTCTTACCTGCAGCGGACAGGGGACCTGGAGTATGTTCACAGTCTGTGGCCCACTGTCCAATCAGCCCTCGAATGGATCGATAACTGCGGAGACCTGGACGGCGATGGTTTTGTTGAGTATGCCCGAAAATGCGAGACCGGGCTCAGCAACCAAGGCTGGAAAGATTCAGATGATTCCGTCTTTCACGCCGACGGGACAAATGCACCTCCGCCAATAGCCCTGTGCGAGGTCCAGGGCTATGTGTACCAGGCCAAGCTCCAGGCAGCTTACATCGCCGAGGCCTTAGGCCGTCAGAACATGGCTTCTGACCTGAAAAGTCAGGCAGCCGAGCTTCGGAAAAGATTTCACAAGCGATTCTGGTGCCAGGACATCGGAATGTATGTCCTGGCTCTGGACGGGAACAAAAAACAATGCCGAATCAGGAGTTCAAATTCGGGACACTGCCTTTATACCGGCATTGCAGATAAGACACATGCCCAGAATATAGTTACCCAGCTTATGGATCAGTCCTTCTTTTCGGGTTGGGGAGTACGCACACTCGCTTCCAGCGAAGCCCGCTACAACCCCATGTCATACCACAACGGTTCGGTCTGGCCCCACGATAATGCCCTCATCGCCAGTGGCCTGGCAATGTACGGTTTCAAAAAGGAGGCTGTCCAGATCCTTAGCGGGCTTTTCGATACCAGCATTTTTATGGACTTAAGCAGGCTGCCGGAGCTGTTCTGCGGTTTTAATCGTCAGCCCAAGGAAGGTCCGACCCGATATCCAGTGGCCTGCATGCCTCAGGCCTGGGCCTCAGGGAGTGTGTTTCAAGTCCTGCAGGCCTGTCTCGGCCTGAACATAGACGGCCGCAACGCAATCATCAGTTTTGATCGTCCCATGCTCCCGCCCAGCCTACAGGAAGTCGAACTCAAGGGGCTGAGTTTTCCATCCGGCAAAGTAGATATTTCCTTAATCAGACAAGACTATGACGTTGTGGTTAACGTATCAAAGAAGCATGGAGATTTTGAGCTTATGATCAGGAAATAGGAGACTCAAGCATTATGACCAAGGTTCAAGCTTCGAATGCAGCCGACCTCTCTTCCGAAGTACAGAAGTAGGTGCCGGAAGCCCTGTGGACCGAACCCCCGGACCTTGGTTTCTTT
>JBKGXZ010000010.1:0-36765 GCA_046546355.1 Desulfohalobiaceae bacterium | reverse complement strand
ACTCCGCCCTGGCCAGCTGGTCTTTACCCACACTTGACACCGTGGGTAAGGAAGGGATCATTTTTCAACCACCCCTTACCCCTCCTTGCGAAGGAGGGGAATCATAGCTGTTTGATTATGCTTAATATCTAAAGTCGTCGCTCCCAATAAACTGATAATGACAACCAAAAGACAAATATGGAAGCCTGCTCCTCTTAGCTCCCCTCCTTGGCAAGGAGGGGCAGGGGTGGTTGGGATAATGTATCTTAAACCTTATTTTTCAGTATGTTATTAACCGACGGTGTCCAGTGTGTGCTATGTTCAGCCCTGGCCAGGGAGGGGAATTCGGATTCGGACCTAGTGTCTTTGATTCTATCTTTCAGATGCATAATCTCTGTCCTCTGATTCCCCTCCCTTCTCATGGACGGGTTAGGGCAGGGTTGAATGCTCCCAGCTAGTTAGCTGACACTCCTTTGTCGCTCCCACGCTCTGCGTGGGAGCCTGTCTTGATCGCTCCCGCGGTCTTCCTAGGGACGCTGGAGGGTCCGAAAAAGTTCCCACGCAGAGCGTGGGAATGATAATACGGTCAGACCTGCGCGGGAGAAGGTCTGAAGAGAATTGAGGTCATATAGATGATTAGGTTTACTGCAGTGCTAAACTAAGGAGGTGGAAATGCAGGTATACTACGAGCAGGATGCTGATCTTAAGCTTCTGCAGGACAAGAAGATAGCCATTATAGGTTATGGAAGTCAGGGACACGCCCACGCCCAGAATTTGAGGGACTCCGGGCTGCAGGTGATAGTCGGCCAGCGGCCCGGAAGCAAGAACTATGAGCTGGCCAAGAAGCATGGCTTTGAGCCTGTAGCTGCATCCCAGGCAGCGAAAGAAGCGGATCTGATCCAGATGCTGGTTCCGGATCAGTACCAGCCCACAGTTTTCGAGCAGGATGTCCTGCCACATCTAGGGCCTGATAAGACCCTGGTCTTTAGCCACGGCTTCAATATACACTATCACCAGATCCAGCCCCCCCAGGATGTGGATGTGATCATGATTGCCCCTAAGGGGCCGGGGCACCTGGTGCGCAGGGAGTACGAAACAGGGGCAGGAGTGCCCGCCTTGGTGGCTGTGCATCAGGATCCCAGCGGCTGGGCTTTGCATACCGCGCTGGCCTATGCCAGGGGAATTGGGTGTGCCAGGGCCGGGGTGCTGCAGACCAGCTTTGCCGAGGAAACAGAGACCGATCTGTTTGGGGAGCAGGCTGTGCTTTGCGGCGGGGTCAGCGCCTTGATCAAAACCGGATTCGAGACCCTGGTGGAGGCTGGATATCAGCCTGAGCTGGCTTATTTCGAATGCATGCACGAGATGAAGCTGATAGTGGATCTGCTCTACGAGGGCGGATTCGAGCTGATGCACTACTCTATCAGCGATACCGCGGAATACGGGGACTATGTCAGCGGGCCCAAGGTGATAGATGCCCGGGCCAAGGAAGCCATGCAGAAGATCCTCTCCGATATAAGGGACGGCAGCTTTGCCAAGGAGTGGATCCTGGAGAACAAGGCGAATCTGCCTGCCTTTCTGGCTATGCGGCGCAAGGCCCATGAGCATCAGATAGAGCAAGTAGGGGCCAGGCTCAGAAAGATGATGCCCTGGCTGCAGAAATAGGCTAAGAGAGTACTGCAGGTCGTCCAAGAGGCCATCCCTGAGCCATGCCTGAGTTAGGGATGGCTCAGGGATGGCCTTTTTTTGTAACCATAGGCAGGAACATGAGCTGGCAGGGTTATTTGCAGTGGTTACAGGCCAGAAAGCAGGCCTTTGAGCAGAGCCTGAAGGATAAGCCGGCCTGGGAGGCCAGGGATGTGGCGGAAAGAAGCCTGTACAGCCTGCTCAGGACTTCTGGCCTGGCCAGGCAGAAAGGCGAGCAGCAAAGGTGGCAGGGGTTGAAGGATTTTTTTCAGCAGGGCCTGTCCAGGGTAGAGGAGCTGGAAGACAAAGGTCAGGCTGGCTGGTTGGATTCAGAGCAAACCGAGGAGTGGGATATTCTGCAGCCTAAAGAGTTGTGGTCCAAGGCCAATAAGCACTATCAGAACAACGAGTTGGAGCAGGCCCTGGAGATTTTTCTGCAGCTGTATGCACAGGGCTACAGAAGCTACGGGCTTCTTGAGCAGATTGCTGCCTGCGCAGAATCCCTGCAGGAGTGGTCCCAGATGGAGGATGTGCTGAGCCGCAGCCTGATGGAGCATGAGTACCAGCCCCAGGAAAAGGCCTATCTGTACTACCGGCTGGCCCAGGCTTACCAGCACCTGAAGCAGACCAGACAAGCCAGGGAGAGCCTGTGGCAGGTGCGCAGACTGCAGCCTGACTTCCCTGGTCTGCAGGAGAAGCTCAAGGAACTGGATAAGAACTGGCAGAAGGCCAAAACCAGGTATGATCTTTTGCTGCAGAGAAAAATTCTGGACAGTGGCCAGCTGGAACAGGCCCTGAAGAGGGCCAAGCAGGAGAACCAGGAGGTGGACCAGATACTGCTCGAGGACTACCAGGTGCCCAAGCAGGAGCTGGGGCGTTCCTTGAGCGCGTTTTACGATGTGCAGTTCGTGGCCTTTGATTCCCAGAAAGAGCCCCCCTATGAGGTCTTTGATAAAAGACGCCTGGACCCGGGCTTTCTGAAGCGCTACGGCTGGGTGCCCTATGCGCAGCAGGGCAGGTCCATCGAAGTCCTGGTCAACAACCCCTTTGATCTGGGCAAGCTGGACGAAATCAGGTTCATTCTGGGCTCCAGCAGAATAGAGCCCAAAGTGGCCCTGAAGAAAGATATAGAGGCCTTTATAGACAGCTTTTTCTCTGAGCTGGAAGGTGGCAGGGAGCTGACAGACTTTGACCAGGAGGTGGACAGGGAACAGGAGCAGGATGAAGAGGTGACTGACCTGGAGGAGACTGTCACCGATGAGGACAGCGAGGTGGTCAGGCTGGTCAATGCCCTGCTGCTGGAGGCCTGGAAAAGGGGGGCCTCGGACATCCATATCGAGCCCAATACTCTTTCCAGGTACTGCTCCATAAGGTTCCGGGTGGACGGTTCCTGCCACGAGTTCCGCAAGCTGCGTTTGGGATTGGCCAGGCCCCTGGTGTCCAGGGTGAAGATTATGTCCAGGCTGGATATAGCCGAAAGGAGGCTGCCCCAGGATGGAAAGGTCAAGGTCCGGCTGCCCCAGGTGGATAAGCTGATGGAGTTCAGGGTGGCCACTATGCCCACCATTGATGGCCAGGAGGATGTGGTGCTCAGGATGCTGGCCTCAGGCAAGCCCTTGTCCCTGGAGCAGCTGGGCCTGGCGGGCAAGACCCTGCAGGACTTCCAGGAATGCATCTATCAGCCCTACGGCATGGTCCTGGTGGTGGGGCCCACAGGCTCGGGCAAGACCACTACCCTGCACTCTGCCCTGCATTATGTGAATACCGCGGACAAGAAGATCTGGACTGCTGAGGATCCGGTGGAGATCACCCAGGAGGGCCTGCGTCAGGTGCAGGTCAATCCCAGGATAGGCCTCAGCTTCGCCTCTGCCCTGCGCTCCTTCCTGCGGGCTGATCCGGATGTGATCATGATTGGAGAGATGCGGGACAGAGAAACCGCGCATATCGGGGTAGAGGCCTCGCTGACCGGGCACCTGGTATTCTCCACTCTGCATACCAACTCCGCTCCAGAAACAGTGACCAGGCTCCTGGATATGGAGCTGGACCCCTTCAATTTCGCAGATTCTCTGCTTTGCGTGCTGGCCCAGAGGCTGCTGAAAACCCTGTGCTCCAAGTGTAAAAAGGCCTACAAACCCAGCCGATCAGAGCTGCAAGAGCTGCAAAAGGAATTCGGGGAGGGCTGGGAGCAGCATGTGCCCAAGTCATTTCAGGAGGATCCGGTGTTGTACCAGGCCCAGGGCTGCAGGCATTGCCTGCAGGGCTACCGGGGCAGGACCGGGGTGCATGAGCTCATGCTGAACAACAAAAACCTGAAGCCCTTGATCAAGCAAAGGCAGCCCACGGAGCAACTTCGCTCCCAGGCAATACAGGCAGGCATGCTCAGCCTGAAACAGGATGGGCTCCTTAAGGTGCTGAAGGGGGTCACAGATCTGCAGCAGGTCAGGGCTGTCTCAGGCAAGGATTGAATTGATTTGGCGGAGAGGGAGGGATTCGAACCCTCGTGGCGGGGTGAACCGCCAACCCGATTTCGAGTCGGGCCCGTTGCGACCAGACTTCGGTACCTCTCCGCTATGTGTGTCGCTTATTGCGAAAGAAATCTCGCAGCAGGGCGCTGCTTTCCTCCTGCGCCAGGCCCTGGGCATGCCAGAAGCTGTGGTTCAGCCAGCCAAGATCCTGCTCCAGCTGCAGCCTGGAGACCACAGCCCCTGCCTTGGGATCTGGGCAGGCAAAGATCAATCCCGCGCATCTAGCCTGTACCAGGCAACCCAGACACATTATACAGGGCTCCAGAGTAGTGATCAAGAGGCTGCCTGGCAGACGGTAGTTTCCTCGCTGGGCCCCGGCCCGGCGCAAGGCCAGGATTTCTGCGTGGGCGCTGGGATCTGAGCGGGTGATGCTCCTGTTGCCTGCTGCTGCAAGCATAGAGCCTTTAGCATCAGCTACTGTTGCGCCCACCGGGACCTCCCCCAGCTCAGCGGCCCGGGCTGCTTCCTGCAAAGCCTTGCGCATCAGGCTGTTTACATCCAGGCCTGTTTGCCGGGTATAAGCTTCCAACTGCTGGAGGTCAAGCCAGGTCATGCTTTTTACCCGGCCAAAGACTTGCCCTGCAAAACGTCTACAGCATTGGAGAAGATGCAGGTCCCCCAGGGTTGCTGAGCCTCTTCCCTGGTCCAGAAAGGATGGTTGGTTGCATGGTTGTAGGCCTCTGGATGGGGCATCAGCCCCAGGATCCTGCCAGTGGGGTCAGTCAGTCCGGCAATGGCCAGAGGGGATCCATTGGGATTGTCCGGGTAGTCCTGGGTGGGCCTGCCGTGGGCGTCGGCATATTGCAGGGCGATGAGGTTTTCCTTCTGCAGCCTGGACAGAAGCAGGCTGTCCCGGGGAATCAATTTGCCTTCCCCGTGACGCACAGGCAGGTAGAGGTCCTTTAGTCCGGCACAAAAGACGCAGCGTGAGGCAGGGTTGTTTTTAAGGTTCACCCAGCGATCTTCAAACCTGGAGGAATCGTTGTGGCTGAGGCTGACGCTGGGAGAGAAGTCCAAGTCCAGATTCGGCAAAAGCCCCAGCTTGACCAGGAGCTGAAAGCCGTTGCAGATACCCAGTATAAGCCCCCCCTGGGCCTGCAGGTCCTTTATTTGCTCCAGCAGGCTCAAGCCGGATCTTGTCTTGCAGAATCGGATCCTGGCTGCTGCAGCCTGGGCTGCCCCCAGGTGGTCCCCGTCCAAAAAGCCCCCGGGGAAAATCAGGAAATTGAAATCTGCAATATTGACCTCTTCGCTGAGCAGCTTTGAGAAATGGGCCACAAGCACCTGGTCCGCACCTGCTACCCTTGCCGCATACGCGGTTTCCTTTTCGCAGTTTGTCCCGTGTCCGGAAACTATCAACACCCTGGCCTGGCTCATCACCTCTCCTGCTGGTTCAAGGATTTGCTTTGCTTGAGGCAGGAGGGGATGTTAAACCGGCTCCTGGAGAGAGTCAATGCTGGGTTCCTGCCAGGAATGCAGCTTGGCTGTGGGGCTGGGCTGATGGACTTTTGACCCAGAAAGGGTTATAGGTCAGCGAGTCAGGGTCAGCAGAAGAGCTAGGCGAGAATAAAAAAACGTGTACGGGTAGTTATGAAGACCAAGTTCATTTTCGTGACCGGTGGAGTTTTGTCCTCACTGGGCAAAGGCCTGGCTGCGGCCTCTGTGGGGGCTTTGCTCAAGGCCAGAGGGCTGAAGGTAAACATTCAGAAGCTGGATCCGTACATCAATGTGGATCCAGGCACCATGAATCCCTTCCAGCATGGGGAGGTCTTTGTCACAGACGACGGGGCAGAGACCGAT
Organism: Desulfohalobiaceae bacterium; assembly: GCA_046546355.1. Taxonomy (GTDB): domain Bacteria; phylum Desulfobacterota; class Desulfovibrionia; order Desulfovibrionales; family Desulfothermaceae; genus CAZBUB01. The sequence continues at coordinate 30,778 of JBKGXZ010000010.1, read as the reverse complement.
CTGGACCTGGGCCATTACGAGAGATATCTGGGCCAGCCCATGTCCCAGAGCAACAACTATACTTCCGGAAGTATATACCACGAAGTGATCAGCAAGGAGCGCAGGGGGGACTATCTGGGGGGCACAGTGCAGGTAATCCCCCATATCACGGATCGGATCAAAGAGATGATCTACAAGGTGGTCCAGGATGAAGAGGATGTAGCCATCATCGAGATCGGTGGCACTGTAGGGGATATCGAGGGCCAGCCTTTCCTGGAAGCCATCAGGCAGCTGCGTTCGGATCTGGGCAAGGAGAATGTCTTATACATCCATCTGACTCTGGTGCCGTACATCCGGGCGGCTGGAGAGCTGAAGACCAAGCCCACCCAACACAGCGTGAAGGAGCTGCGCAGCATAGGGATCCAGCCGGATATTATCCTTTGCCGCTCAGAGGTGGAGCTGGGCCAGGACATCAAGTCCAAGATAGCCCTGTTCTGCAATGTGGAACCTGATGCGGTGTTCTCGGCAGTGGATGTGCAAAGCATCTACCAGGTGCCTTGGGCCTTCTACAGTGAAGGCCTGGATCAGAAGATAGCCATAATGCTGCGCCTGCCTGCCAAGAATCCGGACCTGGCGCCCTGGCAGCAGCTGATGCAAAGGCTTAACCATCCGGAGCACAGGGTCAGGATTGGCATAGTGGGCAAGTACGTGGACCTTAAGGAGGCCTACAAGAGCCTGCATGAAGCTTTGATCCACGCCGGGGTGGCAAATTCTTCTGCTGTGGATCTGGTATACGTCAACGCCGAGGAGCTAGGCCGGGACAACCTGCAGGAGCGCCTGCAGGGCCTGGACGGGGTCCTGGTGCCCGGAGGCTTTGGATTCCGCGGAGTAGAGGGCAAAATCCTGGCCTGCGGCTTTGCTAGAGAGAACCAGGTGCCATTTCTGGGCATCTGCCTGGGCATGCAGTGCGCTGTGATAGAGTATGCCCGCAGCGTGCTGGGCCTGAGCCAGGCCCATTCCAGCGAGTTCAATCCTGAAACTCCGGATCCGGTTATCTACTTGATGACCAAGTGGTATGATGTGCGCAGGCAATGCATGCAGGAGAGGGATGCGAGCTCCAACAAGGGGGGCACCATGAGGCTGGGATCCTATCCTTGCCTGCTGCTGCAAGGCAGCAAGGCCAGGGCTGCTTACGGACAGGAGCGCATAGACGAGAGGCACAGGCACAGATACGAATTCAACAGGGCCTATGCTGAGCAGTTCCAGAGCCATGGCCTGATCCTCAGCGGCAGTTCCCCGGATGAAACCCTGGTGGAGATAGTGGAACTGCAGGGCCATCCGTGGTTTTTGGGCTGCCAGTTCCATCCGGAGTTCAGATCCAATCCCATGCAGTCCCATCCTTTGTTCAGGGAATTTATCAAGGCAGCCCGGGAACAGGGCAGCTCCTCCCAGGAGCAGGTTCAGACTGAATCCGTGCTGCAGGAGGACTAAACCATGCAGCACCGGGATCTCTATGCAGCCAGCCAGGAAGGCCTGTTTTTTATCCTGGGGCCCTGTGTTCTGGAGGATCTGGATCTGGCCCTGGAGACTGCCCAGGAATTGAGCCGGATAGCCAGCGGTCTGGGGCTGCAGGTGATCTTCAAGAGCTCCCTGGACAAGGCCAACAGGACTTCTGGTCAGTCTTTCCGGGGGCCGGGCCTGGAAAAAGGTCTGGAGTGGCTGGGCAGGATCAGGCAGGACAGCGGGCTGCCAGTGACTACAGATATCCACCTCCCGGAGCAGGCCGGGGCTGTGGCCCAGGTGGTGGACGTGCTGCAGATCCCGGCCTTTTTGTGCAGGCAGACTGATCTGCTGCTGGCTGCTGCGGATACAGGCAGGATAGTGAATGTCAAGAAGGGCCAGTTCCTAGCGCCCTGGGATATGCAGCAGGTGGCGCAGAAGATCTCTGCCAGGGGCAACTCCCGGATCTGGCTTACGGAGCGGGGCAGCAGCTTCGGCTACAACAACCTGGTGGTGGACTTCAGATCCCTGCCCATTATGCGGGAGACAGGCTATCCAGTAGTGTTCGACGCCACCCACAGCGTTCAGCTGCCCGGAGGCCAGGGGGCCTGCTCCGGGGGGCAAAGGGAGCATGTGCCGGTGCTGGCCAGGGCTGCAGTGGCTGCTGGCTGTCAGGCGGTGTTCATGGAGGTGCATCCTGACCCGGATAACGCCTTGTGCGACGGCCCCAACAGTCAGCCCTTGTCCGGGCTGCAGGGGCTCTTGCAGGAGCTTCTGGACTTGCAAAGGAGCCTGCATGTCAGCTGAATACGCTGCCAGGGCGGTGGGGATGCTGATCTGCGACGTGGACGGGGTGTTCACGGACGGGGGGCTGTATTATGACACCCGGGGCAGTATCAGCAAAAGATTCAACGTCCAGGACGGTCTGGGAGTGAAGCTGGCCCAGGCAGCCGGACTGCAGGTAGCGGTTATCAGTGGCCTGGAATCTGAGGCAGTCAGACTGCGCATCCAGGAGCTGGGGGTCCAAGAATACCATGCCGGCCAGGTGGGGAAGCTGGATCTGCTCCAGGATATCTGCAGACGTCACGATCTGGAGCCTCAAGAGCTGGCCTATCTGGGGGATGACTGGGTGGATGCCGGGATAATGCGCAAGGTGGGTCTGCCTATGGCTGTATGCAATGCCCAGCCGGAGATCCTGGAGATCGCGGTCTGGATTTCCAGGATCTGCGGTGGTCATGGCGCTGTCCGGGACGCGGTACGCTTCATCTTGCAGGCCCAAGGCAAGTGGCAGGGGCTGTGGACAAAGTGGGCAGGCTGAGCAGGAAGAAGCTGCTGCTTTTCATGGCCCTGCTCCTGGCTGCAGTAGCTGTGGCTATTTTGTTCTGGCTGGACCAGGAGGAGGGGCCAGAACAGGATCTGCTAGAGGAGGTAGAGGTAACCGTGTCTGTGCAGGGCCTGGAGGTGGAGCACGGCTCAAAGGGGCAAAAGGCCTGGAGACTGACTGCCCCTGAAAGCGAGTATAATCAGGAGCAGGCTGTGTTTTATCTGCAGGAGCCTCGCCTGGAGCTGTTTTCCCAATCAGGCCAAGATACAATGCTGGTCCAGGCCAGACAGGGCAGGTTCGACCAAGACAGGCAAAGCGCTATATTCAGCCAAGGGGTGGAGGCCAGCTACCAGGACATGCGCCTGAAGGCGGATTCCATGCAGTATTTCCAGAATCTGGACTGGATGATTTTCCAGGGACCGGTGTCTGCCAGTCACCCTGCCATGCATGTCCAGGGCCTGCTGGCCAGATTCGAGCTGCAGGAGGAGAGGATAATGATTCAGGGGCAGGTCCAGGTGCAGCTGCGCAGATTCGACCTGCAGACCAGTCAGTGATTGGAGCCTCGGCATCTGCGCGGGCTTAAACAAGCAGGCAACAGGGAATTCAAGGATATTATGTATAAGATAGGCATTCGTCTAGGCCAGGCTCTTGGTATGGCCCTGCTCCTGCTGTGCCTGTGCTGTGTCCCGGTCCTGGCTGAGGAATCTGGCCAGAGCGGGATGGAGCTGCAAGCAGGGGATCAGGACAGCCCCACCAAGATCAGCTCCCAGAAGATGGTCTTCAGCAGGCAGGAAAACAAGGTGGAATTTTTGCAGGATGTGTACCTGGAGCGCACAGATCTTGAGCTGTGGTGCGAGAAGCTGACTGTATTTCTGGCTTCGGGCGCAGAGCTGCAGGAGGGACCAGGGGGTCAGGACTTTGAGCGCATGGAGGCAGAGGAGCAGGTTCGGATCAAGATGGAGAACAGGACCGCCAGCAGCAAGAGCGCTGTATATGAGAGGCAGAGCCAGACCCTGGTCCTGGAAGGAGATGTGCAGATCCAGGAAGGTCCCAATCAGATCCAGGGCCAAAAGGTGACCATCTATCTGCAGGAGGACAAAAGCGAGGTTAGTGCTGGCGAGGAAGAAGATCGGATTCGGGCAGTATTTTTCCCGGAGCAGGAGGAAGGCGGGGAGCCTGATGCTGGCCGCACGCAGGATTAGTAAAAGCTTCGGCTCCAGGCAGGTGGTCAGCGACGTGGACCTGGATCTGGAGCAGGGAGAGATAGTAGGGCTGCTAGGGCCCAACGGCGCGGGCAAGACCACCACCTTCTACATGCTGGTGGGCATAATCAAGCCCAACCAGGGCAGTATAGAGCTGGGACAGCAGGAGATTACTTCCAGCCCTCTGCACGAAAGGGCCAGGATGGGCCTTAGCTATTTGCCCCAGGAGAGCTCGGTGTTCAAGAAGCTGAGCGTGGCCCAGAATCTGCAGATTATCCTGGAGTATACAGGGCTGGGGAAGAAAGAGCAAAAACAGAGGCTGCAGGAGCTCTTGCACGAGCTGGGTATATCCAGACTGGCGGAGCAAAAGGCCCTGCAGCTGTCAGGCGGGGAGAGGCGCAGGCTGGAGATTGCCAGGGCCCTGGTCAGGCAGCCCAGATTCATATTGCTGGATGAGCCTTTTGCCGGGATAGACCCCCTGGCTGTGGAGGATATCCAGAAGATAGTCCTGGATCTGAAGCAAAAGGGCATAGGCGTGCTGATCTCTGACCATAACGTGCGGGAAACCATGCATATCTGCGATAAGGTGCATCTGGTCTATGAGGGCAGGATTATCATGCAGGGCTCTCCAGCAGAGATAGTGGAGGATGCCAGAGCCAGGCAGCTATACCTGGGCCAGGATTTCAGGCTCTAGTACCGCATAAGCTCACTTTATTTTGCTGGTTCCTCGGAAAAAGAGAGATTTTGCCCTGAAAGGGTTGCATATACCTAGCATAGGGCTAAATATGCGCAACCCCTTTGGGGTTTGAATCAGGCGGAACAAAAGGTAATGCATCCGTGTAAAAAGATGAGCTGGGAGCTGACTATTCAGGAGCGAGGTTGATATCTCCAGGTCCAGCAGCTGCTGAATAATTGCGGCCTGAGAACAATTATTTGTTTGCATTGCTTTCGGGTCTGTGGCAACATATTTGCATTACCAAAATTTTAGCAAGAAAAACGGGACGATAAAATCAAACCATGGCATTGGAACTGCGACAGAACCTGAAACTCAGCCAGCAATTGGTGATGACTCCCCAATTGCAGCAGGCAATAAAGCTATTGCAGCTTTCCAGACAGGAGCTCATGGATACTGTGCAGGAGGCATTGCTGGAAAATCCCCTTTTGGAAGAAAGGCAGGCAGAACAGGATACAGAAGAGAACCCCGAGGCCCAGGAGACTTTCGAAAAGTTCCAGAAGATAGATGTCCAGGAGTCCAGCCTGTTGCGCAACGCGGAATGGGAGGACTACCTGGGCAGCTTCTCCAGTTCCTCAAAACTGTCTGGAGAGAAGGAGATCCCGGAGCAGATGGTTTCCTTTGAGGCCACCTGCGCAGCAAAGCCATCCCTGGAGAGCCATCTCTACTGGCAGCTTTTCCTTTCTGATTTCACCCCGGAGCAAAGAGACATCGGAGAACAGATCATAGGCAACCTGGATTCCTATGGCTACCTGCAGTCCAGTCCCCAGGAGCTAGCCCAGAGTCTGGGATGTTCAGAGGATCAGGTCCTGGAGGTGCTGCACAGGATCCAGGAGTTCGACCCGGTGGGAGTGGCCAGCAGGGACCTGGGGGAGTGCCTGCTGATCCAGCTTAAGCTGCAGGGCAGGCTGGATCAGGTTCTGCAGAGTATGCTTGAGGAGCATTTGCAGGAGCTGCAGGAGCAGGACTACCAGATTTTGGCCAAAAAGCTGGGCCTTAGCAAGGAAGAGGTCCTGCATTACATGGATATCATCCAGAGCCTGGATCCCAGGCCTGGCAACAGCTTTGGCTCCGGGGAAACATTTTATGTCATCCCTGATGCGTATGTGTACAAAATGGATGACGAGTTCGTGATCATGCTCAACGAAGAGGGCATGCCCGATCTGCAGCTGAACCCCCAGTATTTGCAGGAGATTGACAGCAGGCAGGGCAAGACCAAGGATTTTCTGCAGGATCAGCTACGGGAGGCAATGTGGCTGATGAAGAGCCTGCAGCAAAGGCAACGCACCCTGTATCGGGTGGTGGAGAGCATTGTCAGGTTCCAGAGGGATTTCTTCGAACAAGGGGTCAGCAAGTTGCGGCCTTTGGTGCTCAAGGACGTGGCCGAGGATGTGGAGGTGCACGAGTCCACTGTGAGCAGGATTACCAACAACAAGTACATCTCCACTCCTTACGGGATATATGAGCTGAAGTACTTCTTCAACAGCGGTCTGGGGGTCCAGGGGGGCGGATTTGTGGCCTCTCAGAGCGTCAAGGCCCGGATCCAGAAGCTGATTTCAGAGGAGGACCAGAAAAAGCCGCTGAGCGACAAGAAGCTGGTAGAGCTGCTGCAGCAAGAGCTGCAGGTGGACATAGCCCGCAGGACAGTCGCCAAATACAGGGAGGCTCTGGGAATTCCCTCCTCCTCCAAGAGGAAAAACAAGCACTAGTACCGCGTCTCAAAAGTTTAATACCCGTATATGACAATACAACAAACAGTAAGGGACGGTTATTCAGTCCGGGAGGTGAGCACATGGAGATAGCCATCAATTTCAAGAACTTCGAGCCCTCTGAACAGCTCAAGGATTATGCCAGGACCAGGTTCGAAAAACTGGAGAAGTTCATCAAGAATCCGGATAATATACAGCTGCATTTGAATCTGGAAGTGGAGAAGTTCAGGCAGATAGCTGAAGCTGTGCTCTACGCTGATGACATACATCTCTCAGCCCAGGACGAGACAGAGGATATGTATGCCACCCTGGATTCTGTCCTGGATAAGATGGAGGTCCAGGTACGCAAGCTCAAGGATAAGCAAAAGGACAAGCGCAAGAAGAGGTCCCCGAAGAACGAAGCCATATCGGAACCTTTTAACCCGGGTCCGACAGGTGCGGAGTCAGCTCCAGCCCTGACCACGGAAGGCATAGACAACAAGCCTATGGATGTTCAGGAGGCCATGAGCCAGTTGCAGAAGTCGGATTATGAGTTCCTGGTCTTCTTTAATGCGGATAAGAACAGGGTCAATGTGCTCTATCAGCGGGGTAAAGGCGATTATAGACTGATAGACCCGGGGATGTAGGCTATGCAACTTGCGGATTACCTGGACAGGGAGCTGATCCTCCCGGACCTGAGGTCTAGCAATAAGCCTGATGTGCTTAACGAGCTGCTTGAGCCCCTGGAAGGCAAGTCGCAGGACCTGGATCTGGAGAAGGCCCATGCTGTGCTCATGGAGCGGGAGAATCTGGGCAGCACCGGAATCGGGGACGGGGTTGCCATTCCCCACGGCAAAATGGACGAGCTGCAGGATATAGTGCTCATTGTGGGCAGGAGCCTGCAAGGCGTAGAGTTTACTGCTCAGGACAACAAGAGCTGCCATATATTTTTTCTGCTCCTGGCCCCGGAGCATGTGGCAGGACAGCATCTGCGCATCCTGGCCCATGTTTCCAGGCTGCTCAAGGATCCAGGTTTCAGGCAGACATTCATGGAGGCCAAAGGAGCCAAGGGGCTTTGGAATCTGCTGCGCGGAGTCTAGGGAGCTGACAGCTGAGCACCTTCCCAGGTGCCTGCCTGTTCAGGGTTTAGGGTGAAAACCCATTTCTGCCAAGGCATGAGCCGGAGCAGGGATCCGAGGTATTCCAGACACGGGGAGATAATGAGCAAGGAGCAGTTTCCGGTTCTGATCCTGACCGGCCTGTCCGGAGCAGGCAAAAGCACGGCTCTGAAGGTTTTTGAGGATCTGGGCTTTTTCTGTGTGGACGGCCTGCCAGTGAGCATGCTCTCCAGATTGATCAGCCTGTTCAAGCTGGAGAACCCCAAAGACTATCGGGGCTTGGCCCTGGGTATGGACATCAGGCAGCACGAGTTCCTGCAGGATTGGCAGCAGGCTCTGGGCTGGCTGGAGCAGGAAGGGCTGGAGGCAGAGGTCATTTTCCTGGAAGCAGAGCCTGAGGAGCTGCTCAGACGTTATGCCACCACTCGTAGGCTGCACCCCTTGGAGTCCCAGGACGTGGGCCTGGAAAAGGCCCTGGAGACTGAAAGGGAGCTCCTGTTGCCCATTCGGCAGCAGGCCAGCCTGGTTCTGGATACCACCAGCTTTTCGGTGCACGATTTAAGAAGGCAGCTGCAGAAGAAATGGGAGGAGGCAGGCCAGCCCAGTCACAGTCTCAGGGTCCGGGTGATCTCTTTTGGTTTCAAGTACGGGATGCCCAAGGAGGCGGACCTGATGTTCGATCTGAGGTTTTTGCCCAATCCGTATTTTGTGCCTGAATACAAGGAGTATTCCGGACAGGATCCCCGGGTGGTCCAATATGTTCTGGGTCGGGAGCCCGGGGCAGGATTCTGGGAAAAGTTCCTGGATTTTCTGCTGTATATCCTACCCATTTATGGCCAGGAGGGCAGGTACAGGCTGAACTTGGCCCTGGGCTGCACTGGGGGCAGGCACAGGTCAGTGGCAATGGCAGAAGCAGTCTGGCTCAGCCTGAAAGACAAGGGCTATCAGGTTTCCCTGGAGCACAGGCACCTGGAGCTGGGCTAAAATATCGGGGGCTGGGGAGCGAATGGTTGGAGTCTTGCTGGTAACCCACCTGGATTTCGGACACAAGCTTTTGCAGACCGCCGAGGAAATCCTGGGCGAGCAACAGGGCTGCCTTGCGGTGTCCGTGAATGTGCAAAGGAACATGCAGGAAATCCTGGAGGAGATCAAGGCCGGGATCCAGAAAGTGGACAAGGGCCAAGGAGTTCTGGTGCTGACGGATATGTTCGGAGGGTCTCCGAGCAATTTGAGCCTCTCCCTGCTGGGATCTGGCAGGCTGGAGGTGATCACCGGGGCCAATCTGCCCATGCTGCTCAAAATTCTGGGCTCCAGGGATGCCGGTCTGCAGGATCTGGCCCTGGAGGCTAAGACAGCGGGTCAGCAGGGTATTGTGGTTGCAGGGGAAGTCCTGAAGCAAAAGGTGAGCGATGGATAGATCCAAGCTCTGGGCCAGGGTGGACAACAGGCTGGTGCATGGCCAGGTGATAGAGACCTGGCTGCCCTATGCCAATGCCCGAAGTATAGTGGTGGGCAATGACGAGCTGGCCCAGGATGCTTTGCAGCAGGAAATCATCAAGCTGGCTGTGCCCCAGGGGGTGGAGATATTTTTCAGCCCTATCTCCGGGATCCCGGATCAGCTGTCCAGGCTGCACAACCATCGCTGGTCCCGGGTGATATTCCTGCTCTTCTATAGCTGCGAGGATGCCAAGGCTGCTTTCGAGGCCGGGGTGGGCTTTCCGGCCCTGAATATTGGCAACCTGCATTATGCCCTTGGCAAGAGGCAGATTTGCGATCACATAGCCTTGAGCCAGCAAGACATGCAGTGCTTGCGATTTTTCCAGAACCAGGGCATCAAGCTGGATTTCCGCTGTGTGCCCAATATCCAGGTCCAGGTCAAGCCAGTCTGGTAACTGGACAGGCCGGGACAGCCCCAGGAAGATATTGGATATGGACGTGCAACTCATTTGGTTTACCCTGGGGGCAGGTTTTTTTTTGGCCTGCTGGCCCTGTGCAGGTTCGCCTTCAACCCGGGCTTCTGGGACCGGCCCCTGGCCCTGGGCCTGTTCTTCGGCTACGTGAGCGGGGATTGGCCCTCCAGCCTGGGGATAGCAATATTCTTTGAGCTGTTCTGGCTGGATGCCTTCCCTGCAGGCACCTTTGTCCCCCCCCATCGCATTCTGGCCACCTTTTTGACCCTGACCCTGGCAATGGCTTTGGGGCTGCAGTCCCCGGTCCAGATCCTGCCTTTGCTGCTGCCCAGCGTGCTTTTGGCCAGGCTGGGCTCCAGGTTGGAGATCTGGCAGCGCATGCGTCAGAACTACAGCTACAATAAGCTGCTGCAGTGGTCCAGGCAGGGCAGCGAATGCTTTCAGCCTCAGCTGCTGGTCCAAAAGGGCCTTTTGCAGCTGGCTGCAGCCAACAGCCTGCTGTACATGTTCAGCTTCCTGGCCTGCTACTACACCTTTCAGCTGCTGCACTCCTCCTGGGCTCTCCAGGTTCCAGACCTGGGCTGGGAGCACATCTGGAGCCTGGGCCTGGTAGGCCCCATCCTGTCCCTGCGCAACAAAAGGGCCTATCAGCTCCTGGTGTTAGGGGCGGCTTTGCTGGTGTTCCTGGTGTGGTAGAAGGTGAGTTGGACACATACTTGACACCCTGTTAAATACGGCTTTGCCCTAGACTTGGGGTTTATTGAGCCAGGTAAACCGTGGGGTTAGGGCATGTCGAATAACTTTCTGGAATCATTCAACCCTCCCCTAGCCCCTCCCTTGAAAAGCTGGTCTTATCCCACACTTGACACCTTCCTTTGTTCTGGGCCTTTAGATCAATGTGGGCGAAGACAAGCTTCGCCCCTACTATTTGAGCCACAATTGGAGTAGCAGCCGTAGGGGCGGACCTTGCCTGCCTGGTTTAATTGGGTCCCTTCAGAGTATTTAACTGGGTGTCCGCCCGTGTACAAGAGGGCGAATGGTTATTCGCCCCTACTAGCCTGCCGTCTTCATATAGGCCTGTATTGAAGTGACATGCTGCTGCGATGCCAGCAAGGGCGAGCGGCGCCCGTCCTTTGCGCTGCAATTTGAAATTTTCCAGGCCCCCCGCCAAAAAAAGCCAATGCCCGAGTCTACTTTGTTTTTTATTTGTGACCTTGCGGCACTTGGCAGTGAAATCATATTGTGCTATTTGTCACAAAGTCCTTGGCCGAAGGGAGACTTAAAAATGTAATTATGCAAGGAGGTATGGGACATGGCAGCTTATGTAGTAGGGCACAAGAGTCCAGATACTGACACGGTCTGCGCGGCGATTGCTCTGGCGGACCTGAAGAGCAAGCTGGGGCAGGAGTGCGCGCCAGGCGTGCAGGGCGAGCTGAGCCCTGAGAGCAAGTTCGTTTTGGAAAAATTCGGCGTGGACGCCCCTGAGCTGCTCAAAGACGCCAGCGGCAAGCAGGTCTATCTGGTGGACCATTCTGACCGTTCTCAGAGCCTGGACAATTTGGATCAGGGGGAGATCCTGGGCATTGTGGACCACCACAAGATCGGGGACGTAACCACCCCTAATCCGGTAGAGGCCTGGATCTGGCCCGTGGGCTGTTCCTGCACCGTGCTCAAGTCCATGTACGATTTCTACAATGTGGAGCTGCCCAAGAATATCGCCGGAATCATGGCCTGCTCCATACTCAGCGACACGGTGATCTTCAAGTCTGCTACCTGCACAGACACGGACAAGAAGGCTGCAGAGGAGCTGGCTAAGCAGGCCGGGATCCAGAGCCTGACTGATCTGGGCCTGGAAATGTTCAAGGTCAAGTCCGCCATCGAGGGTACACCGGTCCGGGAGCTTGTGATGCGGGACTACAAGGACTTCGACATGGCAGGCAACAAGGTGGGCATAGGCCAGATCGAGGTGGTGGATCTGTCCCTCCTGGACAAGGTCAAAGATGACATTGTCAAGGATATCAACTCGTTAAAGGGCGAGGGCAACTATCACAGCGTGTTCCTGCTGCTCACAGATATCATGAAGGAAGGCACTGAGCTGCTGATAGTCTCGGATAAGCCAGAGGTGGTAGAGAAAGCCTTCGGCAAGCAGCCCCAAGGCGATCGGGTCTGGCTGGACGGGGTTATGAGCCGCAAGAAGCAGGTGGTGCCCAACTTTGAAAAGGCCTTTGCCCAGCTCTAGCCCTGACTGAACAGGCCTGCAGCAGGCAGGCAACTGTTAGGTACGGCCCGGGGGATGCTTGCCCAGCTACCCCCGGGCCTTTTTCTTGTCCTCCCAGGGGGGTCTGGTCTTCCATCTCCTGTGCATCCAGAACCACTGCTCAGGATATTGAAGTAGCATACTTTGCACTGCTTTGGTGTAGAACCGGGCTACCTGCAGCATGCGGGAATCGAAATCTCCGCTCAAATCAGCAGTATCCAGGCAGGGTCCGCTGTAGAGCAGATACTTGTCCCCGGCTCCCCGGGCCAGGAACACCGGCCAGACCACTGCCTTGGCCCTCAGGGCCAATACTGCTGGTCCCATGTTCACTGCAGCGTATTTCTGCAAAAATGGCAGGAAGACCGCCTTGCTCCTGCCACAGTTGTGGTCCACCAGGAAAGCTGATATGCCTTGCCTTTTCAGGCAGCGCAGCACCTTAAAGGCACTTTCTCTGTTGTGCACCACCTGCAGTCCGGAGTGGGAGCGCAGATGGGTCAAGGTGCGGCTCAAGCCGGGATTCTTGGGCTGGCGGACTACAATCTGGGCCTGCCGGCCTGAAAAGTACAGGCCCAGGATACCTGCCAGGAGCTCCCAGGCCCCGAAATGGCCTGTAATGCCTACTACCGGCCTGGAGAGCTCCATCACGCGCTGGAAGTTCTCCGGTTGCTGGAACTGGATATGTTCCTGCACAAATCTGTGGTCCAGCTTGCGGCATAGGAAAGGATCCAGGAAGGATCTGCCGGAATGCAGGAAGCTGGATTTGGCTATTGCCCTGGCCTGCTCCCGGCTCAGGCCCAGGTGCAGGCCAGCCCCCCTGCAGGCGATGTTCCGTCTGGAGGGCAAAAAATACCACAGGAGGTGTCCCAGGCAGGAACCCGCCCTCTGGGAATACTTCCAGGGCAGGTTCTGGCCCAGCAGGCTCAAGGCCTCATAGAGCATGGAATGCCGCATAAAGGATGCGCCTTTGAAATGTCAAATTGTTCAGCATCGATAATAATCCAGTTGTTTTGGGGACTCAGCATTGCTGCAGCAGCCTGGAGATCTGCTCCAGGGTCAGCTCCAGGGCGCCCTGGTTCTCCTGGACTGCCTGTCTGGCTTTCTGGCCCCGGGCAGAGGCCAGATTACTGTCCTGAAGCAGCGCAAGCACCTCCCGGGCCAGCTCTTCAGGCTGGCGCACAATGCCCAGGGCCTGCTTGTGCTGCAAGATGCTGGCTACCTGCTGAAAATTGTCCAGATGGGGACCGCTTAGCACAGGAAGGCTCATGCAGGCAGGCTCCAGCAGGTTGTGGCCCCCGGTATCCACCAGGCTGCCGCCCACAAAGGCAGCGTCCGCAGCAGGGTACAAGGAGAGCAGCTCTCCCATGCTGTCTGCCAGATAAATGCTGCAGCCGGCTGCCTGCGCGGTGCTGGCCCTGCTGCGTCTGCAGACATCAAAGCCCTGCTCCCGGCACAGGGCAAAGACCCGCTCAAAACGCTGCGGATGCCTGGGGGCCAGGATGAGCAGGCTCTGGGGCAGCTGCTCTTGAATCCTGGCCTGGGCCTGGAGCAGCTGCTCCTCTTCTCCAGGGTGTGTGCTGGCAGCGATCCAGACCGGCCTTTGGGGCCAGAGCTCCTGTCTAAGGCTGATACCGGCCTGGATCTGCTCCTGGGGCACATGGATGTCGAATTTGAGATTGCCGCTGACCATTATCCTGTCTTGGTCTGCGCCCAGGCCTATAAGCCTAGAGGCATCTGCCTGGCTCTGGGCCAGGATCCTGGCACAGCTGTTCAGGCTGGCTTGGATCAGGGGCTTTACTTTGCGGTATCCCTGGCAGGAAGAGGAGGATATCCTGGCGCTTAGCAGCAGCAAAGGGATACCCAGGCTGTGGCAGCGCCTGAACATATTGGGCCAGATTTCGGTCTCCATAAAAAGGGCCAGGGCTGGCCTGTGGGTACGCAGAAAACCCTGCACCGCCCAGGTCAGGTCATAGGGCAGATAGCAATGTTTGACCTGCTCCCCGAACTTGTCCTGGACCAGCCTGGATCCAGTGGGCGTGGTGGTGGTCAAAAGCAGGTCCCGGTCAGGGTAGTGGGCCAGCAGATGCTGGATAAGGCTGGTTGCTGCCTGGACTTCTCCCACGGATACAGTGTGCAGCCAGATGCAGCCCTGTCTGGCTCCAGTCCGATCCAGGCCCAGGCGTTCCCCTAGCCGAGCATAGTATTCCGGCTGTTTCCAGCCCTTGATTGCCAGTCTGGCCAAAACAGCTGGCAGGGCCAGATGCCCCAGGGTGTTGTAGGCAAAGTACAGGACAGTTGAGCGCAGCATATGGATGTCAGCCTTGCGGGTTGCAGACGGGCTTTGCAGCTCGCGCACCTGCTGCTTAGCACAATAAACTGCAGGCCACAAGCGCTGCTCAGGCCTGGCCTGGGGCTGTTCCTGGTTTGACTTGCCGGGACAAAGCCCTTAAATGTCTAGTTTAGCTGTAACGGTTGATGGCAAAATCTAAGCGCAGCGGCGAATAGTTAGGTTTAGCCATAGGCACAGCCAAGCCAGGAAGGAGCAAAGATGAGCAGCGCCCTGCGGAGCCAGCTTGAATCTGTGCTGGTCATCAGACTGAGCGCGATCGGAGATATTGTCATGGCCTCCGGGATCATACCCGTGCTGCGCAGCCATTTGCCCCAGGTCAGAATAGACTGGCTGGTGCAAAGCGAGTGCGCGGGACTGCTGCAGGGCAATCCGGATCTGGGGCAGGTCCTGGTCTGGCCCAGACGGGATTGGCTGCAGCAGCTGCGACAGGGCAGACTGCTCAGCCTGGGCAGTATGGGGCACAGCTTGATCAGTCAGCTGCGCAACCAGAACTACGATCTGGTCTTGGACCTGCAAGGGTTGTGGAAAAGCGCCTGGCTGGCCCTGCTTTGCAAAGGGGCCTATAAAGTGGGCCTGGATTCCAGGGAGGGCAGCGGTTGGGGGCTGAATGCGGTATACAGGAGCCCAGCTGACCATCCAGGCCTGGCCTCTGAGTATAAGCACTTGCTGCAAGAACTGGGCTTTGGGGTCAGGGATTACAGCCTGGGCCTGAGATGCACCCCAGGACAGGAGCGCTCAGCAGGGCAGTTATTGCTGGAGCATGGGGTGCAGGACCGGTACGCGGTGTTTTGCCCTTTCAGCACCAGGGAGCAAAAGCTGTGGCCCATGCAGCACTGGAGGACTCTGGCTGCCATGCTCCAGGACAGGCTGGGGCTGCAGGCTGTGATCCTGGGCGGTCCCGGAGACAGGGAACAGGCAGAGCTGTTGTCTACCGGGCAACCCCAGGTCAGGGCTCTGGCTGGAGAGACCAGCCTGGGCCAGAGCCTGGCCCTGATCCAGGCGGCCAGGCTGTTGATAGGCGTGGATACTGGCCTGACCCATATGGGGATCATGTCCGAGGTACCCAGTATAGCTCTCTTCGGCTCCACACGCCCCTATTTGCAGACCAACAGAGCCAACAGCGCGGTGCTGTACAAGGCCAGGTCCTGCTCTCCCTGCCGCAGGCACCCCAGCTGCGAGGGTCAGTACCACTGTATGCGGGATCTGGATCCAGAGCTGGTCTACAGCTGGGCAGCCAAGCTCCTGCAAAGCTTCGAAGCCGGAAGAGCGAAAGTCCGCACGCAGCAGGTCCAGGGATGAGAGTCCTGCACGTGGAGACAGGCAGACACCTCTACGGAGGGGGCAGACAGGTCTTGTATCTCTTGCAGGGCCTGGGCCGGATGCAGGCAGGGGAGCATTTTCTGGCCTGCGCAGCAGGCAGCGAGCTGGAGTTACGGGCCAGGGAAGCTGGGACAAATGTGTATGCCCTGCCTTTGGCCGGGGATCTGGACCTGCTTTTTGCCTGGCGCCTCAGGAAGCTGCTGCGCGAGGTGGATGCAGATATTGTGCACGTGCACAGCAGGGGGGCTGCGGAGATCTGGTCAGGGCTGGCTGCGGCGGGCAGCAGTGTGAAAACCGTGCTCAGCAGGAGGGTGGATAACCCGGAGCCCTGGTGGCAGTCCAGGCTCAAATACCCTCTATACGATCGGGTGAACGCAATTTCCCGGGCCATTTACAGGATCCTGCTGGGGCAGGGAGTGCCGGACTCCAAGCTTAGTTGCGTGCCCAGCGCTGTGGATACGGACAGATATCGCCCAGGCTGCGACCGGGATTGGTTCCTGCAGGAATTCGGGCTGCAGGAGCAGGACCGGGTGCTGGGCACGGTGGCTCAGCTGATTCCCAGGAAGGGGCATGTTTACCTTCTGCAGGCCCTGCCTCGGATTCTGGAGGGCTGCCCTGAGGCCAAGCTCCTGTTCCTGGGCCAGGGGCCGCTCCTTGCTGAGCTCAGGCAGCAGGCCCAAGCCCTGGGAGTGCTGGAGAGGGTGCAATTTGCAGGATTCCGCACGGATCTCCACTGGATACTGCCCTGCCTGGAGATGCTGGTGCATCCAGCCCTGCTGGAAGGCCTGGGGGTAAGCCTGCTGCAGGCAGCTGCTGCCGGTCTGCCGATTGTGGCCTCCAGGACTGGAGGGGTACCGGAAATTGTGCTAGATCAGGAAAACGGCTTTCTGCTCCAGCCAGGACAGATTGACCCTTTGGCTAGGGCAGTGCTCAGTCTGCTCCAGGATCCTGATTCTGCCCGCAGGATGGGGCACAGGGGCAGGGAACTAGTAGGCCAGAGATTCTCTGTCTCCGCCATGGTTAAGGGCAATCTGCAGGTCTACCAGGAACTGATGGGTGCTGCTGGGCAGGGGGGCAGCTGGGAACAGGGCAAAGGTAGTTGAGGCTCTGGGCTAGAGAGATTATATTGAGATTATGCATCAGGGTATAAGGCCTGATTTTCCAAGAACATGCATACTTGAAGGAGGTGCGAAATGCTGGAAGGAATGATGTTGCTTCTGGGTTTTTTTCTGGTAGGCATATTTCTGTTCTATATCTATCAGGAGCACGGCCCCCATGCTGAAGATTAGTCCTGGAAATAGACTATACAGGGGGTGCTGAAAAGATGCAATCCGAATTGGAGGCAGTGCAGAAGCAAAAAAGGCTGGACATGGTCCGGACCCAGATCGAGTCCAGGGGGGTGACCAGCCCCTTGGTCCTGGAGGCCATGCGCAATGTGCCCAGGCACAGGTTCGTGCCTTCGGACAAGGTGGACCAGGCCTACGAGGACCGCCCCCTGTCCATAGGCTTTCACCAAACCATTTCCCAGCCCTATATCGTGGCCTATATGACCCAGGCCCTGCGTCTGACCGGGGGGGAAAGGGTGCTGGAGGTGGGCACTGGCCTGGGCTATCAGGCAGCTGTGCTGGCCAGCATCGCTAAAGAGGTGTATACGGTGGAACGGATCCCGCAGCTGGTGCAGGAGGCCAGCAGTACCCTGCAGGAGCTGGGCTACAGCAATGTCTTTTGTCGCAGCGGGGACGGCACCCTGGGCTGGCCGGAAGAGGCCCCTTTTGAGGCCATTATGGTTACTGCCTCCGGGCCCTCTGTGCCAGATGCTCTGCGGGAGCAGCTGGCCCAGGGTGGCAGGTTGGTCATGCCGGTAGGCAAATACAGATTGGGGCAATATATTACCAGGCTGACTAAGGGCCAATCCGGCAGTCTGCAGGAGGAAAAGCTCCTGGATGTGGCCTTTGTGCCCTTGATAGGGGCTCAGGGCTGGGAGGACAGGGAGTAGCTACCGGCTGGAAGTGGCCTGGAGCCTTTGTATGGGAAACTGGATCTTCAGCAACAGCTCTCACCAAAAAGGGCGAGCGCCTGCCTGCAGCGCCGTTGCGCAAGCAATGCGAGCGCCGCTCGCCCTACTGCCCGTGGTAATATTGATATCATGAGTATCGACAGCGATTACGATTTGCTCTGTCCTCCCGTCGCTGTCGTGGTCGTGGTCGTAATCATAATCGATATTTTGACCACTACCACAAGGGTTGAAGTTTTCCATGCCTCGTTGTGTCCATTTAGGGCATGGGGGTATGTTATGTCTGGCCTGAACCTTGTAACAGGGCCATGCTGAGCTCTGGCCTTTTTTATTGCGGCAACAAAAGCATGAATCCGGAGGAGATAAGGCAGGACTTTCCCCAGGCTCCCGGAGTGTACCTGATGAAGGATGACCGGGGCAAAATCCTGTATGTGGGCAAGGCCAGCAATCTGCAAAAAAGGGTCAGCTCCTATTTCGGGGGCCATGAGCGGCTGCCTGCCAAGACCAGGGCCTTGATGCGCCAGGTGCAGAGCATGGAGTATCTGGTCACCGGCACGGAAAAGGAGGCCCTGCTGCTGGAATCCAGTCTGATCAAAAAGCACAGGCCCAAGTACAATATTGTGCTCCGGGACGATAAGTCCTATGTGCTGTTCAAGCTGGACAAGAGCCACGACTATCCCAGGCTCAGCCTGACCAGGAGCGTGCAGCAGGATCAGGCCCTGTATTTCGGGCCCTTTACCTCAGCCAAGGCTGCCAGGGACACTCTGCAGGCCATAAACCGGATCTTTCCGCTGCGCAAATGCAAGTCCAGCGTGTTTGCCCAGCGCAGCCGGCCCTGCCTGCAGCATCAGATGCGCAGATGCCTTGCCCCTTGCGTGCTCTCGGTCAGCAAAGCAGAATACTGGGAGCTGGTTCAGGAGCTGGAGCTTTTTTTCCAGGGCAGGTCCAAGCAGCTGGCCAGGAGGCTGAAAGAGGAGATGCAGCAGGCTGCGACTGACCTCAAATACGAAATCGCAGCCAGGAAGAGGGACCAGCTAAGAGCCCTGCAGAGCACTGTGGAGCAGCAGGCAGTGGTTTTGCCCGGAGGCGGGGACATGGATGTCCTGGATCTGGTGCAGCTGCCCAGCGGGCCCGGGCTGGGCCTGATATTCGTGCGCCAGGGCAAGGTCCTGGACAGCAGGAACTTCTACTGGCGCAAGTCCCTGACAGCAGGAGGGCAGGAAGATCAGGAAGCCATCCAGGCAGAGTCCGGGCCAGAGGCAGAGGGCCAGGAGCTGCTGCGCAGCTTCCTGCTGCAGTTCTATAAAAAGGGCAGGTTCATTCCGGAGCGGATCGTTTTGCCCTTTGCCCTGCAGGATATAGGAATACAGGAGATACTGCAGGAGAGAAAAGGGGCCAGGCTCAGGCTTTGCCCTGCCAGAAGGAAAAGCGAGAAAAGACTCCTGGAGCTGGTCAAGGCCAATCTGCTGCAGCATGAGCCCGGAGCAGAGGATCAGGCCTGGGAGCAGGCCAGGGAGCTGGCCCGCAAGCTGGGTCTGGCTTGGGAGCCGGCAAGGATAGAGGCCGTGGATGTCTCCCATCTGGGCGGCCAGGATGTGAGAGTGGGACAGGTGGTTTTCCAGTCCGGGGATTTCCTGCGGGAAGGATACCGGATCTATAATCTCCCGGACCTGGAGGGCAAGCAGGACGACTACCAGGCCTTGCGCAGCTGGGTGGTGCGCAGGCTGCGTTCCGGACCTCCCTGGCCGGATATGCTCCTGATAGACGGGGGCAAAGGCCATTTGAGCACGGTGCAGGATATGCTGCAGCAGGGGCAAAGCAGCCAGGGCTTGGACCTGGAAGGCAGTTGGCAGCTGGTCTCCATTGCCAAGGAGAGTCATATCCAGGGCGCATTACAGGACAAGGTCTATAGGCCGGGCCGAAAGAACCCAGTGCAGCTGAGACCTGGAGACAGGGAGCTTTTGCTCCTGCAGCGCCTGCGGGACGAGGCACACAGGTTTGTCCTGGACAGGCAGCAGAAGGCCCGCAGCAAAAAGCTCTACAGCGGCCTGCAGGACCTGCCGGGGGTGGGGCCGGCTACAGCCAGGTTGCTCTGGTCCAGGTTCGGTTCCCTGCAGGCCATGCGCCAGGCAGAGCTCAGCGAGTTGCAGGAATTGCCGGGGGTTGGCAAAAAAAAGGCTGAACACCTGCAGCAGGTCTTGCGAAACGCGAAAAATTCATCTAGCTAGTATATATACGGGCAATAAGCCCTTATCAGTAAAATGGACGCAGGAAGGTTTCCAGGACCAAGGGCCTGAAAATTTTCCTGGAAAAAAACCTGCATAAGGAAGTGTTATGGACGTTAAGCTTGCCAAGCCTTTTGTGGATGCCACGGTGAATGTGCTCTCCACTATGGCCATGATCACCCCAGAGGTGGACAAGCCCTATGTGAAGGGTGGAAATACCGCTTCCGGGGATGTCTCCGGAGTGATCGGGGTCACCGCCAATGGAAACAAAAATGGCGTCATCAGTGTGACCTTTTCCAAGAAATGCGCCATAGCCATTGTCAAGAGCCTGCTGGGGGGGGAGATCGAGGATGTGGTCAATGATGTGCAGGATGCTGTGGGCGAGATCACCAACATGATCTCCGGCCAGGCCAGGCAGAACCTGGTGGATCTGGGGGTTACCCTGAGCGCTGCCACGCCGACTGTGATCATGGGGGATAACCACACCATCGCCCATGTGACCAAGGGCAATATCATGGTAGTGCCCTTCAGGACGGATGAAGGCGACTTTGTTGTGGAATTCAGCATGGATGAATAAATATATAAGGGGAATTGGACCATGAGCTACAATAAGAAAATGAGGATCCTGGTGGTGGACGACTTCTCCACCATGCGCAGGATCATCAAGAATATCCTTAAGCAGCTGGAGTTCACCAATGTTGTGGATGCTGACGACGGGACCACTGCCTGGGAGATCTTGAACAAGGACAAAATAGATTTTATCATCTCTGACTGGAACATGCCCAAGATGTCCGGTCTGGAGCTGTTGAAGAAGGTCCGCAACAGCGAGGAGTTCTCAGATCTGCCTTTTTTGATGGTTACTGCAGAAGGCCAGCAGGAGAATATTATCGAGGCGGTGCAGGCAGGGGTCTCCAATTATATAGTCAAGCCCTTTACTCCGGAATCCGTAGAACAAAAGATAAACAAGATATTCAGCAAGTAAAAAGCGGTAGGAGGGGCAGGGGCCGATCCGGCCCCTGCCTACAGAGCAAGCAGCAGAGCGAATCTGCTGCTGCTGTTTTCGCCTTCCAGAACACAGGACCAGCCCTGCAGCCTGCACAAGTACTGCACCAGGTACAGCCCCAGACCCAAGTGGCCTTCCTTGCTGCTGCTGCCTGGCTCCCAGGGATTCAGCCCCTGGGGCAGTCCGGCAGGAGAGGTAAGCTCCAAAAGCAGGCCTTGCTCGGTGCGCTTCACCTGCAGCCGGAGTTGGCGCTCCTTTTCCGGATCTTCCTGCCTGCAGGCTTCCAGGGCATTCTTCAGTCCTTCCTCCAGGCACATGGTCAGGGCATAAGGGGGCAAGAGCATGCTCAAGCCGCTGATATCCCGGGTGACAAGCTCAAGAGATACCTGGTGCTTGAAGAACAGGTTGTGCTTCCAGAATTCCCTTAGCCAGCAGCAGAAGTGCTCCAGGTCCACAGGCGAAGGCTCCTGTCCTGTATACCAGGAGCGCTGCTCGATCTGGCTGCAGAGCTCTTGCAGCTTCTGGCTGGTCTGCTGCAGCCTGGAGATGCCCTTCTGGGCCTGGGGCCCTGCCTGTGCGGCCAACTGCACCAGGAGCTCCAGCTGTATCTTCAGGGGGTGCACATGGTTCTGCAGGTTATGACCCAGCCCGGGCAGCAGTTGTCCGGCATTCTGGCTGAGGTAGTGCAGAACCAGGCTGTGGGGGGCCTGCTCAATCATCATTTTTCAGGGTCCTGATCTGTTCCCTTTGCTCCCGGAATACAAACTGCACGATCTTTTCCCTTTCGCTTTGCCTGAGGCTGGAGAACTCCAGGGCCAGAAGCTTTTGACCCTGACTGCTTTCCTGGCGCAGCACCTGGCCGGAGACTCCGGCCAGATTGACCGGGAACTGGGCTAGTACCAGAATCACTTCCAGCTGATCCCCTTTCTGCAGGTCCTCTGCTGGGAGCAGGCATTTCAGTCCTGCTCCGCTTAGCTCCACCACGTGCAGCTTCAAGGGGAAGTCAGCCTGTAGGACCTGCTCGCTGCAAAGACTGAGCAGGGTGTCCAACTTGGTGTTGATGGTCTCCAGGAAAAAGCGCAGACCTTCTGGCAGGCTGGAGTCCTTCAAGGCCGGGATCTGCTCCTGGAGCCAGCCCCAGGATCCGGAGCGGAACAAGGGGCCGGGGTCTCCGGGGGACATCTTCCTGGCCCAGGCCTGGATGTGAGTGGACACCCTGGAGTAGCTGCGGTTTTCCTGGCTGTTCATGCCTGCCTCCTTGCTGCCTGCTAGCGGTTGTCCAGGAAGCTCTGGGCCCGCTTGGCTTCAGCTGAGTCCGGGTATTCCTGGTTCAGCTCCTGGAGCAGGATCCTGCCAGCCTTGTTCTTTTCCAGCTGGTAGAAGGACAGCCCCTGCTTGAGCATGGCTGTGGGGTGCTTGCTGCTGTCAGAGTAGTTTTCCAGAATCTCCTGGTAGTTGAGCACCGCCTGGGCAAAATCCTGCAGCTGGTAATAGCATTCCCCCCGCCAGAAGTAGGCATTGGGGACCAGGTGGTGCTCAGGGAAGCTTTCGATAAATTCGGACCAGAGATCTATGGCCTGCTGATATTCCCGGTCCTGGAAGCTGTCCAGGGCCTGCTCATATATCTCCTGCTCAGGATCTGCTTCCTGCTCCTGCTGCTCATCATCCTTATCCTGACTGCCTTGCTGCTGGTCTTCATCTGCCTTGCTGGACTCTATGTCCAGGCCAAGCTGGCTTATGACCTGCTCCATCCTGGAGTCCAGGTTCCGAAGTTTCTCCTGCATTTCTTGCAGTTCCTCTGATCTGGAAGTCTGGGCTTGCTCCAGACTGCTCTGCCTCAGGCTGAGCTCCTCCAGCTTGCCCTTGATGGTGGCCAGCTCTACCTTGAAGTTCTCAAACTCAGACCAGAGATCCGCCTGCCTGGAGCGTACCTTGCCGGTTGTCTCCTGCTGCAGCTTTTCGGTCTGCTCCTGCATCTCTGCCAGATCCTCTTGCAGGCCCTGGATGTTGTCCGAGGCCTGATTTCTGTTTTCGCGCTGCTTCTGGCGCAGCTCGTTCAGCTGCTTCTGCAGATCATTGTAGTCCTCGGTAGTGACGCATCCAGCCAGCAGAACCAAGCTTAGCAGGACAAGAAATAGTACTCTGATCATTGTGTTACCCCTTTTGCAGGATATGTTTCAACTTAGGGCTCAATACAGCCGAATGTCAAGCAGGAGCTCCTTGCGGCAGCAAACCTGGGGCAGGCAGCAGCTCTGCCTGGTTATGCTGTATCCGTTCAGGGGGTTGGAAAAGTGTGCATATAAGCCGTCATTGCGAGGAGTCTTCGAGGAAGCAATCTCTAGAAAAACAGCTCAATAAAGTGGATATCAAGAGCACCCCTGAATGCTTACGTTATGTTAGGAGACGTAAGTATGGATAGCGATTACGATTTGCCCTGTCTTGCCCTCGCTGTCGTTGTCGTGATCGTAATCGAAATCGATATGTTGACCAATACCACAAGCGTTGAAGTTTGCCATGCTTCGTAGTGCCCGCCAGGGCATGGGGTTTTTATGATCCAACTGCAAAGATTCAGACTACCCTCTTGGCCCTTTTCCTGCCCAGCAGCAGATAAACTATGCCTCCCAGCACCGGCAGGAACATGGCTGCCACCAGCCAGGCCATCTTTTCCTGGGCGGTAGGGAAATCGCAACGGAAGATATGCCAGATGGCCCACAGGTTGGGCAGGATAGGCAGCAGCAGGGCCAGGATTACCACAGTCAGCTGCAGCGCGGAAAGTTCAGGCATGTTTTTGCTCCTTGCCTTGAGTATAGATATACAGTCCCAGCCCAGCCAGCAGCGCAGACACCCACTGCTGCCAAATGAGCCCCCAGAGCAGCAGCTGGTCATCTCCCCTGAGCATGGAGATTACCATATACAGGACAAAATATACAGCCAGAAACAGGCCCAGGATCTGGCCCTGCCTGGCGGCTCTGCTCCTGGACAGATTGAGCAGGATGTAGGCCAGGACAGCAGCCAGGGAGTAATAGAGCTGTGTGGGATGCAGGGGTACATATATGGGGGCCAGGGATTCTATTCGAGTATAGACTACAGATAAGGGCAGATCAGTGGGCTTGCCGTGGCCGGCCCCGGAGAGGAAGCAGCCGATGTGTCCTACAGCCAGGCCGGCGGCCAGGCCTGGAGCCAAAGCGTCTGCCCAGCTTAGCAGGGATTGCCTGTGCAGCCTGAGACCCAGGGTAAGCACCAGCGATGCAGGTATGGCCCCGGCCCAGAGATTGAGTCCCCCACGCCAGAAATAAAGCGCCAAAGCAGGGTCCTGGAGCAAAATCCAGGGCTGCTGCAGTAAGAACGCGGTTCTGGCCCCTACCAGCCAGGCTAGAAGGCAAAGCAAGGCCAGACCAGGGAAGAGGCTGCTCTGCAACCCCTTTTGCCTGACCTCGTCCTCCCAGATCCAGATGCCCAGGGCTGAGCCCAGGGCAACGAACAGGCCATAGCTGTGGATGGTGTAGGGCCCGATTTCAGCCAGGACTGGATACATGACTTTTGCGTATATAAAGGGCTGTCAGCATGAGCAGGGCCCCGCAGCTGAGCGCGGCATCCGCGATATTGAAGGCCGGCCAGTGCAGGGATCCCAGGTATAAATCCAGAAAGTCCAGGACAAAGCCTGTCCTGATCCTGTCCAGCAGGTTGCCCATGGCCCCGCCCAGAATAAGACCCAGGCTGGATATGAACCAGGTGTCCCGCCTGGGGTGCTGGTACAGGATGTAGGAGATGCAGATAATGGCCAGAAAGCCTGCGCCAACAAAGAAGTACTGCTGCCAGGCCCCATCAGCTGAGCCCAGAAACCCGAATGCGGCACCTTTGTTCTGCACATGCACCAGGTTGAAGAATCCAGGGATTACCCTTTCCTGACCCCAAGGGGGGATGGTGCTGCTGATCCAGACCTTGGAGGCCTGGTCCAGGAGCAGCACCAGAATTGCTATGAGCCACGCGGATCTTGGACGCATGGGCGGGGTTATCCCTGGAGGCTATTCATTGCTGCTGACTTCCTGCATGATAGCTGCGCATCTGGGGCACAGCCCGGGCTGATCCTGGTCCTGGCCCAGCTGGGGGCTGAAGTTCCAGCACCTGAGACATTTCTGTCCAGGTGCAGGGCTGACTTTGATGCTCAGCTGGGGCAGCTCCTGGCTCTTGAAGCTGTCCTCTGGAGCCTGATCAGCAGGGTGCAGCTTGAGGCTGGAGACCAGGCAGACCTCCCGCAGCTCAGGCTCCATGCCTTGCAGCTGTTGCCAGAGCTGGGCTGGCAGGTACAGGTCCAGGTGCGCATCCAGGGGATGGCCGATCACAGAGGCCTTTCTGGCAGGCTCCAGGGACTTGTTGGCCTCATTGCGCAAGGTCAGGATCTGGTCCCAGAGCATTTTCTCTTCCTTCTGCATGGTGCCCTGCAACTCCAGCATACTGGCCCTGTTGAAGATGCTTTCCGCCTTGCCTTCTTGATTCAGGTGCTGATAAGCCTCTTCAGCAGTGAAGCTGAGGATAGGGGCCATATCCTGCAGGAGCAACAGCAGGATCTGCTGCAGGGCGCTTTGCGCGGATCTGCGCTGTCTGCTGTCCTGGGCATAGACATAGAGCCTGTCCTTGATCACATCCAGGTAGAAGGCGCTCAGCTCATTCACGCACATGTTGTGGATGGCATGAAAGACCTTGTGCAGCTCGTACCTGCGGTAATAGTCCAGGATATTCTGGTGCTTGTCCTGCACCAGCTGCAGAATGTACCTGTCCAGGGGCAGCATGTCCTCCAGATTCAAGCTGTGGCTGCCAGGTTCGAAGTCCCAGAGGTTGCCCAGGATGAACCTGCACGTGTTGCGAATCCTGCGGTAGTTGTCCACCAGCTGTTTGAGGATCTTCTCCGAGATGCGCATGTCCTCCTGGTAGTTCTCCGAGGCCACCCACATGCGCAGGATCTCTGCCCCGTAGCGGTCCATGATGTCTTGGGGGGCCACCACATTGCCCACTGACTTGGACATCTTCTTGCCCTGGCCGTCCACCACAAAGCCGTGGGTGAGCACTGTTCTGTACGGGGCCTGGCCCCTGGTGCCCACGCTGGCCAGGAGGGAGCTGTGGAACCAGCCCCGATGCTGGTCAGAGCCCTCCAGATACATATCCGCAGGGAAGCTGCATTCCTGTCTCTTCTCCAGCACTGCAGCGTAGCTGGTGCCGGAGTCGAACCAGACATCCAAGATGTTGGTCTCCTTTTCCCAGTTCTGGCCCTGGCAGTTGGGGCAGCGCAGGCCCTGGGGCAGGATATCCTGCAACTGGGCCTGGAACCAGTAGTCAGCCCCGGTCTGGTGTTCCTCAAAGCGGCGGACGATATCCAGGGCCCACTCAGGCTCGCAGTAAGCCTGGTCGCAGTCCGCGCAAAGCAGGGCCACAATTGGCACCCCCCAGGATCTCTGCCTGGAGATGCACCAGTCCGGCCTGTGCTGGATCATGTTCCTGATACGCTGCCTGCCCCAGGCAGGGATCCATTGCACGTCCTGGTCAATAGCCTGCAGGGCCTTTTCCCGGAGAGCATTTTCCTGCATGGAGATGAACCACTGGGTGGTGGCCCGGAAGATGACCGGCTTCTTG
Source organism: Desulfohalobiaceae bacterium (assembly GCA_046546355.1). GTDB lineage: Bacteria > Desulfobacterota > Desulfovibrionia > Desulfovibrionales > Desulfothermaceae > CAZBUB01. The sequence continues at coordinate 4,530 of JBKGXZ010000010.1, read as the reverse complement.
CAGCGCCAGCAGTGGGGGTAGGAGTGCAGCAGCTCCTCCTGGTGCATAAGCAGGCCCTTTTGCTGCAAAAGCTCTATGACTCTGGGGTTGGCAGAAAAGACATCCAGGCCTGCGAAATGCTCCACTTCGGGCCAGAATACCCCCTGGTCGTCCACAGGCGCGTAGACTTCTAAATTGTATCTCGTGCCGGTCTCGTAGTCCTCCTGGCCGTGGCCGGGAGCGGTGTGCACGCAGCCGGTGCCTGTCTCCAGGGTCACATAGTCAGCCAGGACCAGGGAGGACTGCCTGGAGTACATAGGGTGCCTGGCCTGATATCCTTCCAGGTCTTTGCCCTGGATGCGCTGCAGGATCCGGGGCTCCTGCCAGCCGAACTTCTGGCTGCACTCCTGCAGAAGCTTTTCTGCCAGCAGATAGAAGCTGTCCTGGACCTGGACCAGGAGATATTCAAAGTCCGGGTGTACGGCCACAGCCATGTTCCCGGGGATGGTCCAGGGTGTGGTGGTCCAGATCAGAATGTAGGCCTGATCCGCCTGCAGCCCGTATCTGTCTGCCAGAGCCCGGTCAGGCAAAGGGAAGGCCACATATATGGAGTGGGATTTGTGCTCTGCGTATTCCACCTCTGCCTCAGCCAGGGCGGTCTGGCAGGAGGGGCACCAATGGATGGGCTTTTTCCTGCGCTGTACAGAGCCCTGCTGCATGAACCTGCACAACTCCCGGGCTGTGGCTGCTTCGTACTCCGGGGCCATGGTCAGGTATGGATCCTGCCAGGTGCCCAGGACTCCCAGGCGCTGGAACTCTTCGCGCTGGATATCCAGGTACTTCAGGGCATAATCCCTGCAGCGCTGCCTGATCAGTAAAGTGGGCAGCTCTTGTTCCTCTTTTTTGAGCTCCTGCTCCACCTTATGCTCTATGGGCAGGCCGTGGCAGTCCCAGCCAGGGACGTATTGCGCCCGGTAGCCCAGGAGGTTCCTGGACTTGACGATGATGTCCTTCAGGATCTTGTTCATGGCTGTACCCAGGTGGATGCGGCCGTTGGCATACGGGGGGCCATCATGGAGCACGAAGCTCGGGCCCTGGGGGTTAGCCTGGATCATTTGCTCATAGGTGCCGCTTGTTTGCCAGAAGTCTACCAGCTCCGGCTCTTTTTTGGGCAGCTTGGCCCGCATGGGGAAATCTGTGCGGGGCAGGTTCAAGGTGTCTTTGTAGTCGGTCATGGCCTAAGTGAAACCTCCGCCTGTGTTGCTGGAATCTGGGCGATTCCCGGTTCAGTACCCATTATAATGCGCTGCAGAAATCCTGAAATTGTAACAAGAAGGCCCATAAGTCAAGTAAGCTGGATAGCATCAGATCGTCTGCGATGATGGGGTTCAGGTTTAAAGATCGATTCCGGTTAGGACAAGGACAACGATAGCGACGGGGGAAACCGTAGTCGTGGTCGTGGTGGTACTCGCTTTCGAGACTAATGATTTCTACCACGCACTAGAGCTGAGGAATGATCTCCTGCAGCAGCCGGCCCAGATCCCTGCCGGTAGCCTGGGCCTGCTGCACGATCTCTTCGAAGGAGGTCTGCTGCATGCAGTCCGGGAGGTTCTTGTTGGTCAGACAGGACAGGCCCAGGACCCGCAGCCCCATATGCCTGGCTGCAATAACCTCCAGCACGGTGGACATGCCCACTGCGTCTGCACCCAGGAGCCGCAGGGCCCTGGTTTCCGCAGGAGTCTCCAGGCTGGGACCCAGGACCCCGGCGTAGACTCCGAGCTCCAGGCGCAGCCCTATGCGGGCAGCTGTATCCAGGGCCAGATCCTGCAGCTCAGGGTCATAGGCTTGACTCATGTCCGGGAATCTGGGGCCCCAGTCCTGATTATTGGTTCCCAGCAGCGGGTTTTGCCCAGTCATGTTCATCTGGTCCCGGATGACCATGATCCCTCCGGATTGGAAACCCGGGTTCAAAGCCCCGGCTGCGTTGCTGACCACTAAGGTCTGGGCACCCAGCAGTCCGGCCAGTCTGACCCCCTGGCAGATTTGAGTCGGGCTGTAGCCCTCATAGAGGTGGAATCTGCCCTGCAGCAGCAGTAAAGGGACCTGCTCCAGCTGCAGGTACAAGAGCCTGCCTGCATGGCTGTCCACAGTAGTCTTGGGCAGGCCGGGAATTTCCTGATACGGGATCTCCAGCTGGGCTTCCTGGCTCTGCACCCAGTCACCCAGCCCAGTACCCAGGACTACCGCCACCCTGGGTGCGGGCCTGTCCTGGAGCTCGTGCATCAAAAAGTCTCTTGCAGCTTGCAATGCTTCTGCTTCCTGCATGTTTTGCTCCTTACAAACATTTTCCTGGTTGAGCCCGGAATTAGATTCGGATTGCCAAAAAATTGCAAGTATGCCAGAAAAAGTGCACAATCCTTTGCTTTGGGAAGCTGCTAAAAATGCGCCTGAATGCGGAGTCTGAACTGTCTGGATGCAGGGATCTGGATCCTGAGGATGCGAGCGGAGCACTATGGATATAAGCACAATTCTGGGTATTCTGGCCGGCTTCTCCCTGGTTTTGGGGGCGATCGTCATAGGCGGGGACTTGGCGATATTTTTGAATGTGCCCGGTATGATGATTGTGCTGGGCGGTACTATATCCGCTGTGTGCATCAATTTCCCTGTGCGGGAAGTTTACCACAGCATCAAGGCGGCGATCAAGATATTCTCCAGCCGCAAGGCACGGGCCAACGAAGTGGTGAACACCATGGTGCGCATCGCGGAGATCAGCAGGAAGGAAGGGTTGCTGGCCTTGGAGAATATCGAGACCGACAACGGGGTCCTGAAAAAGGCCTGTCAGCTGATAGCGGACAACGCAGAGCCGGAGATGATCCAGGAAAGCCTGCGCATCGAGATTTCTGCCATGAAGCAAAGGCATACTATCAGCCAGGAGGTCTTTAAGCGCATGGCTACCTATGCCCCCTCCTTCGGCATGATAGGAACCCTGATAGGCCTGGTACAGATGCTAAGCAAGCTGGATGATCCCAGCAACATAGGGCCCAGCATGGCTATAGCCCTGTTGACTACTTTCTACGGGGCCTTGCTGTCTACTTTGCTTTTCCAGCCTGTGGCTGGTAAACTGCGCAGCAGAACCCTGGAGGAAGCCCTGCATCTGGAGATAATCTTCGAGGGCGCTAAATGTACCCTGGAGAACAACAACCCCAGGTTTGTATACGAAAAGCTCTCCTCATTCGTGCCCCCCATGGATCGCAAGCATGAAAGAAGGTAGCGGACAAAGTCAGTTGGAATCCCTGCTGGAGGAGGACGACAATCAGGGCGGGAGCTGGGTTACCACTTTCGCGGATATCTGCCTGCTGCTGTTGACTTTTTTTGTCCTGCTCTACACCATGTCCAGCGTGGATGAGAAGCGCTTTGAGAGCTCCTTCCTTTCCGTGAGGCAGGCCCTGGGCCAGCATATGGGCGGAGAGCTGGCCCAGAAACCCAAGACCAAGCAGGATGAAGGGGTCTTCATGCGGGAAGCGGAGTTGCTGCGGGAGATAGAGGAGCAGCAAAACGATGTCTTCACCGATTTCAACTATTTCTATTCCGAGCAGGGTACGGAAGGCCTAATCGGGGCCAGGCTGGATTCCGGGATCATTACCCTGGAGGTGCCCGGGGATGTGCTTTACGAATCCGGACGCGCAGAGCTGAGCAGCGAGGGCAAGGAGGTGCTCAGGGATCTGAAGGATTTTTTTGTACAGCACCCGGATCAGAAGATCAATATCGAGGGCCATACTGACAATGTGCAACCTTCAGACCAGGTCAGGTTCAAGGATAACTGGGAGCTGTCCTCCATGCGGGCGGTGAATGTGCTGCGCTACATGCTGGAGCTGGGCCTGGAGCCAGGCAGAATGACAGCCACCGGCTATGCTGATCTGGATCCTGTAGTGCCCAACACTTCCAAGGAGAACCGGGCCAGGAACAGGAGGGTGGAGTTTGTGCTGAGCAGGGAAATGCAGGGGGCGGAAGAATGAGCCACGAATTCGAGTTCGAAATCCCGGGGGAGGACAACCCCAGGCGGGCCTACCGGGTGCAGGTTCCTGGCTTAAAGGTTTATTTCCAGGGCAGGGAAGAGGCCTGGCAGGTCAAGGACCTGAGCGCGTTGGGTCTGGGCGTCTACGCTGCCCCTAAAAAGCTGGGCCTGAGCCGCGGGCAGGAGATAGAGGTCAGCCTGGTTCGCTATGGAGAGCCCTTGCTGCAGAATCTACCTGCCAGGATCACCAGGCAGGATCAGGAGATCACTGCCGTCGAGTTTTTGCAGCTTGGCAGACGCCAGGAGTATGATCTGGACAAATTGGTGCTGGATATTCAGAAGGAGATGATAGACAGGAAGAAGAAGCAGGGCGGGGAGCAGGAGCAGACTTGAGCCTGCAGCATTGTTGATACCTATCATGCCCTCAATGGGCACCACGAAGCATGGAAAAATGAACCTGCAATGCAAAGGGCAAATGCCCCTCTTAATGGCAGGGGCGAGCGCTGCTCGCCCCTTGTATAGCGTGGCAGCAGGAC
>JBKGXZ010000009.1:0-40574 GCA_046546355.1 Desulfohalobiaceae bacterium | reverse complement strand
GGGCGCAATCTCTGAATGCTTGTCCCCTTGCCAGCCCAGGATCCTGCCAGCGTTTTACATTTGGCCTGCATCTCTGTATATTCCTCCCATACAAACCTGCCAGGAGAACAGCTTGCATGCACCCCAACATTACCAATCCGGTCAGCACAGTGAGAGAGAAAATAGTAGAGCACCTCAGGCAGGCTGGCAGGCCCCTGACCAGTCGGGAGCTCTGCCAGATCTTGGGCTTGAGAGCCAAGGATCTCCTGGAGCATATTGAGCATATCCAGAAGTCCCAGAAGAAATTCCAGGGCAAAATCGAGCTCCTTTCCGCAGAGTGCAAGAAGTGCGGGTTCGACTTCCCAGGCCGAGACAGATACAGCAGACCAGGCAAATGCCCTAAGTGCAGGAGCCAGCACATTGAGCCCCCGGCATTTTTCTGGAGGGAGGAAGAAGCCAATGACTGACAAAAGCTATTCCAGGAGAGATCTGCTGCTGGGTCTGTTCGGCAAGTTGCGGGGAGCGGACGTCCCCGGAGGCAAAACCGGATTCAGCTCTAGGGAAAGGGAGATAGATGCCTTGCTGAAACAGGGGGATTATGCAGCAGCAATTCCACAACTAGAGGAACTGCTGCAGATCAGCCCGGATCATATCCAGGCCAGGCAGAAACTGGGCTACTGCCTGCTGCAGAATCAACGCCCAGAGGCAGCTGCCAGGGAGATGCAGACCGCCTTGCAGGAAAAGCCCGGGGACAACTTCTGCCTGCTCTATCTGGGCCTGGCTTTAGCCTGGCAGGACGATCTGGAGCAGGCCCTTTATTATTGGGAACAATACTTCGACCCTGGTCAAACCCTGATCCAGAGGGAGATCAATCTGGTATTGGCCCTGCAGGATACCAGCGGGCTGGACTCAGGCAGGGAGATAGCCCAGCGCCTGGAGCAGGCCATATCCAGGCAGCACAAGAAAGATCAAGGGCAGTAGGTTAGTGCTGGTCTTCCTGATCCAGGAACTCTTTGACCCGATATGCAGAGAACCCCACCAGAAGGACAAACAGCAAAAAGATCCCGCTTACGCCTATAAAGCCCGGAATACTGCTTTGGGCTGCGTTAGTGATCAGCTCCCAGATAGTATACATAGGGGTCTCCTTTGGTTTGCAATACCCTTCTTCCTGCGAAGCCGCAGGCACCACGAAACATGGAAATTCCACTCCCAACGCAATGGGCGTGCGCCGATCTTAATCTAAGGGCGAGCGCCGCTCGCCCCTACTGGCATCGCAGCAGCAGGAGACTTAGATCCACAAGCCTATGTAAAAACGTAAGCTTGTAGGGGCGACTGGCAGTCGCCCTTTTGGAAAAATGAGGCCTGGCACTAGTACCTGAATATCCCTTCCCCCTGGCCAGCCCCCTGCTGCAGCAGATCCTGCACACCTGCAGCGCTCAAGATCCAGCTGAGCAGACCTTTTTCCTCCTGGGGACCCTCACGCAGGTGTACTGCCCCCTTGACCTGGGCCTTGTCCCTTAAGCTGCGCACAGCATCCTGCATTCCGCCCAGCTGGTCCACCAGCCCTTCATCCAGGGCCTGGGTTCCGGTGAAGGCCCTGCCGTCTGCCAGCTCTCGAACCTGCTGCAGATCCAGATCCCGGCTTTGAGCCACCACCTGGATGAACTGGCTGCTGAGCTCATCCACCATATTCTGAAAATATTCTTTTTCCTTAGCGGTCAGCTCCCGGGTTGGGGATCCGGCGTCCTTCATCTTGCCGCTGACAATGGTCTGCTGCTCCACGCCCAGTTTGCGCATCAGCTCCTGCAAGTTGGGCACTTGGGCCTTGACCCCTATGCTGCCGGTCATGCTGCCTGGATTGGCGATGATTTCCTCAGCAGCGCAGGCCACATAATAGCCTCCTGAAGCAGCCACCGTGGAAACGGAGGCCACTACCGGCTTTTTATTGCTCAAGGCCTTAACAGCCTGATGCACTTCCTGGGCAGGGGCGATCAGGCCCCCAGGGGAGTTTATGCGTAGCACCACTCCCTGGACATCATCGTCATTTTCCAGCTGCTGAATCCAGTCCACCAATGGTCTGGATTCGGTGATCATGCCATCCAGCTGGACCACTCCCAGCTCTGTCTTGCCCCAGCTTTGGGTCTTGTCTCCCAGCCAGAGCTTAAAAAAGGCCATGGCCCCCATAATGAGGACCACAGCCATGACAATCAAGAAAAACCCAAACAGGAAGGGGTGCTTCTGACTAAATCCCATTCTAGTCTTCGTTTTCCAGTTTCTGTCTGATCAGATCTCCCAGGTTGCTGCCTGCGGTCTGGGCCTCCTGCTTGGTCCTCTGGGCCTCGCTGCGCTCCAGCTCCTCCTGGTACTGCTTTATGGACAGCCCCAGCCTGCGCTCGTCAGCACTGACCCGAATCACCTTGGCCCGGACCTCTTGACCTACCTCGAAAAGCTCGCTCGGGCTTTTGACTTTTTTGGGGCTCAGCTCAGACAGGTGGACCAGGCCCTCAATGCCTTCCTCCACCTCCACGAACAGCCCAAAGTCAGTAATGTTGGTGATCCTGCCCTGGACCTCGGAGCCCTCGGGATAGGTCTGAGGTATTCTCAGCCAGGGATCCTCGCTCAGCTGCTTGATGCCCAGGGTGAACTTCTCGTTCTCCTTGTCCACGGTGAGCACTTTAGCTTGGATGGTTTCTCCCACCTTGTACAGCTCACCTGGGTGATGGATCTTCTTGGTCCAGGAGATGTCAGAGACGTGGATTAAGCCGTCTATGCCATCCTCGATGCCGATGAAGATACCGAAGTCGGTAATATTCTTGATCGGGGCCTCCAGGACAGTGCCCTCGGGATACTTCTCGAAGACCAGATCCCAAGGGTTGGGCTTGACCTGCTTCATACCCAGGGAGATGCGCTTTTTTTCCGAATCCACATTCAGGATGACCACCTCCACCTCATCTCCCACATGCACCATCTGTGAGGGGTGACGCAGCTTCCTGGTCCAGGACATCTCAGAGATGTGCACCAGACCCTCCACGCCTGGTTCCAGCTCCACAAAGGCACCATAATCCACCAGATTGGTCACCTTGCCTGTGAACCTCTCTCCAGGAGGAAACTTCTGAGCTATATTGTCCCAAGGATTAGATACCAGCTGCTTCATGCCCAGGGAGACCTTCTGCTCCTGGGGATCGTAGCTGAGCACCTTGAGCTCCAGGGTGTCCCCGATCTGGACCATTTCCTTGGGATGCCTGATCCTTTTCCAGGACATATCTGTAATGTGCAGCAGTCCATCCAGCCCGCCCAGGTCCACGAAAACCCCGTACTCAGTGATGTTCTTGGCCTTGCCGGTTACTGTCTGGCCTTCCTCCAGGTTGGCCAAAAGCTCCTGGCGCTGCTTCTCCCTTTCCTCTTCCAGGATAACCCGTCTGGAGACGATGACATTGGTCCGCTTGCGGTTGATCTTCAGGATCCTGAAATCGAAGTCCTGGCCCACCAGCGCGTCCATGTCTGGCACGGGCCGCAGATCCACGTGGGATCCGGGCAGGAAGGCCTCAATGCCGTTGATCTCCACAGTATAGCCGCCCTTGATGCGCTGCACGATAGTGCCCTGGACATTTTGCTCCTCCTGCTGCATCTCCTCCAGCTCGTCCAGGATGCGCATCCGCTTGGCCCGCTTGTGGGACAGGGCCACCACGCCTTCCACGTCATCCTTGTTGACCACAAAGACATCAACATCGTCCCCTTCCTGGACCTGCAGATGACCGTCCCGGTCCCGGAACTCCTCCAGAGGGATCTGCCCCTCGGACTTGAAGTTGACGTCCACCAGGACATTGTCCCGGTCCACCTTGACCACCTTGCCGGTAATGATGCTGCCTTCTTCCAGCTCACCAAAATCGGTGTTCAGGTAGTTCTCCAAGGCGGTTTCGAAATCTGTTTCCTCGCCTGCGTCCTGGCCCTGGTTTTGAGCCTGGACATGTTCCAAATAATCCATGTTCTGCATTAACCTTTTACCCCCTACACAAATTTCAATTGCAATAGCAAATTGCCTGTTGCTTGGCAACCAGGAACAAAGTCAAAATCAAAATTAATACATCTTACAGGCCTTAGGCCAAGGCCACGAGATCGTAGTCCTTGCTCTCCACCACCTGGGCCTGCACTATTTGCCCGGGGATTAGGTTGTGACCACTGATATAGGTTATGCCGTCAGCCTCCGGGGCCTGGAACCAGGCCCGGCCCTGGTACAAAGTAGGCCACTCCGGGTGCGGGGCATCTATCATAACCTGCAGCTCTCGCCCCACCTGGCTGTTCAGCTTATTGCCGCTGATTTCCCTTTGCAGCCTTAAAAGCTCCTGCTTCCTGGCCTGTTTCTCTTCTTCCGGAATCTGCTCCGGCAGCCTCGCAGCCTGCACCCCTTGCTCTGGATAAAAGGTGAACACGCCTAGATGGTCAAAACTAGCCTCCTGGACAAAATCCTTGAGCCTTAGAAAATCTGCCTCGCTTTCCCCTGGAAAGCCAACAATCAGGCTGGTTCGCAGGCTTGCCCCTGGAAACACCTCCTTGATCAGCTCCAGTATTTGCTGAGGCTCCCTGGAAAAGGGCCTCCCCATTCGGCGCAAAAGATGGGGCTGCACATGCTGCAGGGGTAGATCAAAGTAGGGCAGAACTGGGGGAGCCAAGGAGCACAGAAAGAGAAGAAAATCCCGGCTCAGACCAGTGGGATAGAGATACAAAAGCCTTAACCAGTGCAGCCCGGACAAAGCAGACAGCCCTGAGAGGAGGTCTCGCAGAGCAAAATCATTTCCCAGATCCCTGCCGTAAGCTGTAAGGTCCTGGGCTACCAGGCAGAGCTCCCTGACACCCTGGCCCAGGATAAGCTCGGCCTCCTGCTGGATCTCCCCTTGCGGCCTGGACACCAATGGCCCTCTGAGGCTGGGGATCAGGCAAAAGCTGCACTTGCGGTGGCAGCCCTCGCTCAGCTTGAGATACGCGTATCCAGGAGGAGTACTCAGGACCCTGCCCTGGCCTGCAGACAAATCCTTGGCCTGGCTTTCAGGTTCAGCCAGGCCCCGCTGCAGCAACAATCCCTGCAGACTGTGCATCCAGGTGGCCTGCTCTGCAAGCCCCAGCCAGAGATCCACCTCTGGCAGCTCAGCCTGCAGCTCTGCACCATATCTGGCCAGCAAGCAGCCAGTGACTGCCAGGATAGGTCTGGGGCTTTGATCCTGGATATCCTGGGCCAGAGACAGGATCTGCTGCACTGATTCCTCCACTGCAGGTTGGATAAAAGCGCAGGTATTGACCAGGATCAACTCAGCCTGTGCTGGCTCCTGCACGGGTTGGTACAAATTTCCCAGGCCTGCCAGCATACATTCGGTATCCACACGATTCTTGGCGCAGCCCAGGCTCAAGGCATAGGTCTTGATGCTCTTTTCTTGACAGGTCATAATCTTAGGCAAAAAAGTTGCAATACCCCTGGTAACTGTTGAAATCAAGGCTTAAAAAGGATATTTGTAATCTGCAACAAGTAAGACGCTAGTCTAGCCCCCTCTAGCTGCCCAGGCAAGACTGGAGGTTAATTTTATTTGAAGTATCGCCATACTGATAAGGAGATAGCATGAAACCGGCCCTACAGCTGGTGCTGGCCAGCAGGAATCAGGGCAAGATCCAGGAGATCAGGGACATACTGCACAGAGTGCAGCCAGATTTCCAGGTCCTAGGCCTGGACAACTTTCCGGAGCTGGGCAGCATCCCAGAGCCAGGCAGCACCTTCCAGGAGAATGCCCTGCACAAGGCCAGGGCTGTTTGCGAAGCAACAGGTCTTATGAGTCTGGCGGACGACTCCGGGTTGGAGGTAGATGCCCTCAATGGCGCGCCAGGGGTCTACTCAGCCAGGTACAGCGGTCCTAAGGCCACTGATCAGAACAACAATACAAAGCTTTTGCAGGAGCTGCAGGATGTGCCCCCTGGCAAAAGGAGGGCCAGATTCGTTAGTGTCCTGGCCCTCTGGGCTCCTGACGGCCAATACTTACTGAGCCAGGGAGCCTGGGAGGGCAGAATCGCCCTGCAGCCCAGAGGCAGCAAGGGCTTCGGCTATGATCCCCTTTTCGAGGACCCAGAGCTCGGCAAAACAGCAGCAGAGATGGACCGGGAGGAAAAGAACAGCCGTAGCCACCGCGGCCGGGCTCTGGAGGATTTCGTGAGCAAACTGCCGGAATTTCTGCAAAAGCTATCATGATGCAGGCTTTAATTATCTCCTTCGTGGGTGTGTCGCAAAATGAGATTGCTGCGATTGAAGACTCCTCGCAATGACGGGTTATATCCACACTGTTACCACCCCCTGAACAGATACCACGGTTTTAAGAATAAAATCAAGCTGATATATAAAAACATGAAGCATCCATTAGGAGAATAATAGATGTGCGGCATTATAGCTTATTCCGGGCATAGACCTGCCCTGCCGGTAATTCTGGACGGGCTCAAGAGGCTGGAATATCGGGGCTACGATTCTGCAGGCCTGGCCTTTGCCGAAGGGGGCAGACTGCAGATCATCAAGTCCCAGGGCAAGCTGAGTCAGCTGGAGGACAGGATCAGCCAATGCGCGGCCTTCCATGCCACCTCTGCAGTGGGGCACACCAGATGGGCCACCCACGGACTGCCCACTGAGCAAAACGCCCATCCCCACCAGGACAATTCAGGAAAATTGGCCTTGGTACACAATGGGATAATCGAAAATTACCAGATGCTGCGCTCCTGGCTGGAGGGCCTGGGCTACATGTTCGAGTCCCAGACAGACACAGAGGTCCTGGTGCACCTGATCAGCCACAGCCTGAAGCAGAACCAGGATATTCCCCAGGCCCTGAGCCATGCCCTGCACCAGGTCCAGGGCTCCTATGCCCTGGCCCTGATCAACCTGGACAGCCCCAGGGAGATCTGGGCTGCCAGACACTCCAGCCCCCTGATATTGGGCCTGGGGGTAGGGGAAAACTTCCTGGCCTCGGACATCCCTGCATTTCTGCCCTACACCAGGGAGGTGGTCTTCCTGGAAGATCAGGAGCTGGTACATATCAGCTCAGATTCCTGGCAGGTCTTGTCCTGCTCTGACCTTGAGCCAGTGCAGAAAACGCCTCAGCACATTTCCTGGGATATCCAGGCAGCCCAAAAGTCAGGCTACAAGCACTTCATGCAAAAGGAAATCTGCGAGCAGCCACAGGTCATCCAGGATTGCCTGACAGGCAGGATCAGCCAGGGTGTATCCCAGGTCACGCTGCCGGAGATAGAGAATCTGCAGGTGCCTGAAAAGATCCATATCGTGGCCTGCGGAACATCCTTCCATGCCGGGATGTGGGCCAAGTACCTCCTGGAGCGCTGGGCCAGGATCCCGGTGCAGCTGGATCTGGCCTCTGAGTTCAGGTACCGGGAGCCCATCCTGGAATCCGGGGATCTTTGCCTAGTCATCAGCCAGTCCGGGGAAACCGCTGACACCCTGGCTGGGCTGCGTCTGGCCCAGGAAAAGCGGGTACCGGTTCTGGGTATCTGCAATGTGCTGGGCTCCTCTGTAGCCAGGGAGTCGAACGCGGTGCTCTTTACCCAGGCCGGTCCGGAGATAAGCGTGGCTTCCACCAAGGCCATGTGCAGCCAGATGGTGGTCTTGCTGCTTCTGACTTTTTACTGGGCCCAGAAAAAAGCCACCCTGGAGCAGGATTTCCTGCAGCATGCCCTGCAGGAGCTGCAAACCCTGCCCAGTATCTTAGAGGCAGAGCTGCAGGTAATGCAGGACAAGGCCCAGCAGCTGTCTTCCAGCTACAGCAAGGCCCGCAGCTTTTTCTTCCTGGGCCGGGGACTGAACTATCCCCTTGCCTTGGAGGGGGCTTTGAAACTGAAGGAGATTTCCTATATACATGCGGAAGGCTATGCTGCAGGGGAGATGAAGCACGGCCCCATCGCCCTGATAGATCAGGATTTCCCCACCTTGGCCCTGGCTGAGGAGGACGAGCTTTTGCCCAAGCTGATCTCCAATCTGGAAGAGGTTCGGGCCAGGGGAGGTCCGGTTATCTGCCTCACCAATCCCGGGGTGCAGTTCAGCCAAGGGGCAAGATGGGAGCTGCCCAAACTCTGGGGCCCCTTGAACAGTTTTTTGATCCTGCCCGCTCTGCAGCTTTTTGCTTATCAAATGGCTGTCTTCCTGGGCAAGGACGTGGATCAGCCCAGAAATCTGGCCAAAAGCGTGACCGTGGAATAGGACCTGCAAGATGACCAACAGGCTCAGCCTCCTTTTCATCTGCTGCCTGACAGCTTCTGTGCTCTTTGCCTGGGCCAGTCAGTCCTGGGCCGGGCCGGCCCAGGACTTTCAAAAAGGCTGGCAGGAATTCCACGATCTTTTGGAGGACCAGGAAAAGGCCAAGTACCGCTCCCATTGGATGGGGATCCGGGATAGATTCGAATCCGCATACCAGGCAGACCCCCAGGGCTCCTACGCGCCCAAGTCCCTGTACTACTTGGGCCGCACCTATCAGGAGCTGGGCAAGCGATCCTTCCTGGAGAAACATTTCCAGAAAGCCGTGGAGTACTTCCAGCAGATGGTGCGCAAGTTTCCCTCCCACAGCTGGGCTGACGACGCCAAGCTCTATCAGGCCAAGATCCAGCTGGACAGGCTGAACAACCCTGAGCAGGCCTATCTGGAGCTGTTGTCCATCGCACACAACTATCCGGAAGGGGATAAGCTCCCTGAGGCCAAGGAAATGCTCAAGGAGCTGGACCGGGAGTTCATGCAGCAGGTGGGCATCTCCCCTGATGAGGAACAGGAAAGTCTGCAGGAAGAGGCTAGGAAGCAGGCAGAAAAGGGCAAACAGCAAACAGTCCAGCAGGCTGTACTGAAGGACATCAGGCATTGGAGCAGCCAGGATTACACCAGAGTGGTCCTGGACCTGGAAAGGGAAGCAGAGTTCGAGCACTTCTTGCTTGAGCCGAATCCTGACGCGGACAAGCCACACAGGCTGGTGGTGGATCTGGATCAGGTGGAACTGGATCAGGACATTGAGCAGGAGCTAAGCTTCCAGGACAGCATGGTCCAGAAGGTACGTAGCGCAAGGCGGCAGGAGGGCAAATTCAGGATAGTACTGGATATTGATAGTCTGGAGGACTACCGGGTATTTTCCCTGCAGGAGCCATTCCGGGTAGTCCTGGATCTGCATGCTGACAGCCGCAAGCAGGATCAAAAATCCTTGGCTGCGGTTGAGGTGCCCCAGGGCTTTACTCTGGACGATCAAAGCAAGGCCATGACAGACAGTCTAGTGGAGCAGCTCGGCCTGGGTATCCAAACCGTGATGATAGATGCCGGACATGGAGGCAAGGATCCTGGAGCAGTAGCCGGCGGTATCTATGAAAAAGACATCACCCTGCGCTTTGCCAAGATCTTGGGAGAAGTTCTGCAGGAACGGGGATTTCAGGTCAAGTACACCAGGGAAGGGGACACGTTCCTGCCCCTGGAAGAGCGCACAGCTTTAGCAAACTCAAAAAAAGCAGACTTGTTCCTCTCGGTGCATTCTAATGCTCACAAGAGCTCCAAGGTAAGCGGGTTCGAAATCTACTACCTGAACCTGGCCCAAAACGAAGACTCGGTTCGGGTGGCTGCCAGGGAAAACGCAGTTTCAGAGAACAAGATCAGCGACCTGCAGATGATCCTTACCGATCTGATGCTCAACTCCAAGATCAAGGAATCCAGAAACTTGGCTGATGAGGTCCTGACCTCTGCCATCGATTACAGCCAGCAGTTTTACAGCCTGAGCGACAATGGGGTGCGCAGGGCTCCATTCTATGTGCTCATGGGGGCCAAGATGCCTGCCGTGCTGCTGGAGCTGGGGTACATTACAAATCCCACGGACCGCGAGAATCTGCAGTCCTATACCTACCTAAAAAGGGTAGCCTGGGGCGTGGCCAACGGCATTGAAAAATACAAGGAAAATATCCAGGAATACGCCAGCCTGGATAACTAGGCCCTTGCTTTGTTGTGCCCTGGGTCTGGGCCTGAAGGCATAGCAATCATTTCTTGAACAGCAGATAAAAGGCCAGGGCCAGGAGCACGAAGGCGAATATCCTCTTGAATCCAGCTGTGGAGACCTGCTCCAGGAGCCTGGCCCCTATCTGGGCCCCTATCACCCCGCCCAGGCCCAGGGCCAGGCCAGCCTTATAATCTATATTGGCGAGCTTGTTATGGGCTACCAGCGCTGAGATGGAGATGATCAGTATGGCAGCAAAGGAGGTGCCCACTGACTTCTGAGCGCTGTAGCCCATAAGGAGCAGCAGGGGGACCATGATAAACCCCCCTCCAAGCCCTGTGAAAGAGGCAGCCAGACCCACTGCTATGCCCAGCACAGCCAGGAGCATTATTTGGGACATCTTTCTTTCCTTTTGTTTTCATGTCAGGAAAAGCTCTCTGCGAATCAGTGCACAGCTTGCAACTACCGGAACATAGCCCACAATTGCCACAATGGGCAAGGAAAGGGTCCGCATCAAGTGTGGGTAACGAACTGGAAATACCAGGACCCTGAGCAGGCCTTGTCAGTAGGCTAACTCCCTGCTAGTATGCCTGGCAAGTCCTGAAGCATGTACTCCAACTCAAAATTCACCAGGAAGTTAATCATGCATGGCTCAAATCAGCTCGTGCTCCAGCAGGCTGCAGATCTCTGGAGGAAATCCAGATACCAGCTGGCCTTCACTGGAGCTGGAATCTCTGTGCCCAGCGGGATACCTGACTTCCGCAGCCCGGGCGGGATCTGGTCCAAGTACGACCCCATGCAGGTGGCTACAGCCCAGGCCCTGGCCAAGAATCCTAAGGGGGTCTGGGAGTTTATGCTGGACACTTTGCAGATGCTGGACAGCGCAGAGCCCAACCCTGCCCATCAGGCCCTGGCCACGATGGAGCAAATGGGCTGGCTTAAAGGGATAATCACCCAGAATATAGACAACCTGCATCAAAGGGCAGGATCCCAAACTGTAGTGGAGTACCACGGCAACTTCCAGCGATTTTACTGCGCCAGCTGCGCCAGGGATGCTTCATTAGAGGAGATCAGGGAGCTTTCAGCCAGGCAGATCCCGGTGGCCTGCAGCTCCTGCCAGGGCTTGGTCCGGCCGGACGTGGTGTTCTTCGGCGAGCCCATACCCCAGCAGGCCCAGGCCCAAAGCACCAAGATGATCAAATGCGCTGATCTGTTGATAATTGCCGGCACTTCGGGAGAAGTAGCCCCGGCCAATATGCTGCCCAGGGAAGTCAAGTCCCAGGGCGGCAGCATCATCGAGATAAATCTGGGCCAGACCCACTACCAGGATATCAGCGATGTCAGGCTGGATGCCCCGGTGCAGGACGTATTGCCCCAGCTAGCAGAGCTGGTCCGGACAGTGGCTTAGGCTCACTGGACCTTTGCAGCCTAATATTTTTTTAACTATTGCCCAGGGTCCTGGGATTTTCGCAGGTGCGCTTAAATTTTCCAGCGTTATCAGGGAGAGAATAGTTGCGTTTTTTAATCAACAGTTCTGCTGCCCACTTGCCTTTGCAGCCCACAAGCCAGTAAGCCCATGACGCCAGATAAGCCCCAGGAAGATCCCTTGCAGCAAAGCCCCTTCAATCTAACGGAGTATTGCCGGGGCAAAATCCAGGAACTGCTGGCCTCAAACCAGGAAAGGAATCCTTCCAGCAACTGGCTAAGCTCGCTTTATTTCGAGCTGGAACAGGAATCCAGGGTCTTATGCATATATTTCCCGCACCTTTTCCTGGCGGAATGGTTCGAGCAAAAGCTGAAAAAGGGCCTGCGCAGCACTATTGCCCAGGATCTGCTGTATGTGCAGGAGATACGCTGCAGAACCTTTGCCTCTAAGGCAAGAAGGAATATATTTTCCAGCTATGTCCCGGATACCAACTACAGCTTTACCAATTTCCTGTATAACAGCCAGAACTACCTGGCAGTGACCTCCGCATACGAGCTGGCGCACAACAGCAGCATAAAATCCAACCCTTTTTTATTGCTGGGCAGGAAGGGCTCAGGCAAGACCCACCTCCTGAAGGCTATAGCCAACACAGTAGCCACAAAAAAACCAGAAAGCAAAATATTGTTCACTGATGTGCAGGAGCTGGATCATAGGATCAAGAAGAATTTCCAGTCCAGAAAATACTTGCCCCAGTACGTCTCTGAATTCGACCTGCTCATAATAGACAGCATTGATGACCTTGATTTCTATACCTACTTGCAGCCTGAGCTAACCTCCATTTTCGATAACTTCCAGGAGCAGGAAAAACAAATGATCTTTGCCTGCAGAGGCAAAATCAGGGCCCTGGAATTCATGCAGTCCAAGCTAAAATCAAGGCTGGAGGCCGGACTGCTGATCCCTGTGCATGCCCCGGATCTGGAAATCCGCACCCAGTATCTGCAAAACCAGACCCAGGCCAGGAAGCTGAACCTCAGTCAGGAACAGATCCTTTATCTGGCTTTGCATTATCCTGATTTCAAGAGCCTTTATAGAACAGTGCTGCATTTGCTCAGTCAAAGCAGCCTGCACAGCCTTAATCTGGGCTCCCTGGACATGGAGTCATTTCAAGAAAAACTGCCCCGGGATATTCAGTCTGCTCCAGCTCAGCTAAGCAACCAGAAAATCATTTCCCTGGTGGCAGAGCATTTCAGCCTGAGCCAGGAGCAGCTGAGCTCAGGCTACCAGGACAGGAAAACTGTGCTGGCCAGGCAGACAGCCATGTATCTCTGCCGCAGGCTGCTGGGCCAGACCTACGCCCAGATAGGCAAAACCCTGGGCGACAAGGATCACAGCACGGTCCTTTACTCCTGTCAAAAGATTCAAAAGTTGCGCAAGGACAGCAAAGAAATGAAAAGCGTGTTAAAAACCCTGGAGCAAAAATGTAGATAAGGTTTGTTCTAGCTGCAAGCTCTAGCTGGCTTTTGCCTTATGTTCCTGAAATGTACACAAGAAGGTATTCATTTTTACAAATAATATGAACAAGATATTAAACTTTTATACATAAGAAAGCCCCTAATAATTCCAACAAAGGAAATCAATATGCAATTAAAGCTGAATAAGAACAATGTGGTGGATGGACTCCAAAAAGCAGCAGCGATCATTCCCAGCAAGACCGGGGCGGCCTTTCTGCGTACCATATGGCTGCAGACCCATGAGAACAGCCTTAAAATCATGTCCACAGACTCTAAGCTTGAATTTTCAGGTACCTATTCCGCCCAGGTGCAGGATCCAGGCTTGATCGGTGTCCAGGGTAGGCATTTCTTCGATTTATTCCGCAAATTACCTGCTGGAGAAATCAGCCTGAGGACAGACAACGAAACCGAAAATCTGATCCTGGAGCAGGGCAAGCGCAAATACCGGATACCTACCTACGACCCGACTTGGTTTCAAAACTTTAGAGAGTTCCCGGAGCAAAATGCGGTGATGTGGTCCGGAGACTACCTAAGGGAGCTGATAGATAAGATTATATTCTGTATCTCAGATGACACCTCGGAGCAGATGCACAATATGAAACTTACTCCAATACCAGATACCGGAGATGTGGAGGTCTGCGGCCTGAATGGACATCAGTTTGCCATGCAGAAATTTACGAACCAGGAAATATTTGAGCTATTAGGAGAAAACGGGATATTGATAGCCAAGAGCTATCTTCAAGAGCTAAAGAAATGGCTAGATATGGAGGAAATATTCTTCACTAGGGATGAAAAGAGAATATTTTTCACCAACAAATACAAAAACGAAGTCTTTAGCCTCCCTATTAATTACGATTATTTTCCAGAATACGAAATGTTTTTTGCTTACTTCAATGATGAGAATTCCCTAATGACTATCAACAAGGAAGAACTTCTTTCTGCTTTGGACAGGATCTCCATATTCAATACAGAAACCCAGCGCTGCTCATATTTTGTATTTGATAACAGCGAATTAATAATATATAGTCAAGGCCAGGAAACAGGTGAAGCCACTGAGAGCATAGCCGTCAGCTACCAGGGAGATATCGAAAAGATTCTATTTCCTACCAAGAATTTGATAGAGGTCCTGAACCATTTCCATTCCCAGGATGTTCGATTCGAGCTGACCATGACCAATGGACCCTGCAGAATAACTGGAGAAAATGACAAAAACTATATGGTAATAATTATGCCTGTGGAAATACAAGAAGAAACCTATTACACAGATGAAGAAGTTTATTAGCTATGCAAACACCAGCCTATAATGCCCAGAGCATTACTATTCTGGAAGGCCTGAGCGCGGTGCGCAAAAGGCCTGCCATGTATATCGGGAGCACGGACATCAATGGTGTGCATCATCTGGTCTATGAAGTGGTTGACAACTGCATAGACGAGGCCATGGCAGGGTTCTGCGATCTCATCCAGGTGCATATCCATCTGGACAACAGTCTGACTATTTCCGACAACGGCCGAGGTATCCCTGTTGATCTGCACCCCAAAGAGAACCGGCCCGCGGTGGAAGTCGTGCTCACTGTGCTGCACGCAGGTGGCAAATTCGATAACCAGAGTTACAAGGTCTCAGGCGGCCTGCATGGTGTGGGCATCTCTGTAGTCAATGCCCTGGCAGAATTCCTGGAGGTGACCATCAGACGGGATGGCAAGAAGTACTTCCAGACCTATCAGCAGGGCGTGCCAGTGAGCGGTCTGCAGGAGCTGGGTGCGACGGATAAGACCGGGACCACCATCCATTTCCGTCCGGACGAAGAGATATTCGAAGATCTGGTGCTCAATTATCAAACCCTGAGCAAGCGCTTTGAAGAGCTGGCCTATCTGAACAGCGGGATAGAGGTCCAGCTTCGAGACGATCGCACACAGCAGGAGCAGATCTTCAGGTCTGACGGAGGGCTGATATCATTTGTCCAGCACATAAATGAGTCAGAGTCCCCAATCCACAAAATAATCTATGGCCAAGGGGAGGTGGAGGACAACATAATTGAGTTTGCCCTGCAGTACCATTCCAGCTTCAAGAGCAACATCTACTCCTTTGCTAACAATATCCGCACCAAGGAGGGCGGCACCCATATCTCAGGCTTCAAGAATGCCCTGACCAGGAATTTGAATGCTTATATCCAGAGCTCGGAGCTGCCTAAGAAATTGCAGCAGAAGATATCCGGCGAGGATGTCCTGGAAGGCATTAGCGCTGTGGTCAGCGTCAAGCTGCCTGATCCTCAGTTCGAAGGCCAGACCAAGACCAAGCTGGGCAACAGCGAAATATCTTCCCATGTGAGCAATGTGGTGGGCGAGCACCTGCACACCTATCTGCAGGAGCACCCCAAGGAAGCCAAGGATATTGTGGAGAGGGTGGTGGATACCGCCCGGGCCAGAGAGGCGGCTCGCAAGGCCAAGGATCTAGTGCGCAGGAAGAGCGCCTTGTCCGACTCCTCCCTGCCGGGCAAACTGGCAGACTGTCAGAGCAAGGATCCCAAGCAGAGCGAGCTGTTCATAGTGGAGGGCGACTCTGCCGGAGGATCTGCAAAGCAGGGCAGGGATCCCAAGTGCCAGGCCATTTTGCCTCTGAGAGGCAAAATTTTGAATGTGGAGAAGACCAGGTTGGACAAGATGCTGGAAAACAAGGAGATCCAGCACCTGATCACCGCCATGGGTGCTGGTCTGGGGGAAAACGGCCTGGATCTGGAGAAGCTGCGCTACCACAAAATTATCATCATGACAGACGCGGACGTGGACGGGGCCCATATCCGGACCCTGCTTTTGACCTTCTTCTACAGGCAATTTTTGCAACTGATCAAGGACGGTTACCTGTACATAGCCCAACCGCCCTTATATCGGGTGCATAAGTCCAAATTCGAGAAATTCATAGCTGACGAGCAGGAGCTGAAGGATTTTCTGCTGCAGAGAATCAGCCAGGAGCTCAAGGTCAACGTCCCGGGGGGTGCAGAATATTCTGGCCAGGACTTGGTAGATCTTCTGCAGCTGATAAGCAGGCTGCAGGACAAGCTCAAGGAGGCCATGAACATCGGTCTGCAGGAGGAGCTGTTCCTGGCCATTGTCCACTACCCTGCTCAACTGACCCCACATGTGTTCAGCAGTCCGGAATCAGAAGACGAAATTTTCAATGAGTTCCAGGCCTATATCCAGGAACAGAGGTTCAGGCTCAGCCTGTCCCAAGCCGAGATGGAGGATGTAACCAGATATTTCGTGCATTTTGTGGACAGGAACAACCGCCAGGTCCGGCTGGGGGTGGAGTTCTTCAACTCCAAGCTCTACAAGCAGTCTATGGGAATTGTACAGAAGCTTCGGGAAATAAGCCCTGAATTCAGCTTTACAGTGATCCACAAGGACGGCAAGGAAAAAGAGATCCCTTCGGCTTTCGAGCTGCTGAGCTATGTGCTTTCGGAGGCGGACAAGGGCATCACTATCCAGCGCTACAAGGGCCTGGGGGAAATGAATCCTGAGCAGCTGTGGTCCACGACCATGAATCAGGAGAACCGCAATCTGCTGCAGGTCAGGATAGAAGAGGCAGAAGAGGCTGACGCCCTGTTTCGTAAACTGATGGGCGAGAACGTAGAGCCCAGGCGGGAGTTCATCGAGAAGAATGCCTTGGCAGTGGAAGAGCTGGATATTTAGGCAGGACTGAGTCTGGCATGCGTGGACAGCGTGGGCCTTTTGCAGGCTCTTCGTATAAAGAGGAATCTTTGCCCTGAAAGGGCTGCATATACCTAGCCCAGAGCAGCGCCCTGGGTAAGAAGGATTCCAGGGACCGTCTTACCTTCAGCCCTGCAAGGACGGAATATAATATGTAGCACCCTTTCAGGGTGCGGTTTTGAGGCATGCCCAACACCAGGGGCGTTGCCCCGTGCTAGATATGTGCAGCCCATTTGGGGTTAAGATCAGGCGTAATAACAAAATAATGCTCCCATCGTGATTCGGATGAGATCAGTGGAATCGATTACGATTACGACCACGATAGCGATAGCGAGGGCAAAGGAGCCTTGCAAACCTTTATCATCATGGTCGTTGTCGTGATCGATCCTGATAATTTATTCCGCATGATATATACCTTTTTGGAGAACAAGGAAAATGGCAGTGGATAAAACAGTCAGCATAGAAGAAGAGATCAAAAAATCCTATCTGGAGTATTCCCTCAGCGTGATCATTGGCAGGGCCATCCCTGATGTCCGGGACGGGCTCAAGCCGGTGCACAGGAGGATACTCTACGCCATGCACGATCTGGGCAACTATTATAACCGGCCCTACAAGAAGTCCGCCAGGATAGTGGGAGATGTGATAGGTAAGTACCATCCCCACGGGGACGCTGCTGTGTACGACGCCCTGGTGCGTATGGCCCAAAACTTCAATATGCGCGAGCCCCTGGTGGACGGCCAGGGCAATTTCGGCTCTATAGATGGGGACGCCCCTGCAGCTATGCGGTATACAGAAAGCCGCATGTCCAAGCTGGCAGGTGAGTTTCTGGCAGATATCGAGAAGGAGACCGTGAATTTCCGCATCAACTATGACAATACCCTGTACGAACCAGAGGTGCTGCCCACCAAGGTACCCAATCTGCTAGTCAACGGAGCCGCAGGCATAGCCGTGGGCATGGCCACCAACATCCCTCCCCACAACCTGGGAGAAGTGGTGGATGCCCTGCTTTTGCTCCTGGACAATGAACAGGCCAGCACCAAAGAGCTGATGCAGTACATAAAAGGGCCGGATTTCCCCACAGGCGCGTTTATGTACGGCAGCAAAGGTCTGCAGGAGGCCTACGAAACCGGCAAAGGCAGCGTGCGGGTCAGGGCCAGCATAGAAGTGGAGCAAAGGTCCAGGAACCAGGAATCCCTTGTGATCAAGGAAATTCCCTATGCCCTGAATAAAGCCAATCTGCTGCAGAAAATCGCCAGTCTGATTAACGAACGTAAAATTGAAGGTATCAGCGACCTGCGTGACGAATCTGACAGGAACGGCATCCGGGTGGTCATAGATCTGAAGAAAGGCGCCCTGGCAGAGATCGTTACCAACAAGCTCTACAAATATACTGCCCTGGAGAGCTCCTACGGGATCAATTTCCTGGCGGTGGTGCACAACAGGCCCAAGCTGCTCAATCTCAAGGAATACCTGGAGCTGTTCATAGAGCACAGGAAGGAGGTGGTGCTCAGGAGGTCCAGATATGATCTGCGTAAGGCAGAGCAGCGGGCCCATATCCTGGAAGGATTGCGCATAGCCCTGGACAATATCGATGAAGTGGTACGCCTGATCCGGGCCTCCAGCACTCCGGATGAGGCCAAGCAAGGCCTGATGCAAAGGTTCGGCCTGTCCGCGACCCAGAGCCAGGCCATATTGGACATGCGCCTGCAGCGCTTGACCAATATGGAGCGCTCTAAGATCCAGGAGGAATACCAGGAAATTCTGAAGAAGATAGAGTACCTGAAGAGTATTATCCAGAACCATGAGGTCCTGATCCAGGCTATTCGCTCCGAGCTGGAGGAGCTCAAGACCAAGTACGCTAGTCCCAGGCTTACAGAAATCCTGCCCCAGGATCCCAATCAAATAGACGTCCAGGACCTTATCCCGGACGAGGAGGTAGTCATCACCCTGTCCAGGAAGGGCTATATCAAGCGGACCCCCCTGGCCAGCTACCAGCAGCAGAAAAGAGGAGGCAAGGGTCTGTCCGGAGCAAATCTGACCAATTCTGATCTAGTCCAGGCCCTGGTCACAGCCACCAACCATCAGATGCTGTTCCTGTTTACCAATCAGGGCAGGGTCCTGAATCTTAAAGTCTACCAAATTCCGGAAAGCAGCAGGAAGGCGAAAGGCACGCACATCTCCAATCTCCTGGAGCTGCAGCAAAAAGAATTTGTAACCACTGTGCTGGGACAGAAGAATATCGCCTGGGAGAACCATTTCCTGTTCATCAGCAAGCAGGGTATGGTCAAGAAGACAGAGGTCAGACAGTATAGGAATCTGCGCTCCAACGGGCTGAACGCGGTAAGCCTGAAGTCAGGGGATGAGTTGATAGCTGTCCTGGAGGTGGACAGCAGCTCCCAGATAGTGCTTTGTAGCAGACAAGGTTGGGCCATTCGCTTTTCCTGTCAGGATGTGCGGCCTGTGGGCAGGGTTGCCGCAGGGGTCAAAGGCATTGCCCTGCGCCCCGGGGATGAGGTGGCTTCAGGGGTGATCGTGCCTGAGGAGGTCCAAGAGCAACAAAAGGGCCATTTGTTGACTGTTACCCAGCTGGGCTATGGTAAGCGGACGCCCTTGGAGCAGTATCGGCTGCAGACCAGGGGAGGCAAGGGCATCATCAATATGAAGCCGTCTGCCAGAACCGGGTCTGTGCTGGGGGCCATGCTGGTTAATGATCAGGACGAGCTGATCATTTTGAACTCAGAAAATAAGATGATTCGTTTTCGGGTCAGCGATATCCGGATCTGCAGCCGATCTGCCCAGGGCGTAAAGCTGGTGAATATGGAAAACGGCAGCCAGGTGGTCTGCTTTGACCGCATCATACCTGAGGGCTGCATCGAGCGCTAGAAAAGGACTTCCACCTGCTCCTGGTCTGACTTGCGGGACATGACCTCGCCAATGACCCAGGCCTTTTCTTTGAGGCCCTGCAGGCGGATCAGGATGTCCTCGTAGTCCTTTTGGCTGACTATCAGTACCAGGCCAATGCCGCAGTTGAAAATCTGCAGCATTTCCTCCCAGCTCAAGTCCCCGCTTTGCTGCAGCCATTGCAAAAGATGGGTTTTGGGCCAGGAATAAAGCTCCAGCTGGGCCTTGACACCCTTGGGCAGAATTCTGGGCAGGTTGTCGTAGAATCCGCCTCCGGTAATGTGCACCATGCCCTTGATTTCAAAATCCCGCAGCAGGTTCAAAACAGTGCGCACGTATATCCTGGTGGGCTCCAGGAGCACATTGCCTACTTCCTGCTTGGTGCCGGGTAGGATATCCTGCAGTCCCAGACCCTGTTCCTGCAGGAGCTTGTGCACCAGGGAATAACCGTTGGAGTGCAGACCAGAGGAGGCCAGACCTATAATCTTATTGCCCACCCCGATGCTGGAGCCGTCCACGATCTTGGCATCATCCACCAGACCGACACTGAAGCCTGAAAGATCGTATTCCCCATCAGGATAGAATCCAGGCAGCTCTGCTGTCTCCCCGCCCAGAAGAGCGCATCCTGCCTGCTTGCAGCCCAGGACAATCCCGTTGACTATCTGTTCCGCCTGATCCACCTCCAGCTTGCCGCAGGCCAGATAATCCAGAAAAAACAGGGGCTGGGCTCCATGGACCACTATATCATTCACATTCATAGCCACCAGGTCGATGCCTATTGTGTCGTGCTGGTCCAAGGCAAAAGCCAGCTTGAGCTTGGTGCCTACTCCATCTGTGGAGGAAACCAGCACCGGATGCTTCATATCCTGCACATCCAGCTTGAACATCCCGGCAAAAAGGCCGATATCAGTGATCACACCCTTGGTATGGGTGCTGGCTGCCATTTTCTTAATTCTCTGCACCAGGGTATTTGCAGCCTGCAGATTGACCCCGGCATCCTTGTAGGCCGAACCGCGCTCTTGCATTTGTTTCTCCTTGTTTAACCCGCAGATTTGCCAGGCGGGGAGCCCAGGGTAGTGCCAGACCCGCTCTCCCGCAGAGCTTGTTTCTTGCTTGAGGCTGGATAATAAAGCAGTATAATTTTTTGAACCGCTTATTTCAAGCAAAAATATTAAGCCAGGAGCTAATCAGTGTTGACTGGCTCTGAACCTGGAATTATTTAGATTTTAAAACCATAATGCCACTTCTGTCATTTCAGACGAAGCTTGTCCCGGACCCAGATGCAGGCTCCGGAAGCTAGAGAATGGACTGGATCCTGAATCAAGTTCAGGATGACGTCTGCAGCAAGCCTGACCTGGACATGATCCAGGACCTATGATGACGCCCGGGTCAAGCCCGGGATGACGGAACCAAGGCCAATGTGAGTCAGTGTACGTGTCGCTTTTGTGTTAATGGCAGTAGGAAAATTCAGAGCCTAACAGGCAGGACAGGCTATGCATAGCGCAAGACTATGGCAAAGGGTCAAGGAGGGCAAGATCCAGTGCAGGCTTTGCAATCACTTTTGCCTGCTGGAGCCTGGTGAGTATGGCAAATGCGGGGTCAGAGTCAACCAGGACAGCGAGCTACAGACCCTGGTCTATGAACAGGTGGCAGCCATCAATCTGGATCCCATAGAGAAAAAGCCCCTGTTTCACTTCTATCCAGGCAGCCTGAGCCTGTCCATCGGCACCATGGGCTGCAATTTGGCCTGCGATTTCTGCCAGAACAGCAGTCTATCCCAGGGTCCCAAACATACAAGCCGGGTTTACGGAGAGCGTGTCACGCCTGAAGATCTGGTACAGGCAGCCAGCCACCACCAGGCAAAAAGCATCTCCTACACCTATTCGGAGCCCACGATATTCTTCGAGCTGCTCCAGGATACAGCTCGCCTGGCCAAGGAGCAAGGGCTGCGCAATGTCATGGTCAGCAACGGCTTTATGAGCCAGCAGGCCCTGCAGCAGCTGGAGGATGTGGTGGATGCCATAAATGTGGATCTTAAAGCCTTTCATGATGAGTTCTATAAGAACTACTGCCAGGCCAGGCTCAAGCCTGTGCTGCAGAACCTAAAGACCATCAAGGAGATGGGCTGGTGGTTGGAAGTTACTACCTTGATTATTCCCGGCCTCAACGATTCCAGGCAGGAACTGCAGCAACTGAGCAGCTTCATAGCCTCAGAGCTTGGCCAGGACGTACCCTGGCACATCTCGCGTTTCCATCCAGCGCATAAGATGCAGGACCGGGAGGGCACACCTGTGCAGACCCTGGAGCAGGCCTATGAGATAGGCAAAAAAACCGGCCTCAATTATGTCTACCTGGGCAATGTGCCATTGCACAAATCAGAGAGCACTTATTGTTCCGGTTGCGGGGAGGTGGTTATCCAGCGCAGCGGGTTTAGCCTGCGCAGCAAAAATTTGAAAAATGGCAAATGCGCCAGCTGCGGGGCAGATATCGCAGGCAGGGGTCTGGAGTGAACCTTGTGAATTGGGGCTTGTCAACAGGCTGAAAATAAAATAGGATACAATTTCACGGGAAGTGGCGCAGTCTGGTAGCGCACCTGCCTTGGGAGCAGGGGGCCGCTGGTTCAAATCCAGTCTTCCCGACCATTCATTTCAAGGGGTTAGGCCGGCGGGCTTAACCCCTTTTTTTCATGCGGCAAAAAGACCATGACTCAGTTTTTGGCAGACTTGTCAAAACGCTATGCACTGCAGCTTATTTAGGGCGTGTCGCAGCATGAGATTGATTCGTTGAAGAATCCTCGCAATGACGGTGAATTTCGCAACTCATGAGGTTTCAGCGCTGCATTCTGGAAATCGATGTCCGAAATGTTGGAGCTTACTCAAAGCCTGCTCTATGATCTGGCCCTGGAAATGCATATTGATCTGGATGCAGCGTTCGAAGATCAGGAGAATGTTGAAGACCGGGACTTCGAAAAGGCTAAAGAGCATATCTGCAGCATCTTGGGGGAGAAATACCTCTGGAAAGCCAAAGACTGGCTGGATAGCTGGGAATGCTTTGATTCTGACGCACTGGTGCAGATCCCAGGTACCTCGCCGGCCAGCCGGACTCCCAGGCTGCAGGAAGCCCAGGAGATCCTGTGCAGGTATCTTTTTTTGATCCAGGCCAAGATCATGCGGAGCCCTGCAGGGCAAGGCCGAAGCAGAGATAGATTGTTCGACAATAGCTGTCACGACAAGCTGCATGTTGGACTGACCCGAAGGTTTACAACAATATTGGTAAGGATTATTATTAAAATATTATGTTTAGAATCTGCACCACCTGTCTTTTCCTAACTCTCATGCTTATTGCCGTGCACTCTTTTATACAGGAGGATGGAGGAATGCTTTTTGCCAGTTCACGACCCGCAGCACAGGACCAGATCCCGCCATTGGACGAAGAGGTGCCAGCCAATACCGAGACTGCCACTTTTGCGCTGGGCTGATTCTGGGGACCCGACTCCCGGTTCGGGAGCATCCCTGGAGTTGTCAGAACCCGTGTAGGCTATTCAGGCGGGAAAAAGTCGAACCCTACCTATCATGATCTTGGGGATCATACTGAGACATTGCAGGTAGACTACGACCCTGGCGTGGTGTCCTACCTCGAGCTCCTGGAGGTCTTCTGGGCAAGCCATAACCCGGAAAAGTCTGCACGATCCAGGCAGTACATGGCAGCAGTCTTCTATCATAACTCCGAGCAAAAAGAAGCGATTGAAAAAAGCCTGGAGGGCATTGAAGCTGAAATAAATGCAGGGATACAGACCAGCGTCCTGCCTTACACAGGGTTTACCAGGGCTGAAGATTATCACCAGAAGTATATCCTGCGACAATCCCGGGCAGTTATGCAAGATTTCCAGCGCATGTACCCCAGCTCTGAAAGGTTTGTGGATTCCACAGCTGCGGCCCGGATCAACGGCTACCTGGCAGGCCATGGCGGATGTGCGCAGCTCAAGACTGAGATCAAAGACCTGGGACTGTCGTCTGAAGGGACAAAGAGGCTTTTGCAAGCTGTCTGCAGCAGCAGCTAGCCTGCCAGGCCACTGCCAGGAGGTGTTCCCAGGCTATGAGCCCTACACATGCTTGCCCAAACCGAGGTATGTATTTCGGCCTTGAGCCTGACTCGCTTTCCCAGTGCTCTGTATGGCTACAGCGGGACAAAATTGATCGTGGGCATTCATTTTTGAGGTGATCCTGGATGCGTGCAATTGCGCAGATCGCCTTGTTGTGCAAACCAAGTGGAGGCATGTATGTCTGAAGATGATTACCGGATCAACCGGGATTTTTTAAAGGATTCCCTGCGCAAAAGAACAGATTTTTCCAGAACTGACCAGAACTTGGGCAGGCCAATGCCAGAGCCTCAGAAGACTTTTGATCCTGGCGCTCCTCGGATAGCCCTTGCTGAGGCTGATCAGTGGCAGGAAGTTGTCAGGGACCTCAGGTTGGATCAGATTATTGCCAACCGCAAAAGCAGAAGAAAATATGCGCAGGATCCCCTTTTATTTGAGGAACTTTCCTTTCTGCTGTGGGCCACTCAAGGCTTACGCAGTGCGGAGGGTGGGGCAGCCAATTTCAGGACTGTGCCTTCTGCCGGGGCGAGACACAGCTTTGAAACCTACCTCGTGGTCCACAACGTAGAAAAATTAAGCCCTGGACTGTATCGTTTTCTGCCTCTGAATAATGAGCTGCTTTTTATCAAAGAGATGCCCAGAGCCGAGCATGAGTTGTCCAAGGCTGCATTTGGTCAGCGATTTATAGCCGCTGGCGCAGTAACTTTTATCTGGTCCTGCCTGCCCTATCGCATGGAATGGCGCTATGGACCCAACGCCTATCGAACGATTCTTATGGATGTCGGCCATGTCTGTCAGAATCTCTATTTGGCCTGCGAAGCCATTGGCGGGGGGACCTGTGCTGTGGCAGCCTATGATCAGGAAGCAATGGATGGGCTTCTGGGACTGGATGGCCATGATGAATTTGCTATCTATCTGGCTCCAGTGGGCAGGTTACCGTCCAGGTAGTTGAGGTGCTTGATAACAACATTTGAGACAAGGAGACAAGGTCCTGCAATCAAAATGACTCTCAGATTTCAATGCGTTGTTTATTTATCAGCATGTAACTTGTGTCCCAAAAGTTGAATGGATTTAAAATTCAGGAGAATGCTATGCTAAAAACCTATTTTGTGTACAACAAAGATAAAGATGTTGATTATATTGTTGTCCCGGAAAAAACTGTACTGGTAGCTACTCCCAAGACATTTGCTGATTTTCTTTATGCTGGAGATTTTTCTCAGCATGAGTCAGAATTGCAGCCTGGACAGCCTGAAGACTTTGGAGAAGTAGTAGCGATTTTGGAAAATGATCATCTGCGGATTATGAATCCAGAACTTTGGAGTGCTAGACGCGAATCCATGGAGTGGTAATTATAGACAGGTATTTGTTTAGCGCTTTGCATGTGGCATGGGGACTTAATCTTCCGGTTTTGTCAGTGATGCATTCTTAGGTATTGTTGTTGGATGTGGACATTTGCTGAAGGGAAACGAAGTAGACATTTACTTATACATAAGTTGACAGGCCTGGAGGACAGATATCAGCAAGGTGATGATTATTGGTTCAGGACCGATTGTGATCGGACAGGCCTGTGAGTTTGACTATTCCGGCACCCAGGCCTGCAAGGCTCTTCGGGAGCTAGGATACACAATTGTCCTGGTCAACTCCAACCCGGCCACGATCATGACTGACCCGGGCATGGCTGATGCCACCTACATCGAGCCCTTGAGCGCAGACTCTCTGGAAAGAATCATTGCCAAAGAACGGCCGGATGCCCTGCTTCCGAACCTGGGAGGTCAATCCGGGCTGAATCTGTCCTCGGAGCTGTACCAGGCCGGAGTTCTGGACAAATACGGGGTCAAGGTCATTGCTGAGGCAGACGCGATTGCCGACGGAGTGGACGCCTTTGTGCCTGCAGTCATGGAGCATATTGAACAGGCCGGTGTACACTCCGGGGACTCTGCCTGCGTGATCCCCCCTGTGAACATACCTGAAAAGCACTTGCAGACCATTTACGAACATACCAAAAAGATTGCCAAGGAGCTCAAGGTCATCGGGCTCATGAACATGCAGTACGCCATCTGGAAGGATAGGGTCTATGTCCTGGAGGCTAATCCCAGGGCTTCCAGGACCGTACCCATAGTCTCCAAGGTCTGCGGGATCCCCATGGCCAAGATTGCTACCAGGATTATGCTCGGCAAGAAGCTGGGGGACTTGGGGCTGAGCATCACCAACATGCCCTACTTCGGGGTCAAGGAGGCGGTCTTCCCTTTTTCCATGTTCCCGGAAGTCGACCCGGTCATCGGGCCTGAGATGCGCTCCACAGGCGAGGTCCTAGGCCTGGACTCCTCCTACGGCCTGGCCTTTTACAAGGCCCAGAAGGCGGCCAAATCCACCCTGCCCACAAAAGGGGCGGTGCTGATAACAGTCTGCGAGCGGGACCGGGATGAAAAGCTAGCCCAGGCAGCCAGGCATTTCGCCGAGTTGGGCTTCAAGCTGCTTAGCACCGAGGGTACTCACAATTTCCTTCAAAAGCACGGGATAGAGAGCGAGCCGATCTTGAAAATGCACCAGGGCAGACCCAATATTGTGGATGCAATCAAGAACAAAGAGATCCAATTGATCGTCAACACCCCTGCAGGCAAGCTAAGTGTTACAGACGACTCCTATATTCGCAAGTCCGCGATCCAGCACAACGTTCCGTACATTACCACGGTAGCAGCTGCGGTAGCAGCAGCCGAGGGCATAGATGCCAAGCTGAACCAGCAGGCTACTAGAAAATCCCTGCAGGAATACCATGCAGAGATCCACTGAGCTTCAAGCTGCCTGAGCAGGTTCGCATCCATTATCAGCTATTTTTCTTGGCCTGGGTCAAGAATGCCTATTGACTTTTGAAATGCACTGAATAGAGAAAATATAGATCGAATCATGAATATATGCACCACAAAAGCAAAAGATGATCAGGCTCGAAAGAAGTACAGCAGTATAGAAATGGTGCGGCAACCTTTTTGTTCTCTGGGAACCTGAAGGAATTGCCATTGAAGAGAAATCTTTAAGCAGGAAAAAGGAGGGCGTTATGGCTCAGATCGTTTATGTTGACGAAGATGCCTGCAGCGGGTGTGGCAGCTGTGAGGAAATCTGTCCCGAGGTTTTTTCCCTGAACGAGGAAACCGAGCTAGCCGAGGTCATTAAACCAGAAGGCGCTGACTGCGTGGAGGAAGCTATTGATACGTGCCCGGAAGAAGCAATTTCCTGGCAGGAAGAATAAAAAAGTAGGCTGAGATCCCCAAAGCAGGGCCTCATTATTGAGACCCTGCTTTTCTTGTCAGGCGCTCTAAGAGACTCGTTTCATGTTTGGGCCTATCCCCAGAACGCCCAAAAATTTTCCCTTCCACCAAATACAGCTTTGGCCTTGTTCCTGAGACAGGCAACTGAACGCCACAACGTATGAGCGGCTGGGTCTCGTTCCATGCCGTCTAGATCAGCTGCTGGGGCAGGCGCTTATTCAGCTCTCCAGGATCGAGCCTTGTCAGCAGGGCCACCAAGCGGCGGTTGGCTGCAGGGAAAGAGAAGCCCGGCAGCTCGTGCGGGGCCGCCCAATAGAGCTCTTCTGCAGCCTGGGGACGCAATTGCTCCTTGTTGGAGACTGGAGTGCAGAAATAGGCCTGCAGTCGCACCCGGAAGGAACTATAGCTGTGCCGGACCGTGGCCAAAATCTCCCCTACCTGGACATCAACGCCAAGCTCCTCCTGGATCTCCCTTTGTAGCCCCTGTTGCGGGGTTTCGCCCTGCTGGAGCTTGCCTCCGGGAAACTCCCACAAGCCAGGCATGAGCCCTGTTTCAGGCCGTTTCTGGACCAGGATCCGCCCTTCGCGGACCAGGATCCCCACCACGGTTTCCAGATGAGTCATCTTTCGGGGCTTGGCCTTAAGCGGCCGTTGTTCCACAACCCCGCGCCTTCGGGCCAGACAGGCCTGGCTCATTGGGCATTGTTCGCAGCGAGGGCTTCGGGGCATACAGATTAAGGCCCCACATTCCATCAGGGCCTGGTTTACCTCCCGGGCATGTTCCGGAAGAATCAAGGCAGCCGCAGCCTGGTGCAGCCTTTTTTGGACAGTTGTTTTAGTGACTGGCTCCCCAATATCCAAGACGCGGCAGAGGAGACGCTGGACATTGGCGTCCACCGCAGGATAGGGCTTGTTGAAGGCCAGGCTCATGATCGCGCCAGCGGTATAGGGACCGATTCCTGGAAGGGTCAGCAAGATGGGGTGGTCCACGGGCAGGGAGCTGCCGTGCTTTTCCTTGAGAATCCCTGCTGTACGATGGATATTGATCACCCGTCGGTAGTATCCAAGGCCCTCCCACAACTTGAACAAGGTTTCCCGGTCCGCCTCAGCTGTATCCTGGACCGTAGGCAGTCGCTGCATCCAGGTAGTGAAAAAAGGGATCACCCGCTCGATCTGGGTTTGCTGGAGCATGATTTCCGAGATCCAGACCCGGTACGGGGTGGGCTCACGCCTCCATGGCAGATCCCGCCTGCACTGTGAGAACCAGTTGACGAGGCTCCTGCAGATGCTCTGATTATCCATCATCTGGGCTATCTTGTGACTCAAGGTTGAAGAAACGGTGTTTCCGCAGTAGGCTCTGGAAAAAGACGCATACCCTATTACCTGCCGCTATGACAAACAAGGCTGCTTTGGCCTGCCGCGCGATTCTGTGCAAGGGGCTGGAAATGAGTATGCAAGGAGGTATATGATGGAGGCTTATGAGGTTAATTTCAAGAAAACGCGCCTCAGCAGATCCGGTCAAATTCTCTCTGGGCCTGCACTGCAAAAAGGGTAGTGTGGTTTGCCTCAATGCAGGGGCTTTGCAGGCCCAGGCACTATGCGGTAATCCAATGAAAAAGTGCGGACAAAACCAGGAGCAAGCAGAATGGATAAGAAACGGATCAAGGAACTGGCCAAGAATCCGGCCTTTATTCCAGGGATCTACAATTATTGCGACCGGTGGTGCGAGAAGTGCGCCTTTAGCGCCAGATGCATGAACTTCGCCATGGAGCAGGAGTTTTTCCAGGATCAAGAGTCAGCGGATTTGGACAATGCTGCATTCTGGGAATCGATGTCCGAAATGTTGGAGCTTACTCAAAGCCTGCTCTATGATCTGGCCCTGGAAATGCATATTGATCTGGATGCAGCGTTCGAAGATCAGGAGAATGTTGAAGACCGGGACTTCGAAAAGGCTAAAGAGCATATCTGCAGCATCTTGGGGGAGAAATACCTCTGGAAAGCCAAAGACTGGCTGGATAGCTGGGAATGCTTTGATTCTGACGCACTGGTGCAGATCCCAGGTACCTCGCCGGCCAGCCGGACTCCCAGGCTGCAGGAAGCCCAGGAGATCCTGTGCAGGTATCTTTTTTTGATCCAGGCCAAGATCATGCGGGCCCTGCAGGGCAAGGCCGAAACAGAGCAGGAGGCTCCTGGGAGCTATGATCAGGATGCAGCAGGCTCTGCCAAGGTGGCATTGATCTGTATTGACCGTTCCCTGGCAGCTTGGGGAGTGGTGTATGAGCATATGCAGGAAGGCCGGCAGGAACTGTCTGAAATAATGCTCCTGCTGGAGCGCCTGCGCAGAAAAGTGGAAGCAGTTTTCCCCGAGGCCAGGGATTTTATTCGGCCTGGATTTGATGAGACTCAATATTTTGACTAGGGGGCAATCCTCAACAAGGCGCTCTTCGAGACTAGCATTGACCATGTGTATAAATTTCATCTAATAAGCCTGAGCTAGAAAAGCTGTTTAAGCCCGGCATGCGTGTTAACAATGCTCTTTGTGACACAGCGACATTTGCAGAGAGATTTTTCAGGGCCCTATCGGGCTATGTACAGGCTTGAGATGTTCTCCACGACTAGCTTGTTTTGACAATGAACAAGGCCGTGATATGGCATGACATATGAGATATATTGGATTGAGTTTTGCTGTTCTTGTTGCGGTCGTGGCCTTGTATCTCATTCTATGGCCTGCGCCTATAGATCCGGTTGGATATGAACCTCCTGAGCCTCCTGAGATGACAGGAGTGCTGGAGCCGAACACAGTGCTGCGCAAGGCTGAGCATATGGGGGCCGGAGAATTTGAAGGCCCAGAAGATATAGCAGTGGATGAAAAGGGCAGAGTGTATGCGGGCACTGCTACGGGATTGATTCGCAGAAGCACAGGTAGTGGCACAGTGGAGACATTTGCTGAGACAGGGGGCAGGCCCCTAGGAATGGAGTTTGCCCCAGATGGCAATCTGATTGTTGCTGATGCCTGGAAAGGACTTCTCTCAGTAGACTCTCAGGGCCAGGTGCAAGTGCTGAGCACAGGTTCGCAGGACCAGCCCTTTGGATTTACAGATGATCTGGATGTGGCTTCTGATGGAACAATTTACTTCACAGATGCCAGTAGAAAATTCCGCCAGCCTGAATATATTCTGGATATGCTGGAAGCCAGGCCCCACGGCAGGCTGTTGCGCTACGATCCAGGAACAGGCAAGACCAAGACATTGATGCAGGATCTTTATTTTGCCAATGGTGTGGCTTTATCAGCTGAAGAGGATTTTGTAC
Organism: Desulfohalobiaceae bacterium; assembly: GCA_046546355.1. GTDB lineage: Bacteria > Desulfobacterota > Desulfovibrionia > Desulfovibrionales > Desulfothermaceae > CAZBUB01. Next base: position 10,395 of record JBKGXZ010000009.1, on the reverse strand, counting down.
TGGTTAATGAAACGTATCGCTACCGCATAATAAGGTACTGGCTTAAAGGTCCCCAAGCAGGCATTAGCGAAGTGTTTATGAAGAATTTGCCAGGATTCCCGGATAATATCGACAGCACCGAGGATAACCGTTTTTGGCTAGCTTTTTTTACCAAAAGAAACAAATGGGTGGATAACCTACATCCTTATCCTTTGCTGAAAAGTGTCCTTTCCAAGCTACCCCAAGGTCTGTGGCCCGATCCTGAGCCCTATGGCTTTGTTGCTGAGCTGAATAGTCAGGGGGAAATCCTGGGTTCCTTCCAGGATCCTGGAGGGAAAAAAATGTTTGCAGTAACCTCAGCCAAGGAAGTTGAGTCCAAGTTGTACCTTGGCAGCCTGTATAACGACAGTATAGGTGCCTTGTCCTCCCCTGTAACAGACAGGCCTGGGGATTGAGGTCTTTCATGTGCGAGTCCTGAATAGCCCACAGACAAAGGGATCTTTTCAATGCTGTTGAAGCGGCTGAAGCTCTTTGCTTGATTTGCGAAAATGAGACCAACAACCAGGCCTGATGCTGGCCAGGAGGATTGTTGTGAGCCAAAATCCAGAGGCAATGTGTGTGGACTGCAACCACTGCTTTCCGGACAGGGATGGCCCCACTGAGATGGGCATCTGTCTGCTGGACCCAGAGCTGGAGCCTTATGTGGATGAGATTCTGGAGCTTGATTTCACCAATTGCGGCCATCTCATCCACAAAAAGCGCTTTGATTTTAACTGCAGGGCCTGCGAGCAATTCTCAGCAGCAGAAATTCTGGATCTCGGTGATGATATTGACCAGGATATGGCGATTGAAGCAATCAAAAGCCTTATAGGCAATAGAGAAAACAGATAAAGGCTTAAAAGAGAGATCGAGACCGTAAGGTCATGTCTTACTTTTTTTAACAAAGAGACATCTCGCGTAGATTTGCCAAAAGCCAAAAAGCAACAACTGGTGAGCAAATGAGCCAGGAAGAGATTTCCCGCCTTTTACAGCAGTGGTTTGAAGCCCTTGAAACTGGTGATCCTGGACAGGTTGCGCTTTTGTATGAGCAAAGCAGCATCCTTTTGCCCACTGTTTCCAACCAGGTCAGGCATAACCGGGAGGAAATTCAGGACTACTTTGTTCATTTCCTGGCCCAAAAGCCCAGGGGAACAGTGCAAGAGGAGAATATCCGCACCTTTGGCCAGATAGCCATCAACTCCGGTGTCTACGCCTTTACTTTCCAGGACGCCTCCTGGGTGCAGGCCAGGTTCAGCTTTGTCTACCGCTGGAGCGGCCAGCAATGGATGATTGTGGAGCACCATTCCTCGAGGATGCCGGAAGGGCAGGACCTTGAGCCTGAATGCTGAGCTCCTGGCTTCAATCCCTTGCGCAGGACAAGAGCTGTTGCCAATTATTGTATTTTTTGCTGCCCCATGATCGACAAGGCGAATATTATCCCTGCAGTGCTGGAGAGGCTTGAAAACCTGCCTCAGGGGCACTACCTGGATGTTCGGACCTACAAGCGCAACCGTTATGTGCTGTTTGTGAAAAAGGCCGAGGACCGATTTCTGGTGCTGGAAAGGGGATATTTCCAGGAGCGCTTCGAGGATGTCAGCCTCAAGAAGCTCAGGAAGCTGCTCAAGGTCCTGCTCAAGAAGGAATTTCCGCGCAGCACCAAGATCCGGGTCTACAATATGGGCGAATTCGAGGAGCAAAGCGCGGACAATATCCAGCGCAAGGTCTTGTGAGCAATTTTAAAGCATGCAGCAGCAAAGCCCAGAAAAAGACTTCACTTTCCAGCTCAGGGAAATGCTGGGCAAGTTCCCGGCAGGCCTGAAGCTCGGCTCCCATGATCTGGTGTTTGTGGGCTGGCTGTACTTCTGGGAGAAGAGCACCAGACAGAAGGATATCCCGGAAAGGGAGCTGATCTGGCAGATCGATCAGGCAGTAAAGACCCTGGATCTGCAGGATGCGGTCTCCAGCTCCGCCGCCCTGGAGAGGCTCTTGCAGTACCGATTGCTGCGCAGATCCATCACCAGCTCTGGCAGGGACACCCTGTGCCTGACCCGCCTGGGCCGGGGGCTGGCCGAGGATTTGATGGCAGAGATCAACCTGGAAAGCGACGAGCTCTCCACCCATATCAATCACGCCTACAGCATCCTGCACAGCCATTTGGAATCCGGCAACATCCAGGAGCTGGAAGCCTTTATCCGACACGTATTCTTAAGCTCAGTAGCTGAGAGCATGGAGTACAAGCTGCAGAGCATCGAGGAGTCCATCCTGGAGCAGGAGGCCAAGGTCAAGGAGCTGGGCTCAGGCCAGGACGATCAGGCCTTTGAAATGGCGGTGCAGACCATCCAAAGCAGCAGGCAGCATCTGGAGGAGCTGCTGCAGACCCTGCAGACCGGCTCCCCTTTCTATCCCTTGTACGATCTGTTGTACGAGTGCCGGGGAAAGGCCTCCACCGCACATCTAGCAGGTGATGTGGAGCTTTGCCTGGACTTTTTGGACGGCCTCAGGCAGCGCATCGAGCAAATGCTGGCCCATCTGATCAACTTCATCCATGAATGCGTTTCCTATCAAAGCCTGATAGGCTCCCTGTCCTACCGGGACAGGCTGATGCGCAGGCAGCAGGAGATCCTGGCCCATGCCCTGCATTCAGAGCTCAATCTGCCCCTGAACGAGCAGCCTGCCCTGCCCAGGATCAGCCTGAACTGGAGCAGACAGGAACAGAAAAAGCCGGTGCGGTTAAGCCTGGACAAGCTCAAAGCCCTGGAGGATTATGTGCCCGCAGAGATCAGGCAGCGCCAAGTGGCCTGGAAGCAGGACTTCCTGGATCTGGCCAGGCAGGAGTGGCAGGCTGCAGGCAGCACTTGCCTGGAGCTGGGGCAGTGGCTGCAGGCCCTGCTGGCCAGGACTGCAGGGCAAAAGCAGGAGATCCTGCAGGGGCTGTGGTTCCTGCTCCAGGATATGCCCTACTGGTCCCCTGCAGTGCTCCTGGACGAGGCTGACAGCAGGACCTGGACTGATATGGGCAGCTTCTATCTGGAGCCGGTGCTGCTGAAAAAGCAAGGGGATTTGCTCAGCCATGCTTGAAGAGTATATGGGTCTGGAGATAGAGGTCCTTCTGGAGAACGACAATCTCTCCAGGAGGGTTATTCACCGCCTGCAGGCAGGACAGAACATCGACTCCCAGCTGATTGGGGAGTACAGGTTCCTGGAGGAGCACTACGACAACTGGTGCTCATTCTTGGCCTTTTTGGGCTATCAGCTCAAGCGTTCCTCCCAGGCTGGAGAGGTTTTTTACTATCTGGAGCCCAACTCCTCCAGGATAAAGGTTGCTGCCATCAGTCGAGGAGCCACATTTCTGGGGCTGTTTCTGGCCTGGCACTTCATGTCCGCAGGCATCGAGGGCAAGGACCAGGTCCAGGCCAGGGAGCTCCTGAGCCGTTTGCAGAACAGTTTTGATTTCAATCAGCTGGTCCGGGTCTTTAATCCGCAGCAAAAGGGCAGCAAAAGGACAAAACAGCAAAGCAGCAAAAAAGTGCAGCAGCTCACCAGTTGGGTACTCAAGGATCTCAGGAAGCTGCACAGACTGAGGTTTATAGAGCTGTATCCTTCAGTCAATGCGGATACGGACAAGCTGCGTATCCTGCGCCTGCCTGCCTTGATCCGTTTCCTGGAGCCCGCCAGGCGCAGCCTGGACCTGGAATACCAGGGCCAGGAGGATCTGGAGGCAGCCGTACAAAGCATCTGGAGCAGCATAGACTGGGAAGAAGAGGAGCATGAAGAGGAAAACGGCCCAGAAGATACCTGAGGTTTTCGTGCCAGAGGATATTGTAGCCACCAGCCTGCTGCTGGTGGGCTATAAATTGTTCCCTGCCACGCAGATCAGCTTGCATCCCCGGATGACAGTTCTCTCCGGAAACAATGCAGTGGGCAAGACCACTATCCTGGATGCAGTGCAGACCATCCTGGTTTGCCATCAGCAATACATCAATCTCAACGTGGCCACAGGCCAGTTCGACCGCAGCCTGGCCGGTCAGCTGAGCGGCAGGGTGGGCTGGGCTGTGCTGGCTGTATCCGGGCATCAGGAGCTGACCGGCATAGGGGTGCGCCTGCATGCCAAGGCTACCACTGAAAGCCTGGAGCTGAGCCCTTTTATCCTGAGCCATACACCGCCGGGGCTGGATCTTTTTGTAGACAGGCAGAGCCAGGAGATTGCCCCGGACTTTCAGACCTTGAAGCGCAATATCCTGCAGCAGGACCTGCAGGGCCAGGCCCATGACTTTGGCTCTGCAGACGAGTACCACCGACACCTTTTTGCCCAAGGGCTTTTGCCTGTAGCCATGGATCGGCAGGGCAAGAAGAAGTTCGCCACCCTGTGGAGCCAGGTCACCAGGCCCAAACTGGACAGGCTGGGGGTCTTTTTGAAGGAGATGCTCTGCCCTGAGCCTGCCCAGGGAGTCAAGTTCGCGGACGTGGAGAGGCTGATGCGGGATCGGCGCAAGCTGAGCGAGCAGATCCAGGCCTTGGAGAGGTTTCGGGCCACCAGGCAGGAGCTTGAGGATAAGCGGGCCAGACTGGATGATCGACGTCATCTGTACCTGTCTACAGAACTTGGCAGGCAGCAGACCAGGATCAGGAGCTGCCAGGAGAAAATGCAGCAGGAAAGGGCAAAGGAGGAGCGCACAGCCGCAGAAATGCGCGAGCTGGAGGAGAACCTGGAAAACATCCAGGCCAAAAAGCAGGAGCTAAGCAGCGAGCGGGACAAGTATCTCCGGCAGCAAAGCGAGCTCTCCAGGCAACAAAGGCATCACCAGCAGTACACCCAGGCCAGAAGAGAGGAAACCCAGCTCAAGCAAGACATGGATCAGACAGGCAGCAGATTGACCCAGCTGCGGTCCAGGATCCAGGAGCTGCAGCAGAAAAGGGATGCGGGCCAGGGCCGGGCAGGCGAGATAAGGGCCGCAGTCGCAGAGCATAAGGAGCGCCTCAAGCACCTGCAGGCTGACAGGGACAGATACCAGGAGCTGCAAGGCCTGTTGGAGCAGTCCCAGGACAAGCTGGGTCAGAGGCTCAAAACCTGGCCAGAGGTGCAGCAGGCCCTGATCCAGGCCCAAAAGGAGAAGTCCAGGCTGGACAGCCTGCCGGAGCAGAAAAAAAGACTGCAGGAGCTGGACAAGAGGGTCAGCAGCCAGCAAAAGGCCCTGGAGCTGGCCCGGGGGCTGCAAAGGGAGCTTCCCCAGGGCACTGATATTGCCCAGCTGGAGATGCAGGTCTTTGAGGAACTGGTGGAAGGCTGGGAAGAGCTGGATTTCGAGTCAGGCATCGCCCAGGCCAGGGCAGACCTGGAGAGGCTGGAGGGTCAGATTGCGGATCTGGAAAAGGGCCGGCCCAGCTTGCCTCAAGCCATTGCCAGGCAGGTGGAATCCGGACGCATCAGCCTGGTGGCTTCGCGCTTTGAGCATCTGGACCTGGAGGAGGCAGAGCAAGTGCAGTCCAGACTGGGGCCTTTCGCCAGGGGGGTTTTGGTGGATGAGCCCCAAGAATTCGCGGATATGGATCTGGGGGAGCAGGAGTTTTTGCTCTTGCGCAGGGATGCGGATCCGCAGCAGCTGAGATCCATGCAGGCAGGCCAGGGGCATATCAGCGGCCAGGGCTGTTTCTACTGGTACACGCCCAAGTCCCACGTCTGGCTGGGAGCCAGGGCCAGAGCCAGGGAGCTGCAGCGTCTAAGCCAGGAGAAGGAGGAGCTGCAAAGCCAGCTGCACAGGCTGCAAACCGAGCGGAGCTGGAACCGGGAACGGATCAAGCAGGGCAGGAAGCTGCTGGGCATGTGGTCTGCCCTGCAGGATACAGCCTGCCTCCCAGAGCAGGCCAGGCTGCAGGAGGAGATCTCCTGGCTGGAAAGACAAAGCCAGTTTATTGTGGAGCGCTCCCGCTATCTGCAGGATCTGCAGGGCAGAAAGGAGCATTTTGAGCTGCATGCCGCGCCCAGGAAATGCAAGGAGTGCGAAAAGGAGCTGCGGCAGCTGCAAAAGGAGCTGAGTCAGCTGGAGCACAGCCTGGGCCAGCTGCAAAAGGATCTGGACAGCGACGGCAAGCAGGCTGAAAAGCTCCAGGCGGATTATTCCAGGATGGACCGGGAGCTGGCTGCTGTGTCCTCCCGCTTGCAGGGGCTCTTGCAGGAAGAGCCCAAGGAGGTCCTGGAAGGAAAGATAGATTTTTCCCAGGCCCGGGCTATCCAGGACAGCATAAATGCTCTGGACCAGGAGCTGGCTGGTTTGGAGAAGAACAGGGACAATCTGTACCAGGAAAAAGTGCGCAAAGGGGACTATTTCCAGCGCATCAGGGATGAGCTGCAAAGGCAGGAGAAGGAGGCAGAGCAGGGCAGACAGGCGCAAGGGGAGCTGCTGCAGAAATGGAGGCAGGTCTATGCCGCAAAGGAGCCTGAGTACCGGCCAGGAGAGCACAGCCTGCAGGAGAGCTCCAGGCTGCTTGCAGAGTGGGACCTGGCAGCCAAGGAGCTGGAGAGGAGCGTGGGGCGCATTGCCAGCGAGTACTCCTTACAGCTGCCTGGGGAGAGCTCTGCAGAGGCCCAGGTGGACATGATCCTGGAAAATATCATTCCTTCCTTCCTGGAGCTGAGCAGGGTGGAGGATCAGTTCCAGCGCCTGCAGCGCGAGCTGGGGGAGATAGAAGCCAGGATCAAGACCTATGTCCAGGATATTCGGCAGAAAGTGGATCAGGAGATCTCTAAGCTGAAGCGCAGGTTGGACAAGGTGAACTCTATCCTGGCGGATATCAGGTTTGGCCGCATCAGTCAGGTTAAAATAGAGCTCAAGTATCTTTCCCATTATGAGAACCTGAAGAAGCTCAAAGGGGATGTGCTGTCTTTGATGGACTTCGGCAGCCAGACCACGCTGCAGGAATTTGTGCAGACCCTGGTCAAGAACATCTTCAGGGACGGCAGGGGGGATATCAGCGAGGAGAAGATAGCTGACTACCGGACCTACATCGAGCTGGGCTGGTCCATCACAGACCAGGACGGAGAGAGCAGGCAAAAAGGATTTTCCGGAGGCGAGACCCTGGGCATCAACCTGGCCATCTGCCTGGGGCTTTTGTTTCATTGGGGCGGGGAGGCAGGCCAGACCCAGGCCAGGGGGCTGTTGATCATGGCCCTGGATGAGGCGGAGCGCCTGGATGAGCAAGCGGTTCATACCGTGCGCGAGCTTTTGCAGCGCACCGGCTCCCAGCTCTTGGTGGCCCTGCCCAGGACCATAGAGGTCCCGGACACTCTGTGTCACCTGCTCACACCCCTGGAGCAGGGCGTAACCCATGTCTCAGTCTATCATAAGGCAGAAGCATGAGCAGTGATCTGCTGAGGAAATGCCTGGCCTGGTCCGAGCTGCTGCAAAAGGGCCGGGCTGCCTGGTCCCGGGCCCTGGAACCCCTGGTGGAGGCAGGCCTGGCTGTTAGGCAGGGCGGGGCTGTCACGTTAGAGGACCAGGCAGGCTTGGAGGATATTGTGCACAGCCAGTGCATGGAGGTGATCCAGGCCAGGGACCAGGCCCAGGCCTTGGCTGACAGCCTGGGCCTGGAGCTGAACATTTCTTCCCGGCCCAGGCAGGCCCTGCAGCTCTTGCAGGAGCTGGAAAGAGCCGTTCCGGAGGCCTCTGGCTCCTGGCAGATGCAAAGCATAAGCGCCAGGGTGTTTGGGGACTCCAAGCACATTCAGCGCGCTCCGCTTTTGAGCAGGATCTTTACCCAGTGGTCCAAAGCCAGGCACCTGCGGGGGGAGCTGAGGCTCAAGGCCTTTGGGAGCCTTGGGCATATGCCCAGGGACCTGGATCTGGGCCTGGTGACCGAGGCCCTGGGCCAGGTCTGTATCCCGGCCCTGAATGCCGCGCGGGTGGAAGAGTTCGATCTGGGGGACGTGGACTTTGTGTTGAGTAGCGAGAACTTGGCCCCTTTCCAGCAGGCCAGCCTGGAAAGGGGCCTGGTGCTTTACTGCCCAGGCTACGATACTGGACTGCCAGCCCTGTGGCTCAAAAGCCTGCCTCGGGATTGCTGCTGGATCCATTTTGGGGATTTTGATCCAGACGGACTGGGGGTATTTGAGCAGCTTGCCTTGCAAAGCGGCCGCAGGGGCAGGTTTATTCCGGACATAAGTCAGTTGCAGGCAATACAGGAGCGATTGCCTGCCTGGAACGGGGCCAGAGGATTTGAGCCCGGGAGGTTTGCTACTTCCCAGATCCAGGAGCTGGCTGCCTGGGGCCAGGAGCAAGGGATGTTTGCGGAGCAGGAGCAGGTGCTGCATTTGCTGGGCTGGAGCAGACTTTGTGTGCCTTATGGGGCGAGGTTTAAATAACAGGGTCAGCCAGGTGTTCAAGAATATGTGCTTTCACAATGTCTAGTTTTTTGCTATATTTCTTGGTCATGAACCTGCATTGACTTCCCCTCATGGATAAGGAATAAGGAAAAGCACAATCCCAGAGCAAGACCAGGACCTGTGTGCTTCCTGAACCCTGATTCAGAGCCTTAAAAACTGTGGGAGACAGGCTATGCCAGCCCAGGAAAACGGGTTGCAGTTCCAGGACCTGCAGCTGGACTCGGACTGGAGCAAGTACAAGAGGCTGTTCGAGCTCATGCCCTGTCTGGTGACTGTGCAGGATCGCAGCCTGCGGCTTGTCACCTGCAATCAGAGGTTTGAGGCCAGGTTCGGAGCTGCCCAGGGGCAGTACTGCTTTGAGGCTTACAAGGGCAGGAGCCGCAAATGCGAGGATTGTCCTGTGGAGCTGACCTTTGAGACAGGCAGGTCCCACTGCAGCGAGGAGAGCGGTTATGTGCAGGGCAGTCAAGAGGCCAACTGGCTGGTGACCACTGCCCCCATTCGCAATGCTGCCGGGCAAGTGCAGGCTGTGCTGGAGATGTGCCAGGATATCACGGACCGCAAGCGACTGGAGCAGGATCTGCAGCTCTCGGAACAGAAGTACTGGGCCATATTCAATAACATTCCCAATCCATTGTTCGTTTTGGATCAGCAGACCTTGAGCATTCTGGATTGCAACGACTTGGCGGCCTCGAATTTCGCCTATCCCAAGCAGGAGCTTTTGGGAAAGAGTTTCCTGGATCTCTTTCTGGAAAAGGAAAAAAGCCATTATAAAAGTTTGTTGCAACATGTCAGCTATATCAGTCAGGCTAAGCAGCAGACCAAGGAAGGTGGCACAATCTATACCGCAATCCGGGTTTCGCCCTTTGAATACGCGGGCCGCAGCACCTACTTGGTGACCAGCAGCGACATCACCAAGCGCCTGGAGACAGAACAAAAGCTTATACAATCCAGCAAGATGGCTACCCTGGGAGAGATGGCCTCAGGCGTGGCCCATGAGCTGAATCAGCCTTTGACCGTGATCAGGACCGCTTGCAACTATCTGCGTAAAAAATGTCTGGCTGAAGGCCTGGATATAGACACTGCCTGCGGCATGCTGCAGGAGATAGACACCAGTGTGGAGCGCTCCAGCAAGATAATCAGCCATCTACGGGAGTTCAGCCGCAAGCCGGATATGGAGCTGGAGCTGGTGCAGATAAACACAGTGATTGAGAAGGCCCTGGAGATGTTCAGCCAACAGCTCAAGCTGCGGGAGATAAGGGTGGAAACAGAGCTGGAGGATGATCTGCCCCTGATCCAGGGCGAGCCAGTGCAGCTGGAGCAGGTATTTATCAATCTTTTAATCAACTCCAGGGACGCTATTGAGCAGGCCTGGAAAGAAGGGCTTAGAGAACACGGAGAAAAAAAGCTGATCCGGATTCAGAGCAGGGCTGCGCAGGGTCAGGTCAAAGTCTGGGTGGAGGATAACGGCTGCGGGGTGCCCAAAGGTGTCATGGAACGTATCTTCGAGCCTTTTTTCACCACCAAGGAGGTGGGCAGCGGAACAGGCTTGGGGTTGTCCATATCCTATCGCATAGTTCGGGACTGCCTGGGCAGGCTGGAGCTGGATCCAGAGGTTTCGCAAGGGACCAGGTTCGTGCTCAGCTTCCCTGCTGCCCAGTGTGAGCTGTAGGGCTGAATAGAGCACACGCTTGACAGCGTGGGGTAATAACATACTGAAAAATAAGGTCTAAGAAACATTGTCCCAACCACCCCTGCCCCTCCTTGCTAAGGAGGGGAGCTAAGAGGAGTAGGCTTCCATATTCGTCTTTTGATTATCCTTCTTAGTTTATTGGGAGCGACGACCTTAAATATTGAGCAAGATCAAACAGCTATGATTCCCCTCCCCGGCACTCACTTGCTCAAGCACGTATCAAGTATTATTGCCCCGCCAAGTGAGTGCCGGGGGGTAAGGGGTGGTTGAAAAATGACACCTTCCGTATCCCATGCTATCAAGTCTG
>JBKGXZ010000008.1:0-44784 GCA_046546355.1 Desulfohalobiaceae bacterium | reverse complement strand
CTATTCTGCCCTGACGCAAACAAAGGGCTATGGTTTGCTCATTGCTCATTGGGCAAGGGTTAGCATAATCTATGCCATGACTATTTAATCTTAGATTCCAATAGATTATGAGCAGGAGGGTGCTGTTGCAAAGTTGTTTTGAAGCACTTTGTTCCAAAAGCTTGAAACAGTGAGGAGGTTAAAAACTGTTGCCATGCAATAGTTCCCACATAGTTGAAACGCTGTTTCAGTAGTTGAAACAGTAGGGCTGGCTGGGGTAAGTGCAACGTCCTAGGCCTTGAGCATAGGACATGCCTGACGCTGCGAGGTTATAACATGCTGAAAAAAAGGTCTAAGAAACATTATCCCAACCACCCCTGCCCCTCCTTGCCAAGGAGGGGAGCTAAGAGGAGCAGGCTTCCATATTCGTCTTTTGGTTATCCCTCTCAGTATATTGAGGGCCACGACTTTAAATATTTAGCAAAATCAGACAGCTATGAATCCCCTCCCCGGCACTCACTTGGCGAAACAATTTGTCTTGCTCTAGGAGTCCAAGCACGTGAGTGCCGGGGGGTAAGGGGGGGGAATGACACCTTCCTTAGCCCTTGACCGCCCGCAGCCTGCGCCACAGGGTGGTGCGGCTTATGCCCAGGGCTTGGGCTGCCCGGGTTTTGTTGTGTCCATATTCCTGCAGGGTCTTGAGCAGCAGATCCTGTTCCTCTGGCTTTGGGTTTGAATCCGGGCAGTTGGCCCGACTGCTGCCCTGGAGATAGGCAGGCAAATGCTCTGGGGTGATTTGGCTTTCCGAGCTCAAAAGCAGGGCATATTCCAGGATATTGCGCAGCTCGCGCACGTTGCCGGGATAGTCGTAGGCAAGCAAAAGGCGCAGGGCCGGCTGGTCCAGCCTGGGGGAGGTCTTGCCCTGCAGGGCGCACAGCTCCTGCAGGAAATGCTCGGTCAAAAGGGGGATGTCCACCTTGCGCTCCCGCAGCGGAGGCAGCTGCAGCTCTGCTACCTTGAGCCGATAATAGAGATCAGGCCGAAAAGCCCCTTTGCTGATCTGCTGCTGCAGATCCTTGTTGGTGGAGGCTATGAGCCGGAGATCAACCTGCACCAGCCTGGTGGCACCCAAGGGATAGAACTCTTTATCCTCCAGAGCCTGCAGCAGCTTGGCCTGCAAGGATAAGGGCAGCTCGCCTATCTCGTCCAAAAAAAGGGTGCCTCCCCTGGCCAGCTGGAATCTGCCAGGCTTGTCCTGTTTGGCATCTGTGAAAGCCCCTTTTTGATATCCGAACAGCTCTGACTCCAGGAGGTTCTCTGGCAGTGCTGCGCAGTTGACCTTGATAAAGGGTCCATTTCGTTGTTTGCTGGCCTGGTGCACTACCTTGGCCAAGAGATCTTTGCCCGTGCCTGTCTCCCCCAGCAAGAGCAGGGAGACATCAGACTCTGCCAGGCTGGGCAGGATCTCGTAAATGGAGAGCATGGCCTGGGAACGGCCCTTGAGATCCTCGAAGCCGAAGCTGGAAGCGACTTTTTTCTCCAGGATGGTCCTGGCCCTGTCGTCCACAAAGGACTCCACTCCCCCCAGTAAGTTGCCCCGGGCATCCCTGAGGGCAGCTGCGGTGACTTCCACAGGCATTTCCTGATTGTTGCGGGCCAGGAACTTGATCCTCTCCCGGACCACTGCTTCTCCGTTCTGCATAGCCCTTTGCAGGGGGCAATGGGTCTCGCAGGAGCTGGTCCGGAAGATCTCCGCGCAGAAGTGCCCCATGGCCTGGGCTTTGCTGAAGCCAGTCATACGCTCGGCTTCCTGGTTGAAAAAAGTGATGCGGAATCTCTGGTCCACGGTGAATACGCCCACCGCCAGGCTCTCCAGGATCATGCGCTCCAGCATCTTCAGACTCCTGTGTGCTGTTTCAGGGAGTAACCTCCAGGTCCAGAATAGACCCCGTATGGCTTGGAAAAATCATCCCAAAGGGGCGAGCGCCGCTCGCCCCTGCTAGCATCCCTGCAGTGGGTCGCCTTAAGATAAGGCCTATGTTTAAAATGCAGGCTGAAGGTTTATTGACAATTGCGGGGCAAAGGACAAAATATATATAGGATTAAAGCGGGCTGCAACTAAAGCTGACTAGGGCAAGGGTAGATATGAGCGGCAGGATAGATTTTCGCACAGCAAGCAGGCCCAGCCCCTGGGTTGGTGAACAAATCCAGCCGCAGACCATGCTTTTGCTGAGGCAGGGGGAGGACCTGGAAACCCCGGTTCTGGACCCAGAGGAAGACCTGGAGCAGGAGCAGGGCCAGGGCAAGCGCATTCTTTGCAGCGTGTGCAGGCAGCATGTGACCAGCCAGGGCCAGCGCAGGGAGGTGGGCGGCAAGAGGGTGCATGTCTGCGCTAATCCCCATGGATTCCTGTTTGAGATAGGCTGCTTCGCCCAGGCCTGGGGCTGCAGGGGGATAGGGCCATCCACCAGCGAGTTCTCCTGGTTCCCAGGCTTTGCCTGGCAGATTGTGCAGTGCAGCCTTTGCGGCAGTCATCTGGGCTGGAGATTCATACCGGTGCAGGCCGAAGGCTCTGCCTTCTTCGGGCTGATCCTGGACAGGCTGGTGGAGGAGCAGGAGTAACCTTTGCTTGCCTTATTCCAGAACATCCCCTTCTCTGATGCCGTACTTGCGCATTCGGTTCCAGACTGTGACCCGATTTATGTCCAGTTTGCGCGCTGCCTCTGACTTGTGGCCCCCACCGGCTCTCAAAGCTTCCAGGAGTTTCTGCTTTTGCTTTCTAGCTAGCAGGTTTGCATGCCTTCCCTGCTGGATTCAGAGCAATCTTCCTGGCTGCGGCTCAGGGCTGCAGGCAGGTGTTTGGGCTCGATCACCCCGGAACCAGCCAGGACAAAGGCGAACTCCAGAGTGCTTTTCAGCTCCCGGACATTCCCAGGCCAGGAGTAGCGCATGAACAATCTGTTGGCTTCGGGGCTCAGGCCTTTGATCTTACCCTCTCTGTCCCGATTCAGCCTTTGCAGGAAGAATACCACCAAGGGCGGAATATCCTTTTTTTTCCCCTTAGGGGCGGCAGATGGATAGGGATAACATTGACGCGGTAGAACAAATCCTCCTGGAAGCTACCTCTGGAGATAAGCTCCGTCAGGTCCTTGTTGGTGGCGGTGATAAAGCGCAGATCCACCGAGATGGGCCTGTTGTCCCCCACCTGCTCCAAGGCCTTATTCTCTAAAACCCTTGCGGAATGATCGCTCGGGTCCAGGATGGTGTGGTCAAGAAGTTGGATCCCAACTCCCAAGTTTTTAAAGTCCAGGGGCATGGTTTGCGCCCGAGGCAATGCCGGGGTGGCTCAGCAAGATGATCCGGATAGGTTGAAACACCCCCTGCTGCGCAAAGGCGCCCGGGGGGAGGGCAAATGGGAACTTATCAGCTGGGAGCAGGGCCTGGATTATTGCGCGGAGCAGCTGCAGAAAATAGCTGACCAGTGTACCTGCTGCGGGGTGATGTTCACCCCGGGGTCTGATACCCAGACCCAGTTTGTGCCTCGTTTTGCAGAGGTGTTTGGCTCCTGCAACGTGAACACCCTTGAATCCATGGCCTGATCAGCAAAAACAGGACACCACGTGGATGCTGAAGAAAAATATCCAGCTCACCCTGGGCAACAAATTCTTGCGCAAGCAGGGTATGACCACTGAAATTCCTGCCCAGGGCTTTTATAATGCTGGGCAGAAGCTCTTTGCGCAGCTTTCGGTCCTGGCGGGGGTCATTTAGAAATTGCAAAAACAGTTTTTTGCCCTCGCTGCTGATCGGCTGCCCAGTCATGTGTCTTGCGTTTGCATGGCTTTAGTAATACCCTGCCTAGCGTTTTGATACGCAATGATTGTCCGAACCGGATTAATCCCCTGTCATTTTGCAATACACTCTAAATAGAGCGTGTCCAAGAACGAGATTGCTTAGTCGAAGACTCCTCGCAATGACGGGGAGTCGCGCAGCTTATGGGTTGTTAGCAACCCCTTGTCACTGAATTTTGCAACACAATCTAACAAGTGGTTAACATTGGTATTTTCCCTGTTTAAGCCTGAGCCAGCCAGGCCTTTCCAGCTGGTAAAGTTCCTGTCCTGGAGCTCCCTGATCCTGATTCTGGCCAGCAGCATGTTTCTGGTGGCGGTACTGGGTAACTACGCCAAAAGGACTGTGCTGCAGAAGGACGAGGAGTTTGCCCTGCTATTGGCGGAGAATTTGAACCACCAGATCTACCAGCGATTTACTCTGCCCACTGTGCTGGGCTTCGGCAGGATCCGGCTCAGGGATGAGGCTCAGTACGAGAGGCTGGACCAGGTAGTGCAGTCCACCATCCACGGTTTCAAGGTGCTCCAGGTGCGTGTGCTGGACCTGCAGGGCAAGATATCTTATTCCACGGATCAGGATGAGCTGGGTGAGGAGGCTGGGAGCGCCTCTGTGCAGGAGGCCACACAAGAGGGCCAGCGCAGCTTCGATGTCCTGGATCGCAGGGAATCGAAATGGGCCTTCTGGAGATTCTCCCTGCCTGATGAGAGCTATGTGCTGCGCACCACCTTCCCTTTGCGCACGGAAAGGAGCCTGGGCACCAAGCACCAGGAGCCCATAGTGGGCATATTGCAGTTCACCCAGGATGTGACCCGGGATTATGAGACCATAGCCTATTTCCAGCTTTTGATCGCAGTGGTGGTGCTTTGCTCCTCTGGGATATTGTTTTTGCTGCTGTATATGATTATCCTCAGGGCAGACAGGATCCTGGGGGAACGTTTCCAGGAGAAGGAGAGGCTGGAGCGCAGACTGCACCAGAACGAAAAGCTGGCTAGCATGGGCAGGATGCTGGCCAGTATTTCCCATGAGATTCGCAATCCACTGGGGGTTATCCAGAGCAGTGCAGAGCTTTTGTCCAAGAGGGCCGGGAAGCAGGAGGGTACCACCCAGAAGCTGGCCAAGGCCATATTCGAGGAGGCCCAGCGCCTGAGCCGCACAGTGAATGATTTCCTGGACTATGCCCGTCCCAAACAGCCCAGATTGCAGAATATAAACCTGAGCGGGCTGCTGCAGCAGTGTCTGGGATTCTTCGATGCCGAGCTGCAGAAGAAGGGTGTCCAGGTGGATTGGGATGTGCCTGAGGAAGTATCCCTACAAGGGGACAGCGATCTTTTGTACAGGGCTTTCTACAATCTGCTGGCCAATGCCCTGCAGGCTACACCGGAATCCGGAGGCAGGCTGAAAATAAGCTGGCGGCAGGAGCAAAGGCAGCTGGTGATTCGGGATGCCGGGCCAGGTTTTGACCCTTCTTTGCAGGATCGTTACCTGGAGCCCTTTTATACCACCAAGGACAGCGGCACCGGGCTGGGGCTGGCAATTGTGCAGAATATCCTGCAAAACCACGGAGCCAGCTTGGAGCTGGGCACTTCTGCCCAGGGCGGAGGTGAGGTGGTGATAACTTTCAAGTCAGAAAATTAAGCATGCCCACACACATTCTAGTTATAGACGATGAGCAGAATTATTTGATTCTGCTGGAGACCCTGCTGGAAGAAGAGGGCTACAGCGTGACCACACTGCAGGATCCCGAGCTGGCCCTGGACTATCTGGGCGAATCAGAGGTGGATGTACTGGTCACGGATATGAAGATGCCCAAGGTCAGCGGACAGGAGATCCTGGAGCGGATTAGACAGGACTATCCGCACATCCCGGTGCTGATCATGACCGCCTACGGCAGCATAGACGGGGCTGTGGAGGCCATGAAGTGCGGAGCCTTCGACTATATCAACAAACCCTTCTCCAACAGCGAGCTTTTGCTCTCAGTGAACAAGGCTGCCCAGATGAGCCAGGCCGAGAGGCAGAACAAGCAGCTGCGCCAGTCCCTGCAGGAACGATACGGGGCGCACCAGATCATAGGCCGCAGCAAGCCCATGCGCCAAGTGCTGGACCTGGTGGATCGGGTGGCTCCCAGCAGCAGCAACGTCCTGATTACCGGGGAATCAGGCACAGGCAAGGAGCTGATCGCCCAGGCTCTGCACTATTCTTCCCCCAGGGCCAAGGGGCCTTTTGTATCAGTGAACTGCATGGCCCTGAATCCAGGGGTGCTGGAGAGCGAGCTGTTCGGCCACGAGAAAGGCTCTTTCACCGGGGCTACAGTCAAGAAAAGGGGCAGGTTCGAGACCGCGCACCAGGGCACCCTTTTCCTGGACGAGATAGGTGAGCTGTCCCAGGATCTGCAGATCAAGCTGCTACGGGTCCTGCAGGAGCACAACTTCGAGCGGGTGGGCGGGGAGAGGCAGGTACATGTGGACATCCGGTTGCTTACAGCCACGAATAAAGACCTCTCCCAGGAGGTGGAGCAGGGGCACTTCCGTGAGGATCTGTACTATAGGCTGAACGTGGTCAATATCCATCTGCCGCCCTTGCGGGAAAGGCCAGAGGATATCCCGCTTCTGGCAGCCCATTTTCTGCAAAAGGCCAGCCAGGAGAACCAGAAGCAGGTCAGTGGCTTCAGCCCGGAGGCCCTGCAGGCCCTGTCAGCCTATTCCTGGCCCGGGAACGTGCGCCAGCTGGAGAACGTGGTGGAGCGCAGCGTGGTCCTGGCCAGGGGGGAGCAGATCAGCTACCAGGAGTTGCCTGCAGAGCTCAAGGAGGAGTCGGAACAGTTCAAGAGCGCAGCAGACCTTTTGCCCACAGAGGTCAATCTAGGGGAGACCCTGGAAAAGATAGAAGCCGCCTTGATCAGAAGGGCCCTGGTCAGAAGTGGTTTCGTGCAGGTCAAGGCAGCTGACATGCTGGGCATCTCCAAGAGCCTGCTGCAGTACAAGCTCAAGAAGTACAACATTTCAGGCAAATGACTGCTTCAGACAAGGTTAGCGGCTTTGTCCGTGATCTGCGACAAAGCGCCCGGCTGGGAGCCCAGGTGGTGCATGTGCAAAAGCTGCCCGGGCAGGAGGCCAGCTTCCAGGATCTGGAGCAGCCCTGGCCGGAAGCCATCCAGTCCATGCTGCAGGACATGGGGTTGCACAGGCTCTACAGCCACCAGGCCCAAGCCCTGAACCTGATCCGCTCCGGCAGGCACACCGTGATTTCCACCCCTACAGCCAGTGGCAAGTCCCTGATCTACAACCTGCCGGTCTGGGAGAGCATCCTGCAAGATCCGGAAAGCAAGAGTCTGTATCTGTTCCCCTTGAAGGCTCTGGCCCAAGACCAGCTGCGGGTCATGCAGCAGGACCTGGAGCACTGGAAGGCCTCGCCCAGGCCAGAGATTGCTGTCTATGACGGGGATACGCCCAGGCAGGACAGGTCCAGGATCAAGGCCAGCCCGCCACATATCCTGCTCAGCAATCCTGAGATGCTGCACTTGGGGATTTTGCCCTATCACCAGGGCTGGAGGCAGTTCCTGAGCCGCCTTAGATATGTGGTGGTGGACGAAGTGCACACCTACCGGGGGATCATGGGCTCCAACATGGCCTGGGTATTCAGGAGGCTGCTGCGTGTTTGCAAGCTCTATGGGGCCAGGCCGACATTCATATTCTGCTCTGCAACAGTGGGCAATCCCCAGGAGTTGGCTTCAGAGCTAAGTGGGCTGCAGGTCTGCGGAATCAGCCAGAGCGGGGCCCCCAGAGGTCCCAGGCAGATGGTTTTTTACAATCCCCTGGAGGGGGCTGCCCGTGGGGCCCTGGATCTGTTGCAGCCGGCGCTTAAACGCGGGCTGCGTAGCATAGTCTACACCCAGTCCAGGAAGATGACCGAGCTGATCGCCATGTGGAGCAAGCAGCGTTGCCAGGAGCACTCCTCCAGGATCAGCGCTTATCGCTCCGGTTTTCTGCCCAGTGA
Source organism: Desulfohalobiaceae bacterium (assembly GCA_046546355.1). Taxonomy (GTDB): domain Bacteria; phylum Desulfobacterota; class Desulfovibrionia; order Desulfovibrionales; family Desulfothermaceae; genus CAZBUB01. Next base: position 36,966 of record JBKGXZ010000008.1, on the reverse strand, counting down.
AAGACGGCATGTTGAGTCGGCTTTGAGCAGGGGAGACCTGCTGGCAGTGATCTCCACCAGCGCCCTGGAGCTGGGCATAGATATTGGGGAGCTGGATCTGTGTCTGCTGGTGGGCTATCCAGGCTCGGTGATGGCTACCTGGCAAAGGGCGGGCCGGGTGGGCAGACAGCTGCAGTCCAGCGCTGTGGTGCTGATCGGGCATGAGAACAGCCTGGATCAGTATTTTATGGCCCATCCCAGGGAATTTTTCGCTCTGGATCCGGAGAAGGCGGTGATCAATCCTCTGAACCCGGTGCTGATCAACAGGCATCTGCAGTGCGCAGCAGCAGATCTGGCCCTGGAGAGGGAGGAGCCGTTGCTGGGGCAGCAGGAGGTGGGGGAGCAGGCCCGGCGCATGCTGGAGCAGGGCATTTTGCAGCAAAGCAGCTGTGGGGAGTATTTGTACAGCAGCCAGAAGAACCCCCAGCAGAACGTCAACCTGCGCGGGGCAGGTCATACCCTGCAGATCAGGGACGGTTCCAGTCAGAGGGATATCGGCAGCATAGACTATTACCGGGCCTTCCACGAGACCCATCCCGGCGCGGTATACCTGCACTGGGGAAGGACATATGTGGTCCAGGAACTGCAGCCTGAGCAAGGTCTGGTCTGGGCCAGCCCTCGAAAAGTGGACTACTTCACCCGGGTCAGGACCAGCAAGCAGACCGAGGTCCTGGAGGTCTATAAGAGCCGGGATCTGGGCCGGGCCAGGCTCTGCTGGGGCAGACTCAGGGTGCAGGAGGATATCACCGGGTACGAGAAGCGCAGGGTCAAGGGGCATATCCTGATGGAAGTGATTCCCCTGGATCTGGGCCCACTGATATTCGAGACCCAGGGGGTCTGGGTGGAGATGCCTGATGGCTGCAAGCAGGAGTGCGACCGGGAGCAGCTGCACTTCATGGGCGGGCTGCACGCCCTGGAGCACGGCTTTATCGGCTGCCTGCCATTGATCATCCTCACTGACAGGAACGATCTGGGCGGCATAGCCCAGCCGGAGCGGGCAACAGGTACGGTGTTCATCTATGACGGCCATCCCGGCGGAGTGGGCCTGGCCAAACAGATCTATGCCAGCTTCCAGGATCTTTTGCAGCAAACCAGACAGGTCCTGGGGTCCTGCGGTTGCGAGCTGGGTTGTCCGGCCTGCGTGCATTCCCCCAAGTGCGGCTCTGGCAATCGCCCCTTGGACAAGGAGGCTGCGTTGTTCATGCTGCAGAAGCTGCAAGCAGGGCAAGTCCAGTCCAAAACAGCAAAAGGGCAGGCAGAGCAGAAGGCAGATCAAGGGCCTAGTGGGTCAGCTCCCAGGAGCAAGGCTGCCTCCAGGACTGGATCCAGGCAGCAAATGCAAAGCAGACCAGCAGCAGAAGGTTTCGGAGTCCTGGATCTGGAGACTCAGAGGTCAGCCCAGGAAGTTGGGGGCTGGAAAAAGGCGCACAAGATGGGCATCAGCTGCGCGGTGCTCTGGGACAGCAAGCAGGGCAAGTGCTTCTACTACCTGGAGGCTCAGGTGCCGGAGCTGGTGCAGCATCTGCAAAGCCTGCCCCTGGTTGTGGGCTTTAACCTGCTGCGTTTCGATTACCAGGTGCTAAGTGGCTATAATCCAGACAGACTGCAGCAGCTGCCCACCCTGGACCTTTTGCAGGAGGTGTATACCAGGCTGGGGTTTCGGCTCTCCCTGCAGCATCTGGCCAGGACCACGCTAGGGGTGGAAAAGAGCGCGGATGGTCTGCAGGCCCTGACCTGGTGGCAGCAGGGAGAGCTGCAGAAGATCATGGACTACTGCCGCCAGGATGTGCTGATTACCAAGGACATATATGAATTTGGCCGCAGCCAGGGGTATGTCCTGTATCAGAACAAGGCCGGGAGCCTGGTCCGGCTGCCTGTGCAGTGGTAGAGGCCCCTGTTAGTCGGTGCAACTACATCAGCTCAGTCCTGATCCGGCTGGAGAGATCCCGGGTCAGCTGCATGACCTTAGTAGCCTGTTCCAGGCTCAAGGAGCCGGTGCCACAGCTGGGAGTGATCAGGGAACGCTCCAGGATATCTGCCTGCTGCAGCCCGGCATCCTGCAGCTGCTGTAGTTTGCTTTTGAACTGACCGAACAGGGAATCCACGCTTTCCTTTTCTATCTCCTCGGGTTCCAGAGTAGGCACAATGCCCCAGGCCAGGATCCCGCCCTGATGCAAAAACTCTTGGAGCTCCCGGCTATAGAGCAGGAGCTTGTCAAAGTAGGAGTAGGCGTCAAAGCTCAGGATGTCTGCCTCAGACTCCAGGATCAGGGACCAGTCCGCATTGGCGCAGACATGGATCCCTGCCAGGGCCTGGCGGATGTGGACCTGCGCTATGACTTCGCTGAAGCAGTCCTGCACCTCCTGCTTGCTGATGCTGATGAACTCCGAGGAGCCGAATCCGGCCAGGGCAGGCTCGTCAAAAAAGATGATCACCGGCACATTCAGGCTCTGGAGTCTCTCCACCTGCCAGGCTGCTTTCAGGGCCAGGAGCTTGACTGCGGCATCCCTTAGCTGCTCGTGATAGAAGATGGCTTTCTTGTCCTGGTCCTTGACCCCGGTGGCAAAGGTTATGGGGCCGGTGACCTGGCCCTTGATGCCTTGCAGCTGCATGGAAGAGCCCTGCAGGCGCTCCAGGAGGGCAAAAAATCCCCGGGCCCGTTCCTGGTCCAGGCTGAATCTGCTGTGCTCCAGATCCTGTCCAGCCTCGGTGACTGCCATGTACTCCTCATAAAATGAGAGCAGCTCCTGATCAAAGCCCTGGCTGTCGGTATCCACGTATTCCTGGCCGTCCTGCTGCCTGTATCCAGGCAGCCCGGGCAGGAACTGGGACATCATGCCTTCCTGGGGCAGGGCAGGCAGCTGGACCCAGAGGGGAAGCTGTGGGGTGTATTCCAGGACCAGGTCTGTGGCTTGCAGGTGGTCCCGCATAGGGATGCTGCCTATGAGCAGGGGCAGGGCTTGGGGCTTGAAGTCTTTAGCCATGCGGCCTCCATGTTTTGATTTGTTTCGATTTCCAATCATGATGATCATTATGCTGGTTATTAGCAAACACCTGGCAGCACAGGGAGCACAGAGGATCTACAAAACAAAAAGGCAGGCCAGGAAAATGTTTGTTTTTAATAACCTTCATGCCCTGACCGCGGGCACAACGAAGCATGGAAAACTTCAATCCACAACGGAAAGGGCGAGCGGCGCTCGCAATAGAAGGGCGAGCGCCGCTCGCCCCTACTGGCATCGCAGCAGCACGTCACTTCAACACAGGCCTATATGATGGCACAGGCTTGTAGGGGCGACCAGCGGTCGCCCTTTTTGGAGCAAGCTGTTGCTGAAGATTCAGTTTTCCATAGAGACTTGACGCGGCACTAGGGCTTGCGGAAGCAGAATATGCCCCAGGAGAGGTGACCGTATTTGCCGCCCAGCACCCAGTTGCGCAGCCCGGATTTCATGTGCTCCAGGTATTCCTGGCTGACATTGTTTGCCCGAAGCTCCTCTTCCCGGGCCTGGGTCTCCTCCAGGACCTTTTCGTAGTGATTGGTCAGCTGCTGGGTGCGGGCAGCGAAATGCAAGAACTCCAGCCCCAGCTCTTGGCCTGTGTTGATGTAGAAGTTGACTTCCGCCAGGGAATCCAGATGGATCCTCTTGAGAATGGGCTGTATGAACTCTTCATACGCATCATTGGTCTGCATGGGGTCGGTAAAGATGAGCTCCCCGCCTTTCTTGAGCACCCGGGCAGCTTCAGACATGACCTGACGCCGATTGGGGCTGTGCAGGAAAGCATCCTGGGACCAAACTATATCAAAGGACTCATCCGGATAGGGTATATCTTCGAAGTTGCCGTCCACCACCTCTATCTTATGTTCCAGGCCTTGTTCCTTGTTCTTTTTTCTGTGCAGCTCGTTTTCGGCATGGCTCAGATTCAAACCCACCAGGCTGCAACCGTAAGTCTTGGCCAGATAGCGCACTGTGCCCCCCATGCCTGAGCCCAGATCCAGGACCTTGGCCTCGTCTCCCAGCAGCTTGGAATAAGAAGCCATGTGGCCTACTGTCCTGCGGCTGGCCTCAAAGATGGAGTCCTCAGGGGTGCGGTAGATGCCCAAATGGTGCTCTTCACCGCCCCAGATGGTGTAATAGAAGGTGTGCGCATCGTGGCTGTCGTAGTATTTCTTGGCGGTTTCGATAATTGCATCGTTACTCATGACCTAGCCTCCTTGGTTTTAATTGGTTCAAGCGGTTTCCAGCAGGTACCAGCGTTGCTGGACTTTTTCCTTGGACCCCAGCAAAAAGAATTCCTGGCCGGAGTAAGGCCCAAACAGGATGCGCTGCAAGTAGCTGGGATCCCCTTTTAGCTCCAGGTACTCCTTGTCGAAGAAGCGGGCATTTTCCCTGGCCCTGGAGCGCAGTTGTTGATTATTGCCCAGGCCAGTGTCTATGAAACCGAAATGGGTGTAGTGCTTGAGCTCTTCTTTTGCTCCCCATTCAGCTATCTCCCTGCCCATTCTAGGCACATATTCATTTTCCAGCATGCCCAGAGGGTCCTTGTTTTCCTCTATCCAGCCCCGGGTCAGGTAGTAGGTGCCTGGCCGCTCCCTGCTTAGACGATTATACGCTTTTACAGAGCCCAGAAACAGGGCCACGCAATCATGGGCCTTGGTCAGGATCAAGCCCTGCTCCGGGGCCCGGACTCCCACAATGCCGTTGCAGCACAGCCCATAGCAAAGCACGATCTGCTCCGCTCGGTCTGCAGCCAAGTCCACCTGCTCCTGGATCAGCTCGGGCATCAGATGCGGGGTGCGGTGCAGGTTCTGCTGCAAGAACACCAGCTGCACATCAGCCTGGTTTTCAGCCAGCAGCGCCTCCAGCTCCGGCCTGAACACTTCGCATGCAATGACCGTGCGTCTGGATTTGGGCTGGATTACCGTGTCCTGGGAATAAGGCATAAGCTGGCCCTGTCCCTAGACTTCCAGCTTCCCGGAGCGATAGGCATCCAGGAATTTTTCGCAGAACATGTCCCTTCCTGCCAGGGCCTCGGCAGCGATGATATTGGCCATCATCTTCCTGTCCAGGGGGTTGATGATCGCGCTGTCCAGGCCTTTGAGCACAGCCATGACCGCAAAGTTCTGATTCATGATTTCCCGCTTGGGCAGGCCAAAGGAGATATTGGACAGGCCGCAGATGGTGTGCACCCCCTCCAGCCTGGTCATGATCATCTCAATGGAGTTCAGGAACTCTAACCCGTAGCTGTCCTTGGTGGAGACGGGCTGGACCAGGGGATCCACGTAGATGTCGCTAATGCTTTTGCCCTTCTGCACCAGGGAATTGACCAGCTTTTCCGCAATTGCGAAGCGATCCTGGGCTGACTCAGGCATACCTTCGTCGCTCATGCACAGGGCCACCACCTTGCACTGGTTCTGGGTTACCACAGGCTGCAGAGCCTCATAGCGCTCAGACTCCAGGGAGATGGAGTTTATCAATGGAGTGCCTTGATGCAGCTCCAGGGAGGACTCCACCACGTCCGGGTCAGGGCTGTCTATGCAGCAGGGGGCCTGGCAAGCTTGCTGCACGTTCTGGATCAGCCAGTGCATGTATTGCTTTTCCTTGCCCACGAAGGTCCCGGCGTTGACATCTATGAAATCCGCGCCGCTTTCCTGCTGCTGTTTGGCGATGTCCTGGATGTAGTCCGCATCCTGGGCCTTGATGGCTTCGGATATTTTTTTCCTGCTGGCGTTGATGAGCTCACCTATGATTTCCATTTTGCCTCCTTGGTTATTTTGTATGAAAAAGGAATGTAAATGCTCAATAAATCCTGGCAGAGAGATCCTTGGTTCGCAGACTCACTCAGAGCCTGTCCTGTGCCTTCGAAGGAATGACGGATTATAGTCTGTTGTCTTTGTTGTCATTCTGAAAGAGTCTTCGAGTGCAGAATCTTTCTTGCAATCATCTCTGCCAAGACTTTTCGAGAACAGACTCGCAGGTCTAAAACTCCATACTTTCAGCGTACAGCTCCATGAACTTAGGTGACTGGGCTATGGAGATGTGCTCAATATGTTGGGTGTTCTCTTCCAAGAAACGTCTATAAGAGATGTCTGTCAGCAGCCATACACAGCCGCTACGGCAAGAATTGCCAGCAAATACCACCCTGTCTTGGCTGACTGGGGGGAGCAGGCCGATGCTCTCCAGATTGGCGGCGTCCAGGAAGAAGCCGAAGCCGCCGGCAATATAGATGCTGTCCAGATCCTGGATGCTGCAGCCAGCCTCCTGGAGCAGGATGTCTATCCCGGCCCTTACCGCGCCCTTGGCCAGCTGCACCTGGCGTACATCCCGCTGGGTGAAGGCTGCATTGTCACCCAGCATAAAGCAGGGCTCGCCTGCCTGCTTCTGCAGCCTCAAGCGAATTGATTCAGGAATTTCCCCGGGGGGCGGATTTCTAAACCTGCCTGTGGTGTCCAGTGCGCCAGAGCGCAGCAGAACAGACAGGAGATCTACAAGCCCACTGCCACAAATTCCCTTAGCTGGAGCATTCCCCACGGTCGAGATAATCAAGCCCTGATTTTGATCGTAGCGTACAGACTCTACTGCTCCAATAGAAGCCCGCATGCCACAGGAGATGCCCATACCTTCGAATGCCGGTCCTGCTGCAGTGGAGCAGGCCAGGCGCCTGCCCTTGGCGTTTAGGGCAATTTCTCCGTTGGTGCCCACATCTACAAACAAGACGTTTTTGTCATTTTGGAAGAAGTCGCCATGCACCAAAAGTCCGGCACTGATATCAGAGCCAATGAAGGCGTGCAATACAGGTGGTACATAGACCCGGGCCGCTGGATTTGTATGCAGGCCCATATTGGCTACTGGATAGCTGATACCGGTCTGCAGGTCTACCTGGAAAGGGATCTGGCCCAGGGGCGCAGGATCGATGCCGGCCAGAAGCTGGAGCATGGTGGTGTTGCCACCTAATACCAAGTCCAGGATCTCCTCTGGCTGGGAGTCCGAGTCCTCGCAGACTTCCTCTATGAGCTCGTTGAGTCCTTCCCGGATACTGCCGGCCAGATCCTGCAGACCTTCAGGACTGGAGCCGTGCTGGATCCTGGTCATTACATCGTGGCCGAATCTGATCTGGGGATTGAGCCTGGAGGCAGTAGCCAGCTCCCTGCCATTCTTAAGGGAGATCAGGGTAACCACCACGGTTGTGGTGCCCAGATCAATGGCCAAGCCTTTGGGCTGGAAGGAACTGTGCCAGGTATTAAGAACAAAGTGTTCCTGCAGGCTGTCATAGAGAAGCAGGAGCTGATCCTGACGGTTGCTGATCTTGACAGCGCTAACCAGCCTGGATGTAGGGGCCAGGTCCCCTTCCAGGATGCTCTGGGATTCCCTGAGCCGCTTGCTGTCATGGATAAAGTCCATGGGCAGGCGGATAGTCATGTCCCGGTCAGCAGGCAGTCTGCAGCTCAGCCTGCAGCCTGCCTGGGCCTCTGACTCGGTGATGGTTTCGTGGGGTGTCTCCTCTACCCAAGGCTCCAGCACCCAGACCCGGCAGCTGCCGCAGACCCCCTGGCCGTTGCAGGGGCTCTCCAGCTGGATGCCGCCCTTTTGCAGGGCGTCCCGCAGGCTGTCCTGGGGATCGGCCTCAATACAGATGCCTATGGGCTGGATTTTTATCTCTGGCATAAGCTTGCTTTGTTTATTATTCATGCTTTCTGGTCAAGGTGATGGTTTCCTGCAGATCCTCGGCCAGGGCCTCCAGATCCTTGCGCAGGGCCTGACCGTCCAGCTCCCTGGGCACCTCGATCTCGATGCGCATGGTGAACTGGGGCTGCCTGAGCTCAGGTTTTCGTTCCACCTTGACCTGGAGCTGCAGGATATTGATGCCCCTGGAGGCCAGAAGCTGGGATGTGCGGTAGACTATTCCAGCTTTGTCCACACCCCTGACCCGGATCTCATAATGGGGCTCAATTCTCTGTTCCCTGGAGAGCTCAATATCCTCCTTTTGCAAGGGAAAGATGTGCACCCTGAGGTCGGTGTTCTGCTGCAGCGGGCCGAACTTGTGCTGCAAATCCTGGTAGATATCCTGATCTTCTATGCTGAGATGGATCATCAGGCTGAAGTGCTGCCCCAGCAGAGTCATGAAGGAATTCTCGATATTGCAGCCTGTTTGGTAAATAGCCTCGGTGATCTGGGCCACAACAGCGGGGCGGTTGCTGCCAACTGCTGCAAGCATGTACTGGTATTGCATCTGCTCCCTCGAAGATGATTTAGGTTTGAGTCGTTAACCGAACTGTTCCGCCAGCCTGGGATTACCCACAGCTCTGGCCTTGATGCGCTGCAGGGCACCTTCTGTCTTTTGTCTGATCTGCACCTGGGGCTGTTCAGCTCCAGCGTCCTCTGCAGCCTCCCGGGCTGCCCTGCCAGCCTGGTGCCTGGCATAGTCCAAGGCCTCCTGCAGTTCCGGGAAGGATTTCTTCTGTTTCTCGAACTGCACGATAAAGGCCCTTTCTTCCTCGCTCTCCTGCACAAAGACCAGGGCCTCCTTGTCCACAATAACCGAGCCGGCCACCGCTCCTACGGCATTGGCCACATGGGGATATTCAGGCAGCTCAAAGCGGGAGTGCAGCTTGGCAGCCACCTTGCGCACAAAGATTTCCGCGGGCGCACCAATGCCTATAATAGGGAACCTGGCCTCGATGGTGACTGAGAGATGGGGATTGTCAGCTCCAAGGGCCTGCTGATAGAGCCAGCGGGACCAGACCCCGTCCAGGTCTTCCGGCAGCTGCAGCTCGTTTTGCCTGGCCAGGAAGATCACTGCTTCCTCGGTCATCCTGGAGATGATATGCTCCAGGATCCTGTCCGCCATCTCCCCTGGCTTGAGTCCGTGCAGCCTGCAAATAAATTTCAGGGCCTGGGTGGCTGCCTGGCTGTGGCCAATGTCCAGCTCGCCCTTGAAATGCAGCAGATCTGTGGGAGTCAGGCCTGCCAGCCCGATATGCCCTTTTTGCAGCAGCTCTTCCAGACCCAGCTGCACCGGATGATTGACCTGCATTTTTTGCAGCACATCGTGCATGCTTAAGGGCTCTTCCTGCAGCAGGTCCAGCAGGGCCCTGTGCTTGGGGCCGAAGTCCTGCTGCTGCAGATAGTCATGGTCCCTGGCCAGGAACAGGTACTCGATGTCTGTTTCGCTTCTGCCGGTGCGGCGCCTATTCTCAACCTGCAGAAGCTCCTCTGCCACCTGGGGATGGGCGGCTGCCAAGCGGGCCAGGGGGACCACCCGGTTGGGACCAACCTGAAATTCCTTAGCCGAGGGGATGCTGACCCTGCTGTCGCAGCCCAGGCAGACAGTCCTGATGCGCGCGGCCTGCACTGCTGTCTCGATATTTCCTACCCGGGCCCCCTGGTCTGTAACTGCAATATTGCCCTCCTCGATCAGGGCCATGTCGGTGGTGGTACCGCCCACGTCGATGACCAGGGCATTGTTGCGTCCAGACAGGAAGCGGCCGCCTATGGTGCTCGCCGCTGGACCGGAAAGCACGGTTTCCACAGGCTTCTGGGCAGCTTCGGTATAGGGCATAAGCGAACCGTCACCTTTGACGATCATTAAAGGGGCCTTGAAGCCCAGATCTTTGAGGGACTTCTTCACAGCCTGGATGAATTCGTGCATCACTGCCACCAGGGAGGCGTTCAAGGAGGCGGTGGTGGCCCTTTTCACAGAATCCAGCTGGGTAGAGAGCTGATGGCCTAGGACTACAGGGAGATCTGTGATCTCCCGCAGGGCTTCCAGGGCCTGCTCCTCGTGCTCTGGATTGAGGGGGCTGAAGTAGCTGGAGATGGCCAGGGCCTCCATGTTGGGGCTGTTCTCCTGCACCCAGGCCTTCAGGGCCTGCAGGTCCAAGGGGGCTTTCTGTTCCCCCTGGGCATTATGACCGCCCTGGAAATAGGCGAACCTGCCGGTGGAGAACTTGGCTTCCAGACCGTAATTCTGGAGCAAGTCCTGGTCATATCCGATCAAGGCCAGGCCCACAGGCTTGATGTTGCCCTCGGCAATAGAGTTGGTGGCCAGGGTGCTGGAGATGCCTACCAGCTTGACCTGGTGCGGGGATTCGATCTTAAGCTCTTGAAGCACGCTGATGATGCCCTGGGTCAGGTCTCCGTAGGTGGTCAGGGTCTTGGCAGAGGCCAGGACCCTGCGGGTGCTGTAGTCTAAAAGCACCCCGTCAGTATAGGTGCCTCCGGTGTCTATGCCCACTACGTAATCGGCATCAGGCCTTCTGGTTGTATTTTCAGCCAGGAAATCCTGGGGTGTCTTCTTGTCGAGTCTTGCCATGGTATTCTATAGGGTATGGTCCCTGGCTTCAGGGCCGGTTTACTGTTTAGAGCGATGATTGGGCTGCTTGCCTGATCTGCTTGGCTCTGAAGAGCTGTATATGCAGCTGATTGTCTGGCTTGAAGCAGGGAGGGCCTAGCAATAGCCCTCCCTGACGCCTGGGGCGGCAGCTCCAGGCGGTGGTCTTCTTTTAGATCCAGTGCCTGGAGACTTTAGCTGGCAGGGAGTTACAGACCTTCCTTCTCCACCCTTTGTACCGCTTCCTGGACCACTTTCTGGATGTCTTTCTGGACATCCTTGGGTACCTTGGAAATGGGGCCTTCATGGGTCTCCAGGATGTTTCTGGTTTTGTTCACGATCCTGTCCTTCATGGTCAGGCGGCCGGACTTGTCCCACTCTTCGTAGTTCTGGCGGTCCATAACTGTGGGCCTCCAGTGCTTGCGGAACCACTTCATGGTGTGGTCTTCATAGAGGTAGTGCCCGCCGGAGCCTACATTATTGATGACATCCACAGCCAGGGTCTCTTCACTGACCTCTACTCCCTGTTCTATGATCCGGGCCATGCCGATGATTTCGTCGTCCATGACTGTCTGGAAGATGTCCCCGGTCTTGCCGGATTCAGTGTAGCCGCAGTCGTGTACGAAGTTGGCTCCGGTGAGCATGGAGGAGTGGATGGACAAAGCAGCCTCGATCCCGGACTGGATCTCCATGGTCTTGGTGTCAGTGCAGCCTGCGGTGCCGAACATGGGCAGACCGCAGTAGCGGGCCATCTCGGTTAGCCCGCCGGAGAGCGGGTTCAGCTCCGGCGCTCCGTAGGAATAGATTGCCCGCTGCATGTCCAGGGGGGCCTGCACCCCGCCCAGGATGATGCAGGTCCCGGGATTGATGAGCTGGGACAGGACCACGCCCACCATGGACTCTGACAGGGCGACCACTATCTGCCCGGCATGGGTGGCAGGCACTGTGGCCCCGCCGATGGCGCAGGGGCTGTAATCCTGGGGGATGCCGTTCTCAGCGCAGTACATGAGCTTGTCTATAGCATGGAAGTCACTGACCAAGGGAGAGATGGGCTCACTGTACAGGATGTAGTTGGGCTTCTTCTTGAAGGCCTCCTCCCCTCCGGCCATGATGCAGGCTATACGGTGGATGTCCTTGGCTCCCCCCCGATGATAGGCCCAGGCCATGATCGGGGTGGTGGTATTCTGGATCATATCTGCGAACTCATAGACATCATCAGTGCCCCTGGGCACATCGCTGATGGTGATCAGCCCTTCCACGAATCCGATATTGGGCAGGGCATCGCAGACCCGGGCCACGGTGGTGGCGTCCTCGCGCAGGCATTTCCTGCGCTCCAGGGTATAGGGGTCACGGAAATAGACCAGGGTGGGCCCTGGCCCGAAGTAGCTGCGGTTTTCTTCCACATAGATGCGGGGCTGGCCCTCCCAATCAAAAATGGTGGTCATCAGGGGCAGGCTCTGCAGGGCCTGGCGCACCAGCTTGGGCGGGATGCGGACCCGGACCCCGTCCACCTTGCAGCCATGTTTTTTAAAGATTTCCCGGGCCTGCTCATGGTGTACATCAGCCCCGGTGTCCTGCAGGGTCTTGAGCATCCCGTGGAATATGGTTTCCTTTTGGTCCTCGGACAAAAAAGCGAACTGAGGACTGCGATTAACTGTATAGTTTGCTCTTACACTGGGCATACAATTCCTCCTTGGCGTATTTCCCCAAAGCCGGGAGCTGTTGGCTCTCTCCGGCGAAGCGGCGGAACCTATTTGGAGTGCCGCTTATCAGCATCCTGGACGATTTTCTTCAGCTCCTGGTGCAGCTGGTCCTCGATGGGTTCTGGCTGGTGATCCCGGAGGATACGATCCGTTTCCTCCTGGATACGGTCCAGCATGACCTTTTTGCCTTCCCTGACCCAGGTTTCGTAGTCGGAGCGATCCTGCAGCTTGGGCTGGAACCACTCCTTGTAATGGGTCAGGGTGTGCTCAGAGGTCAAAAACTCCCCACCTGGGCCGATCTGGTCTATAAGCTCCAGGGCCAGGTATTCGTCCTCGGTGTTGATGCCTTTGCCTATCTGCTTGACCATGCCGATGATCTCGTCGTTCATGACCAGACTCTCCAAAGAGGCGTTCACACCGCCGTCTATATAGCCCACGTCATGCACCAGGTTGGCTCCGGAGAGGTGGGCGTAGTACAGGCTGGTGGCGCATTCTATGGCGGCCTGCTCGTCCAGGACCTTTGCGTCTGTACACCCGCCTGTGGAGAACATGGGCAGGCCCAGCCACTTGGAGACATCTGTATTCGCAGCAGAAGCCAGAGAAAGCTCTGGAGCGCCATAGGAATAGGATGTGGTCAGCATATCCAAAACAGTGGTCACTCCACCCATGACCAGGGGCATGCCCGGATTCTTGAGATAGGTGAGCACCGAGGCCATCAGGGTCTCAGCCAGGGACTGGACGATCATCCCAGCCATGCTGGCCGGGGCTGTGGCCCCTGAGCTGGGGCAGGGGGTGTACATGCAGGGGATGCCCTTTTCCGCGCTGAACAGGAGTTTCTCCACCGCTGTCTGGTCATTGAGAAGCGGAGAGATGGGCTCGATATAGGTGATGAACATGGGATTTAAGCGATATTCCTTCTCGTCATCCCCGCGGAACAGCTTGCACATCTTCCACAGATCCTCCAGACCCTCTCCGTCCACGCTGGTCAGGACCATGGGCTTGGTGCAGCCCTCGAGCATGGCCAGGCACTGATGGCGGTCATAGGTCTGGGTGTTGGGGCAATCCTGGACTATGCCGTGGGACATGAAGAAGTCCAGGTTGGGCAAGTAGTCCACGATACGCCCGGCGTCATACACATCCTGGTACTTTGTCCGCCTACGTTCACCGGTTTGCCTGTCATAGGTGAAGGGCAGATCAGAGCCGGTTCCATAGCTGACCATATCCTTGTCTAGGCTTATGCTGTATTTGCCGGTGCGGCCGGTGAGGTTGATGCGTCTGGGATGGCACTTGATGGCCTGCTCCACCAGGGACAGGGGCACCCGGACCAGGTTGCCGTCAGTGACCACGGCATCGCTTTGCTTGAACAGCTCCAAAGCTTCCTCGTGGTGGAAGCGGGCTCCAGTGCGCTGGATGACCTCCACCGCGGCAGAGAAGATCCTTTCGATCTGGTCTTCTGAGAGCACCCGAAATTGGGGGGTTTGGTATATCGTCTGATTGATTTTGGGCATAGTTGAGACTCCTGCGTATACGTTTTCAGGAAGGGCCAAGGGCCGGATTAACCCTGAATCAGCTCTAGAGCCTTTTCAGTGCCTATGGAGGCATTCGGGGCGTAAGCATCAGCACCGATTTCCTCGGCAAAGTCTTCGGTTACAGGAGCGCCACCGATCATGACCTTGAGCTGATCCCTGATCCCAGCCTCCTTCAATGCATTGATGACCTCGCCCATCTTGGGCATGGTGGTGGTCAGCAGTGCGGACAGGCCCAGGATCTGGGGCTTGTTGTCCTGGACTGCCTTGACGATGTCCTCGGTTTTCTGATCGATGCCCATGTCGATCACATTGAAGCCTGAGCCTTCCATCATCATCCCGGCCAGGTTCTTGCCGATGTCGTGCAGGTCTCCCTGGACAGTAGCCATAACCACAGTACCGGCCTTGGAGCTGGTGCCCTCAGAAAGCACTGGGCGTAGTTTCTCCATGGCCCCGTGCATGGCCTTGGCGGAGCGCAGCACCTCAGGGATGAACATTTCACAGTCCTTGAACTTCTTGCTGACCACATCCATGCCTGCGAACAGACCCTTTTGCAGGACTTCCTCGGGATCCAGGCCTTCATCCAGGGCTTCCTGGGTCAGCTTGGCCACTTCTTCCACGTTGCCAGCCAGCAGTCCATCAGCTATCTTTCCGAGTTTCTCAGACATAATGATTCTCCTTTTTGGTTTTGTTGATAGGCCAGTACAGGCCAGTTATGGGCTGTTGCAGGCCTGGATTGAACCAGACCCGCGGACACATTGGTTGCAAAAGTAAGATACGGCCGGGCCAGCAGGCAGATGGGCTCAGCCCGCGATAGGCAGGGATCGCTCAGAGCTGGCCGAAATTGCTCTGATAGCGATCCCAGAATTCCTGTGGGGTGAAATAATGCTCCTGGGTGCCTTTGTGCTCTACTGCATAGCAGGCGCTCACCGAGGCCACCCTGGCAGCTTTTGCCAGGTCCAGCCCCTGGGCTAGGCCTTTGATGAGCCCGGCTCTATAAGCATCCCCGGCACCAGTGGGGTCCACAGGCTCCAGGACTTGGGCAGCCGGCACCCTTTGCTCCTCTTGGCCCCTTTCCTGGATCAGGGAGCCTTCCTCGCCCAAAGTGGTAATCACTGCCTGGGTCAGCTCCAGCAGGCCCGGCTTGTCCAGGCCTGTGGCCTCCTGGATCAGGCTCAGCTCGTAGTCGTTGACAATCAGGGCCCTGGAGCCCTTAAGCATTTCTGTGAGCTGCTGGGCCTTAAAGGCCGGGATATTCTGGCCCGGATCCAAGATGAATGGCAGCCCCAGATCCCGGTAGATGCCAGGGAACTGCTGCATGTCCTCCAGGTTGCCAGGGGAGACTATGGCCAGGCTGTCCCTGGCCTGGAAATCCTGGAAAAACCCGTTTGTAGGGTAGCTCATGGCGCCGGGATTGAAGGCGGTGATCTGGTTGTCCGCGCGGTCCGTAGTGATGTAGGCGCTGGCAGTGGGCACATCCTGGAGGAACCTGACTCCATGCAGGGAGATTCCATGCTTCTGCAACCAGTCCTGGTAGCGCTGGAAATCGCTGCCAGCCTGGGAGATGAGTACCGGCTTTTCCTGGAGCAAGGACAGGGTGTAGGCTATGTTGCCGGCGGTGCCGCCGAACTTTTCCTCCAGGTCCTGGACCAGGAAGCAGACGTTCAGAATATGGATCTTGTCCGGCAATATGTGGTTGGAGAACTTGTCCGGAAAGTTCATGATTCGGTCATAAGCCAGTGATCCAGAAACATAAATATGCATAGGCTACCTTGAGTGTGGTTTTGGGCCAGGCACGCAAAAATATTCTATTGCCTGATCTGTGAACATTTTTGTCTGCCTGGCCTTGGCTAATCAAAGGGTTGGCTAATAACTCCTTGAAAAAATCTATATTTTACAGGCAGTCCTCAGATCCTGGACAGCGTCTGTTTTTTCCCAGGTGAACTCTGGATGCTCCCGGCCGAAATGGCCGTAGCAGGAGCTGTTCCTGTATATGGGCCGTTTCAGATTCAAACGCTCTACAATATAGTAGGGCCGGAGATCGAAGACTTCCCGCACTGCTTTGGTCAGGGTCTCATCGTCCACCTCACCGGTGCCCCTGGAAGTAACCAGCACAGATACAGGGTCAGCCACGCCTATCACATAGGCCAGCTGCACCTCGCACTGATCCGCCAGTCCGGCAGCGACCACATTCTTGGCCACATACCTGGCCATATAGGCTGCAGAACGGTCTACCTTGGAGGGGTCCTTGCCGGAGAAGGCTCCCCCACCATGGCCACCCATGCCGCCGTATGTGTCTTGGATGATCTTCCTGCCGGTGACGCCACAGTCTCCCATGGGACCGCCCACCACAAATCTGCCTGTAGTATTGATGAACACTCGCATGTCGTCATCTATCAGGTCCTGGGGCAAAGTGTTCATGACCACTTCTTTTTTGATGCCTGATTTGAGGTCTTCATAGCTGACATTGTCGTCATGCTGAGCAGAGACCACCACGTTATTGATGCGCGAGGGCTTGCCGTTCTCATATTCCATGGCCACCTGGGTCTTGCCGTCAGGTCGCAGGAAGTCCAGGACGCCATTCTTGCGCACATAGGTTAGCCTGCGGCTGAGCTTGTGGGCCCAGTATACGGGCGCGGGCATCAGGGTGTCTGTTTCTTTGCAGGCAAAGCCAAACATCATGCCTTGGTCCCCTGCCCCCTGTTCTTCTGGGGTTTTGCGGTTTACGCCCATGGCGATGTCCCCGGACTGCTTGTCTATAGAGGACAAAACTGCGCAGGTTTCCCAGTCGAAGCCCATGTCCGAGCTGTTGTAGCCGATGTCCTTTACGGTCTGCCTGACTACCTGGGGCAGGTCAGCAAAGCCAGAGGTGGTGATTTCTCCAGCGATGAAGACCAAGCCTGTGGTAACCAGGCTTTCGCAGGCCACCTTGGCTTCAGGATCCTGGACTATCAGAGTGTCCAGCACAGCATCGGAAATACGATCTGCAACCTTATCTGGATGGCCTTCGGTGACAGACTCAGAGGTGAACATGTAATTGCCGTCTTTTCCAATCATAGCTTTCTTCCTTTTTTTCTGGTTTTTAGCTTTACAGCTCTCGCTGCCTTAAGTCACCAGGGGTGCCGGGGCAATATTCAGCAGGTGCGAGCTAACAGCTCTGAGCATGCTTATGGATTTATGGCTAAGGCTGAACCTGTGCGCCAAAAAATAGGCTGGAAGTCGTTTTGCCGTCTCAGCCTGCTGGGCCTGGGCTCCAGCAAAGCAGTGGGAACGGCGGCTCGTGTGGCCTGGACTTTCCTGGACCAGAGCAGGTAGAGCTTGAGCTTGTCTTTCTGCTTATTAGCCGGCACGGCAACCAAGGATTCCAAGTCAGCAATTTAAAAAGTCAAAGAGTTATGGGTGTTAGATAAAAATAGACTTACTCCTCTTCCTAATGATTATTTTAGTTAGCAAAATCTTAAGGGCATGTCAAGCTAATAATTTCCAATAAGCACAAATGAACAGAAAACAAGCTTGTTGCAGGCTTTTAAGCTATAAGAGAAAAGTATCGATTCTAATTTTGAAAACATAGCAATAAGATCAAAAAGCGTATAGGAAATATAAGTTTTATATTTTAAAAAGGGTACATATAAAATCAAAGACAAAATCAATAGAGACGTATTATCTATATAGAGCAAAGTGCATAATAGAAGTGGTGGCTAATATAATAAATAGCTGCCTCTAGAAGCTAAGATATAGATCTATTCTGTTTTAGATTATAAGCAGTCTCGCTTTTATACAAAAAAGCATTTGCTGAGCTACAACATAAGAGGTGCGACTGTTGTTGGCTATGCTAATAAAAAGGACTGCGTTTTCATCTGGCAGTTGCCTCGCAGGTCATTAACAAGCAGCTTGCTTATCAAGGAATGCGCATATGCATATGACTAGATTGAAGAGCTTCCTACCCCAGGCCCAGGCCAAGAATTACTGCAGCAGCTATGTCTGCGGAACACAGGATCAGTTCTGCCTGAATATGCTCCGATTCAACAGTTCCTTGATCTTTTGTTTGTAATCAGGACCCAACTGCTGCTTGGCTAAGAACTCTACAGTATGTAAGGGCTTTAGATTTTTCTTTTCACTGTTCAGGATCCGGGAGATTCCCATCTTGCATGATGGACAGCTTACCAGGATTTGAGGCTCTGATTCCTGTTGGGACAATGTCTCCCGCAAGGACAGCTTTTTCCTTTTTCTCAGCCTATTGTACACGTGGGGGCTGGTCAAAGCACCCATGCCGCTTTCTGCGCAGCAGTACTGGGAAACAGTAATATCCGCGCCTGAGACTTCCTGCAGCATTGAGCTGTAAGTCTGGTCAGCCTGGGCATGGTTAGAGAGGCTCAAGGGAGAGTGACAGGAAGAATGCAGCACTATATCGGAACCAGAGGCCATGCTCTGCTGGTCCTGCAACAGGCTGGGCTGCAGAAACTGGAAGACATCCTGCATACAAACCGGCTTGGTCAGGCTGTATTCCAAGGGGTAGTTCTCCAGGGCTGCCCTACAGGTACCGCAGGAAGTCAGCAGGTAACCAGGCTGCAAACCGCTGTTTTCCGCCTGGGTGAGCAGCTCCTGCAGGTGTATCATATTAGTGTTCATGTTGCGGTGGAAAGTCTCTGTGCAGCCTGCTGAGAGCAGGGGATAGCCGCAGCACTTGTGCTGTGTGGGCAAAAGCACTGGATAGCCGCTTTGCAACAGCAAATAGATGGAGGACAGGGCTATGCCGGGGTAGAACAGGCTGGCTCCGCAACCCGGGAAATAGATCACAGCCTGGGTCTGGGTGGTTTGCTCAGGCAGGAAGAGGTTGCCTTCACTTAGGTCCAGGATCTGAGACAATTGTTTGGACTCCAGCTTGGGAGCGGGCTCCTTGAAGATGGGATTTTGCAGTCTGCGGCGCCAAAAAGAGGGTAAAAAGCGCACCGCAGTGCTCTGGATGCTCTGGCCCAGGACTGCAGCCTTGGCTGCCATCTGGATACGTTCCGGCTCCCGGCCCAGGTAGTTGAGCATCTTGCTCTTCAGCCCCAGACCGTGCTTGGACTCCCGCTCCAGATAGGAGCGCAGGTTAATGGTCACCTCGGCGCTGTCTATCTTCACCGGGCAGGTGGCCATGCACTTCCCGCAGGCGGTGCAATAATCCATGAGCTCTTGCAGTTGACTAAGCAGGCCTTGATCCAGCTCCTGGGACTCATCGACTGCTTGGGTATAGAGCAGGGCCTCCAGCAGCAGCCCCAGGCTGATGTTCTTGTTGCGGGGATGATGCAAAAAGCCCTTTTCAGGATAGTACATGGGGCAGACCTGCTTGCACTTGCCGCATCTGGTGCAGATCTGGATGTGCTTTAGCTGCTGGGCCAGCTTTTCCTTGTGGGGCAGGTCCGCGATGGAGAAGTCCTGGATAAGCTTGTCCCAGGACATGGTGTAGGGATCCACCACCAGTTCTTTGCTGGAGAGCTTCTCCGGATTTAGGATATTATCCGGATCTACTTTGGCCTTATACTCCTGTAGGGCTTGAATCTTGTCTTGAGAAAGGTACTTTATCTTGGTGATGCCAATCCCATGTTCCCCTGAGACCTGGCCATCCAACTCCAGGGCTTTGGCAAAGACCTTTTCCACCGCTTGCTCTGCTTGATTCTGCATCGCGGTATTATTGGCGTGCACAGGTATGTTCACGTGGCAGTTCCCGTCACCGGCATGCATGTGGTTGGCTATTTCCAGTCTGGAGTGGAAGAGCTCTTCCTCTATGTGCTGCAGACCCTCTTTTTGCTCTGGATAGCGGTGGAACAGATCCTGAAAAAAGAAATGTATCTGTAGGGCGAATTCCTGCTCGCCCTGGACATGCTCCAGGATCTCGCCGCCCAGGATTTTTTGAGTAACCTCGATTTCCATCTGCAGGAATTGGTCCAGGGGATCGATTTCCGGGAGTTTGCTGATTTGCTGCAGGGCATCCATGTAGGCCACAGACAGATACTTGAGGTTTATGGATTCCAGAAAGTCGGAGAACTCTGGTATCTTGTCCAGGGGGATCACAATGTCTTCATTGATCTTGAAGCCACTGGTTTTTTTGGAGATAGCGCTCAAGCGATGCCTGTCCTCCCAATAGGCTGCTGCCTGCTCCTGGTCCTGGGCCACCAGGATGTCTACATTGTCGTAGTGCTCAGCAATATCCAC
The DNA here is from genome assembly GCA_046546355.1 of Desulfohalobiaceae bacterium. Classification (GTDB taxonomy): domain Bacteria; phylum Desulfobacterota; class Desulfovibrionia; order Desulfovibrionales; family Desulfothermaceae; genus CAZBUB01. The sequence goes on along the minus strand of JBKGXZ010000008.1, from coordinate 17,177 downwards.
CAGGGTCCAGACTGTGTCCCGCAGCACGCGCTTGTTGTTGGAATCCAGCTGGATAAGCAGCACGGAAATAGGCTCCCCCTCGTAGCGCTGGGACTTTTTCTGGTAATTGACTGCCCGCACGTACTTGTTGCCGAACTCCTCCAGGGCGGACATGGTGACCAGATTAGACTGCTCCCGGATGCGGTCCCGCAGGTGCACCAGATCCTTAATCACCAGGGCAGCGTTATGCATGGAAGGCCCGTAGAACTCTAGGCACAAGGTCTGGGAATACTTGAGCAGCGGGTGCAGCGTGAAACAGGCCTCGGTGATTATCCCGTCCACACCCTCTTTCTGCACCCCGGGCAGCCCGCCCAGAAACTTATTCGTCACATCCTTGCCCAGGCCAGGCTTGCGGACGTCCTTGCCCTGCAGGCGAATCTCATGCAGCTGCTGCCCATGCTCGTCCAGGACCTGGAAGTCAGCTCCCTGTTCTGGATAGATCTTGTGCCAGGGGTGATCCTTGCGCTGGACCTGGATAATGCGGCCGTCAGGCTGCACCATCCTATAGCTGTAGAGATTGTCCAGGGTAGTGCCGTATTCAAAAGCGTAGGGTCCGCCTGCGTTCTCGGCAATATTGCCGCCCAGAGAGGAGGCAGATTTGGAGGCTGGATCCACTGTGAACAACAGCTCTTTTTCCTGGGCCGCCCGGATGGCGTCTAGAGTGATAACCCCGCTTTGGGCGCAGAGCAGATAGCTACTTGTATCCAGCTCAAAGATTTCTTTGAGCTTGGAAGTGCTAAGGACTACGGATTTTCTGAGCGCAGGCACCGCACCCCCTGTCAGGCCGGAGCCTCCACCCCTGGGCACTACAAAAAAGCCCAGTTCTCTGGCGGCTAAAATAATCTCTTTGACCTGCTCGGTGCTTTCCGGGAAGACCACCAGCAGGGGCAGCTCCATGATCAGCCCGGTGGCGTCAGTGGAGCATTGAGCTAAAGAGTGCGGGGAGTGGCCAATGTTTTCAGGGTTAAGACTAGCTTGGAGGCGGTCTATGATGCTGCTCCTCAGCTCCTGCAGGTCCTGGTATTCCTGCCAGAAGCCCTGCAGCCTGGACTCCAGGTACTGGTACTCCTCCTGGGTCAGGCTGGGACTGAATTCCTGGAGCCTGGCCCGGGAGCTGTCCTGGACGACTTCAGAATCCACAAAGGGGTTGCTGTAGACTACGAAAACCTCAGTCGCCAGTTCCAGGGCAATGCTCTGTAGTTCCCCGGAGAAGGCATAGAACTGCTCCGGTTCTTCGTAGAGCACGGTTTGGATCAATCTGGTTTCAGGCATATTTATGTGTGGAGTATGCATGTTCATATCCAATATCCTTGCATGTATTTTTTCCGGCAGGCCAGCAGGTATCCTGCAGGTGCTGCTGGGGATAAATTCGACTGCGGAATTTGAGGATTATCCAGATGCTGGCTTCCTATGGGAACCAAGGCGGGGGAGACGTCTGCTTCCAGCTTTGCTGATTGCCCGCAGCCCGAGGCTTACGACGAATGCCGGTTCCAGGCCTGTTCCTGCCGGACTGCTCCGGCCAGCAGGAACAGTCCGGCTGGAATCCTAGCGGCCTGCAGCAGCCTGGAGCAACACTCAGCTGTCTGCTGCTTTGGCCAGATTGGCCTTGTGTTGCGGACAAGGCACAAACAGAGGAAATTCAGCAGCGAAATCCTGTATCTCCTGGCTGAGCTGCTGCAGCTTGGATTCATCCTTTCTCTTCTGCAGGGCCTGGTCCATCCAAGCTGCTATCCTGGCCATATCCTCTTCCTGCATGCCCCGAGTGGAAACTACAGGGGTCCCTAGACGGATTCCAGAGGTCACTGTAGCTGGCTGGGGATCTGAGGGCACGGAATTTTTGTTGACTGTAATGCCTACCCGATCCAGTACCAGCTCGGCCTCCTTGCCAGTGATATCTTTGCTACGGAGATCAACAAGCAGCAAATGGTTGTCCGTGCCTCCGGAAATAAGATCGTAGCCCAGGTCTTTAAGGCTTGCTGCCAAGGCCCTGGAGTTGGCCAGCACCTGTTGCTGGTAAGCCTTGAATTCCGCCTGCAGAGCTTCCCCAAAGGCCACAGCCTTGGCAGCGATGACATGCATCAAAGGCCCCCCCTGCAGCCCGGGAAAGATCTGGGAATCAAGGACTTTGCCCACATCCTGGTTGCTCAGAATGAATCCGCCTCTGGGGCCGCGCAAGGACTTGTGGGTGGTGGAGGTCACAAAGTCAGCATCCTGCATAGGAGAGGGGTGCAGCCCCACAGCCACCAAGCCTGCAATATGCGCCATGTCTACCATGAGCTTAGCCCCTACTTCCCGGGCTATCTCCTTGAATTTGGCGAAATCTATACTGCGCGGATATGCGCTGGCTCCGGCTATGATCATCCCGGGGCTGTGCTTGCGGGCCATATCCAGGACCTGGTCGTAGTCTATGGTCTGGGTATCCGGGTGCAGACCATAGGAGACTCCCTTATAAATGCGGCCCGAAAAATTAACCCTGCTGCCGTGGGTCAGGTGGCCTCCATGGGCCAAGTCCATGCCCAGTACGGTGTCCCCGGGCTCCAAGAAGCCGAAATAGACGGCCATATTGGCCTGGGATCCGGAGTGGGGCTGGACATTGGCATAAGAGGTCTGGAAGAGCTTCTGGACCCGGCTGCGGGCCATCTCCTCCACCTGGTCAGCATGCTCACAGCCACCGTAATATCTTTTGCCAGGGTAACCCTCGGCATACTTGTGGGTCAGACAGCTGCCAGTGGCTTGTCTGACAGCGGGGGACGTGAAATTCTCGGAGGCTATAAGCTCAACAGTGTTCTTCTGCCTTTGTTCTTCCAGCTCAACAGCGCGCCAGATCTCTGGATCCTGTTTCTTTAGCTCTTGCATAATGTCCATGATAAGCATTTGCCTTTTGCTGATAATGGTTATTTAGATTTGTATCCGCAACTGGCCCTAACGCTCCGGCAAGAAAGATTCTCCGGATGGGTATAAGCGAGTATGTATGGGGGCCACTTAGGGAGTTGATGCCGATAGGATTTTTGAAATTTACAAGATAATTTAGAGTATGTCAAATTTGGGGCAGAAAAAAGATGAATCAGGATTTGATCTGGATCAAAGCCTGGTATAGAATCCTCAGGCAACATGCAGGGCAAGAATCTGTTTGACCGAGAACCAAAAGATGACAGAGGACAGAAGACAGAAAAATCAAAGACTTAAAAAGCAAGTTTTAGGGGCTGAAATCTGTTTTTTTGACTTTTTGCAGGCACATCAACTAAGGGGGAAGTATGGAAAAGATTAATCTGTTCGACTCAGGCCAGTTCAGCGACAAATCCTTCAGCAAGCTGCTGGTGCATGATTCGCCCTATTTCAAGGTCATCAACTTCAATTTCAAACCCGGACAGGAGCTGCCTTTGCACTCCCACGAGGTGGAGGGACAGCTGAGCCTGCTGGTTCTGGAAGGAGAAGGTGAATTCCTGGGCCCCCAGGGATCCAGCCAACCGGCCCGGGCAGGGGACGTGCTGGTCAGCGAAATCAGCCAGCCCCATGGCTTGAGGGCTACTACTGATCTGCGGCTGCTGGTGACCATAGCCCCGCCTATCTAATTGCTCCCAGTGTGTGAGGAAGTATGCTTCTAACTCAGGAGAGCGCTCAAGCCCAGCCAAGCAACAAGGAGGTGGACATGGCCAAGAAGGTGATGATTGACGAGGAGGAATGCATCGGTTGTGAGAGCTGCGTGGAGATCTGTCCAGATGTGTTCGCTTTTGACGAGGAGCAGGAAAAGGCCTATGTGATCAAGGCAGAGGGCGGCCCAGAGGATTTGATCGAGGAGGCCATGGAGAGCTGCCCCTCGGAATGTATCCACTGGGAGGAGTAGGGAGCTGCCCCGGGTCCCGCACCTAGAGGCGGGATCCGGGGCAGGAATTTAGAGTCACCAACTGAACTGTTTCGTGCAGGGTGCCCTTCCTAGCCCCCGCGTTGGTCGTCTTCCTGCCCCTGCAGCCTGCGGTACAGGGTGCGCCTGCTGATGCCCAGGATAGCGGCCGCCCTTCTCTTATTGCCAGAGGTCTTTTGCAGCACATAATCCAGATAGAGCTTTTCCACGTCCTGCATGCTGGGTAAGAGTTCCTGGTTGTGCAGGATGTCCTGCAATAAGCCATCCTGGTTAGCTGGCCGGGGCGCATGCTGGTGTCTGTTCTGCTTTATCCTGGTAGGCAGATGCTCCACATCCAGCCAGGGGCTGCTGCAAAAGGTCACGGCACGTTCGATGCTGTTTTGCAGCTCCCGGACGTTGCCCGGAAAGGGATAGCTCTGCAGGCATTGCAGGGCCTCCTCTGTGAAGCCCTGGATATCCTTGTCCAACTGCAGGCTGTAGCGCTTCAGGAAACGCGCGGCCAAAAGCTGGATATCGCCCTGTCTGAGCCTGAGCGGCGGTACTTCCAGACTAAAGGTCTCCAACCTGTAGAACAGGTCCTCCCTAAACTCCCCCTGTTGCACAGCCCTTTCCAGGTCCTGGTTGGTGGCGCAGATGATGCGCACGTCCACCTTTTGCTCCTTGTTTGCGCCCACAGGTCTGAAGGTGCCGTCCTGCAGGACCCTGAGTAGCTTAGACTGCAGACTGTAAGGCATCTCCCCGATCTCGTCCAAGAACAGGGTGCCCTGGTTGGCCCGCATGAACAGACCCTGGCGCTTTTTGACAGCCCCGGTGAAAGCCCCTGCCTCGTGGCCAAAGAATTCGCTTTCCAAGAGCTCCGCAGGGATTCCAGCACAGTTGATGGCCAAGAACTGGGCCTGGTTCCTGGGGCTTAAGTCGTGCAGGGCCTTGGCTACCAGCTCCTTGCCCACTCCGCTCTCTCCCAGGATCAGCACAGGTCCCTGGGCCTGAGCGATCTGGTCGATCTGCTTGAACATCTCCTGCATGACGCTGCTTTGGCCTATCATGCCCTGGAAGTCTGAACACTGCATGATGTCCCGGTACCTGGAGACCTCTGCCTGCAGATCTTTGTTTTCCAGGATGCGTTGCACGCAGAGCTGCAGGTGGTCCAGATCCAAAGGCTTGGTCAGGAAGTCGTCAGCCCCGGATTTCAAGGCCTGCACCGCCTGGGGGATGCTCCCGAAAGCCGTGATGATCAGGAATCCGGGTCGATAGGAAAAATCCTGGCTCCACTGCAAGAGCTGCATGCCATCCGCATTAGGCAGTCTAAGATCGCTGATGACCAAGTCCGGATTCCAGCTTTGCAGCCGTGCATAGGCCTTTTCAGCGCTGCTTTCGCCGTGCACAGCAAAGCCGGATTCCTCAAGCTCCTCACAGAGCAGCTGCTGCAGGCTTTGATCATCCTCAACGAGTAAAATCCGCTTAGGAGTTTTGCTTTGTAAGGTTTGTTGCATTCTGATGCTCCTTATCTAAGAGCGGCTTCTCGCTTTGTATGGCCAGGGTAAAGCCAAGGCAGGCCCCGCCCAGGCAGGAGTCATGGACCTGGACCTGGCCGTAGTGCTCCTGCACTATGCCATGCACCACTGACAGGCCAAGGCCTGTGCCCTGGCCCTCTTTCTTGGTGCTGAAAAAAGGTTCGAATATCTTATTTTTATCAGCATCTGAGATTCCAGGGCCATCATCCTGCACCCAGAAGGCCACCTGATCATCTTGGGCCTGCTCCCAGCTCAGGATAATCTTGCTAACCCCTGGGGCCTGCAGGGAATTGCGCAGCAGATTGATCAGGGCCTGTTCGATGCGCAGCTGATCCACATAGATATCCGGGCCAGGATCAGGGCCTTGCAGCTCCAGCTTAGCCTGCAGGGGCATCTCCTTTTGTACCTGGGAAGCTGCGGCCCGGGCCAGGCCTGCTGTGTTTTGCCAGCGCCTGCGCTGTCTGGAGGCCCGGCCAAAGTCCAGGAGCTGGCGTACAATATGTTCCATGCGCTGAACTTCATTGCGCACATCCTGCATGCTCTTTTGATGTTTCTGAGACAGGCTGCTGTCCCGCAGGCAGCGTTGGGCCTTGCCGTGGATAACTGACAAGGGAGCACCCAGCTCGTGGGCAACCCCTGCGGCCAGTTGGCCTATAGCAGCCATCTTCTCGCTTTGACGTAGCCGGTTTTCCAGTTCCTGCTGGGCGTCCTTGCGCCTGGCAATCTCTTCTTCAGCTCTGGAGATGCTGTCCAGCATGGAGTTCAGGGCCCGGCCCAGGGTGACTATCTCCTTGGGGCCGCGCAAAGAGGCTCGGTGGGCCCGTTCTCCGTTGCTGACCCTGGACATGCTCGCTGTTAAGCGATCCAAATATTTGCCAACAGCTCCATGGAAGCCCAGCAGCACCAGGGCGATCATGAAAATCCCAGCCCCGCCCAGGCTGTAGATGGCCTGCTGACGAATGGTAGCAATGTACTGCTCTATATCGCTTTTTTTTCTGCTTACTTGGAGCAGACCATTTGAGGTCCCAGCGGTATCAAACAGGGGCACGAAATAAGAGTACACCCTGCGGCCCTGGATCTTTTCATATTGGCCTTTACGTTCCCCTTCTGTGGTAATCTCCCGGGCTTCCCCGTGTTGGGAGGAAGGGGCAGCTGCACCCACAGCAGAGATGCGCGTGCCCTGGGCGTCGTAGACATAAGCCCCATAGACCTGATCTATACGGAATACTGACTGCAGGGCCTGGTGCACGCTGCCGAAGCGATCCTTTTCCAGGCTGTAGCTGACCGGCATCCTAATGGCCCGGGCCACCAGCTCAACTTCTTCCTGCAGACGTTTCTCTATGCTGTTCTCCAAGGCCATTAAGCCCAGGTAGGTGGCCAGCACCATAGCCAAAAGCAATGGGATGATCACGTTTAAGATCAGGGCGGCCCTGAGGCTGAACTTGGGCAGCATGGCCTTGTTCATGATGGCTCTCCTATATTTTGGATCGCTCTAGAAGCGAAGATGGTCTAAGGGATGCATACAAATCCCGTGCCTGGTATACGTTGCTCCAAGCAGGACAAGCAAAGGGGCCTGGATTTTGCTTCTGGAGCCAGGCCTGGACCTGGAAAAAGGTGCAGAGAGTTGTTTTGACTCAGGACAGCATGTCACATGTATCAGGATGACACAACAGAAAGGGGGTGCTGGAGGGAGTCCAGTTGATAAGTCGAGGCTCATAAGCTGCTTTATGGGCCTTGTTCTGGGTCCAGGCCTGGTTGGCACAGCAAATGCAAGAGTAGCAGGAAATATTAAATTTTAAAGGAGGTTTGAAAGACATGCGATTAGAGAGCCGAATGCAAAGCAGGACATTGATTGCAGCCTTGGCGCTGCTGGCTTCCCTGGCCCTTGTGGCAGTGGCTGGACCTGGAATGGCCCAGGAAGAGGGTGCTGAGCAGGAGCAAGAGACCCAGGAGCAGGAGTCCTATGAGGGCTATGAACAGGAGGAGCCCCAGGAGACTGACTTCAGCGACGAAGAATTGGAGAAGTTTGCCAGTTCCTATGTTCAGATCCAGGACATCCAGCAGGAATACTCTGATGAGCTGAGCGAGATGGAGGACGAAGAAGAGGCCCAGAAGCTGCAGGAGAAGTACACAGAGCGCATGGTGGACGTGGTCCGGGAAGAGGGACTTGATGTGGAGGAATACAATCAGATCGGCCAGGCTATGAACAGCGATAATGAATTAAGGGAAGAGATCGAGTCCATGGTGGATGAAATGGAGGAGTAAAGCTTCGTTGCTCTACGCGCACGCTACAGGGCGGGGGTGTTCCTCCGCCCTTTTTTTTAATCAAAACTGTTTAGTCATCCTTGCCCTCAAGATGGTGCCCAAGATTGTATTTGCTGAGTCTGTATCTGAACTGGCGGAAGCTCAGGCCCACCAGTTCTGCAGCCTTGCTCTTGTGGCCCTGGGTGCGCTCCAGGGCGCTTTGCAGAATGTTTTGATCCTGTTCTTCCAGGTACTGATCCAGACTGATCCGGCCTTGAAGGACCCGTTCCGGCCCTAACTGGGTATCCGGCTGGGCCTGGTCGTAAATCACCAGGGAAGAGGAGGTGATTTTAGAGCCTGACTCCAGGGCCACAGCCCTTTCTATGATATTTTCCAGCTCCCGGATGTTGCCTGGATAATGGTAGCTTTTCAGCTTTTGTTCCGCCTGAGGGCTCAAGCCCAGGATATTTTTGTTCTGCTCCTTGCAGAACCTGTGCAGGAAATGCTCTGTCAACAGCAGCAGATCGTTCTCTCTCTCCCGCAAGGGCGGGACCCGGATGATCACCCCGCTTAAACGATAGAAAAGGTCCTCTCGGAACCTGCCTTCTGCCACTTCCCTCTCTATAGCCTGGTTGGTGGCAGCTATGAAGCGGACATTGACCTGGACTGTATCCGTGCCTCCTAAAGGGATGAAGCTCCCGTCCTGGATACAGCGCAGGAGCTTGACCTGGGTGCTGGTCTGCAGCTCGCCTACCTCGTCCAAAAGGAAGGAGCCCTGATCTGCTTTCTGCAGGAGGCCTTTTTTGGGCTTTTCCGCCCCTGTGAAGGCCCCTTTGCGATAGCCGAACAGCTCGCTCTCCACCAGGTTCTCAGGCATACCACCGCAGTTGATAACCAGAAAGGGCTGCTTGTGTCTGGGGCTGTGATCGTGGATGGCCCGGGCGATGAGCTCTTTGCCCGTGCCGGACTCACCTGTGACCAGACAGTTGATCCCGGTGGGGGCGATTTTTTGCACTAGATCAAAGACTTGTCTGATTTTGGGGCTTTGGCCTATGATGGGCCCAAACCTGTCCTGGAGCTGTTCTCTAAGCCACTGGTTCTCCTCCTCCAGCTTGCAGCCTTCGAGTATCCGGTCCACCTGGAGCAAAAGCTCCTGCATATCAAAGGGCTTGGAAAGATAGTCCCTGGCCCCCAGCTTTATGGCCTGCACAGCGCTCTGGCTATCAGCATAGGCCGTGATCATCAGTACTGGTATGCCGGGCCACTGTTCTTTCATGCGCTGCAGTAAGTCCATTCCGCTTTCCTGGCCCAGACGCAGATCCAGTAGCGCCAGATCCAGGACCTCCTGCTGCAGTCGCTGCAGGGCCTGGTCAATGCTTTGGGCGCTCACTGCCTGGTGGCCATGGCTGTCCAGGGCGATCTCCAAGACATCCCTCAGACTGGGGTCATCGTCTACAATAAGTATCTTGGCCATGGCTTCCTAAGTTGCTGCCTGCTGCCTGGAAAATATCAGCTCCCCCTGCACGAAGTTGGCCTGCACCAGGCCCAAGAGCCAGCTGTCCAGGCAAGGTGTGTTCTTGCCTTTGGAGTAGAGGGTGTTTTGGCTTACTTCCCAGGTTTGATCCGGGTCGAAAAGTATGAAGTCCGCAGGATCTCCTGCCTGCATGCGGTTGCAGGGCAGGGAGAAAATCTGGCCTGGATTGTAGCAAAAGGCCTGCAGCAGGTCCTTAAGCTGCAGGACGTCCTGCTGCAGGAGACTCCAAAGCAGAGAAAGGGCTGTATCCAGCCCTGAGATCCCATTCAGGGCCTCAGCAAAGGGCAGCTCCTTTTCTTGAGCTGCATGTGGGGCGTGGTCTGTGGCCAGGACCTGCAGAATCCCTTCCCGCACAGCCTGCTGCAGGGCCAGGACATCGTCCCGGCTGCGCAAAGGGGGGCTAACCTTGGCCAGGGGATTGTAGTCCTGGACCAGGCTCTCATCCCAGAGCAGATAATGGGGGCAGGTTTCAGCAGTGACTGGCAAGCCCTTTTGTCTGGCCTGATAGATAAGCTCCACAGACTCCCGGCAGCTGATGTGAGCCAGATGAATAGGCACCTGCAGATAGGAGCAAAGCTGAATATCCCTGGCCACCTGGATACTCTCCCCAGCGCTGGGCTGACCCTTGAGGCCCAGTCTGGAGCTGAAAAGGCCCTCATTCATGACCCAGCCCGGGGCCAAGCCCGGGTCTTCGCAGTGGTCTATGACCCTGAGCCCCAGGTCTGAGGAATACTCCAGGGCCCGGCGCAGGAACTCGCTGTCAGCCAGGGGCAGCCCGTCATTGGAGAAGGCAACGCAGCCAGCTGCGGCCAGCTCCTGCATAGGGGACAATTCCTTGCCCTGCAGTCCTTTGCTCAAGGCACCAACTGGATGCAGGAAGGGGCCCCGGGGCCAGTGCTGCTTTGCCTGGTGCAGCATATAACGGGTGACCTCTGCAGAGTCGTTTACAGGCTCGGTGTTGGCCATGGTCATGACCCTGCTAAAGCCACCTGCAGCTGCTGCATGGAGCCCGCTTGCAATGTCTTCCTTGTACTCGAAGCCAGGCTCCCGGAGATGGGTGTGCACGTCTATAAGCCCAGGCAAAAGCAGGCAGCCCTGACCCGGATAGATGCTGGCCTCAGCAGGGGGCCGGCTCCCGGCAGGACTGAGCCCGGCTATCATGCCCTGAGCAACGTACAGATCCAGAAGCTCCCCCTGCCAGCGCACATTTTGTACCACCAGTCGGCTCATAACTGTTTTCCTTATTGTTCGACACCTGCCAGCAGCAGGTAGAGCAGGGCCATCCGCACGCAGACCCCGGATCTCACTTGATCCAGGATCAAGCTGGGGCTGCTGTCAGCCAGGGCAGAGGCTATCTCCAGGCCCCGGATCATGGGTCCGGGATGCATGATTCTGGCTCCAGCATTGGCCCTGGCCATGTGCTTAGGCTGCAGGCCGTAGTATGTGGCGTACTCCCGCAAATCAGGCAATAGACCTGCCTGCTGCCTCTCTAACTGCAGGCGCAGGCACTGCACTGCGTCTACTCCGGCGCAGGCCTTATTCAGATCTGTGTAAACCTCTGCTGGCCATTGTTCAACTCTAGGCGGCAAAAGGGTCCTGGGAGCGCAAAGCCTTATTCTGGCCCCCAGCCTCGAGAAAAGCTGCACATCAGATCTGGCCACTCTGCTGTGGGCAATATCCCCAAGGATAAGCAGAGTCTTGTCCTGGAATCCACCATCCCAGGCCTGGGACAAGGTGTAGCCGTCCAGCAGGGCCTGGGTGGGGTGGGCATGCCAGCCGTCCCCGGCATTTATTACGCTGCAGTCCAGGTTCTGGGCAATAAATTGCGCGGATCCGCTAAGCTGGTGCCTGAGAACAATAAGGTCCGGCCACATGGCCTGCAGGGTGAGCACTGTATCCTTCAGGGACTCTCCCTTCTGCAGGCTGCTGCCGGTGCTGCCCAGGGCAAAGGTGTCAGCAGAGAGCCTTTTGGCAGCGATGTCAAAGGAGGTCTTGGTCCTGGTGCTGGCTTCGGCAAAGAGAAGCAGCACGCTTTTGCCCTTCAAGGTAGGGGCCTTTTTCACCGGCCTGGCATTGATTTCCTCGAATCTCTGTGCAAGCTGGAAAATGTACTGGATGTCTTCTTTGCTCAGCTGATCCACGCTAAGCAGGCTCTTATGGGACCAGGGCATGGCTTTCTCCTGCCTGATATGGTTCTTGACGCCGGATGCAGCCGGCTGTAGTCAGCAAGGGCATCTAGAGAGCCTCCTAGAGCAGCATGTCCTTGATACGCTGTGGCACCAGGCTGAAAACAGCCCTCTTGCCTGGCTGCAAGGAGCCCAGGTACTGCTCTAGGCCCAAGATCCTTGCCGGGTTCAAGCTCATGCAGCGCATTAGATCGGACAGCTTGAACTCCATATCCATGTGATGCAGGAAGTATTCCGCCTCTGACCAGAGGTCTAGGTCCTGATTAGAGGCCAGGCTGTCCGTGCCAAGGCAAACCGGGATCCCTGCCTGGAGCATCTTTTCCCAGGGAGCGCGGCCAACATTTATAAAATGATTGCTTCTGGGGCAAAGGCACACATAACTTCTCCTTTGCTGCAGGATATCCAGGTCTCTAGGGCCAAGGTGCACACAATGCACAGCCAGGGTATATTCGTCCAACAGCCCTAGGCTGTCCGCGAATTTGACCGGGGACATCCCCGGGGGCACATAATCCTCAGGCAACAGGCTGCCTTTGAGCAGATCAGCCAAGCCCCCCCTGCCGGTGGCCAATAACTCCACCTCTCCGGCGTGCTCTGCAAGATGCAGGGCAAAGGGGCGCTTGTTGCGCAGGGTCCAATCCTTGGCCAGCTGCAGGGTCCCAGGATGCGTGGAGTACAGGGCGTGACCTGAGAGGCTAAGCTGCTTCTGCCTTTTGGGGTTCAGGCCCTTCGGCCACTGGACCTGTCTGCTCTTTAAGGCAGAAAAGCCCAGGAACTCCAGGAAAAATACATAGTCCAGGCTAGAGGCTTGCAGCTGGGAAAAAACTTGCAGCGGGCTGTGGGAGCTTATGTCCGCGACACAGGATGTGCCGTGCTGCTCCAGTTGGGCCAAGGAGCCTTGCAGGGTCTGCGGGTCCACTTCAGCCAGGGGGAGCCTGATCAGGCTCTGGACCCAGGCCTCGAAGCCCTGGCCCAGCTGGGTCCTGCCCTGCAGATGACTCAGCTCCAGATGGGTGTGGGCGTTGATCAGGCCTGGGGCCATGATGCTGGAGTTGCCCATGTCCTGCAGGGGGATATCCAGCTCTGGTTTGAGGGACTTGTAGGTGTCCACCTGCAGGATCCGCCCCCCGGAGGTAAGCAGTACACCATCCTGGATCCAGGGCTGATGGGGCTGCATACTCAGGATGGTCCCAGCCCTGAAGGCTTGTTTTTCGGGGGATCTGATCTTTTTTGCCATGCTGCGGGAAGGTTTGGGATTGCAGTAGTTCCAGCAAGGGCGCAGGTGCAAATATAGCTAAACACTGCCTCCGGGTAAACACTCTGGGCGAGATTTATTTTCCAGGGCCAAAAATTAGTAAACGCTGACAGCTGCCTGTGCCGGCTGTAGCTTAGTCTGCGGCCAGGCGCTGCAACACAAAATCCCGGCCTGGATGGAAGCTGGTTCTGGATTGGGTTATTCCTGCCTGGGCCAGTCTGGACAGGTTGGCTTTGCCAGGCCCCCAGATCTGGCCCTGCAGCATTTGGGGGCAAAGCAGCTGCTTAGGCCCGGGGCCCAGCTGGAAGGCCCTGGTCAAGAGGATGTAGAGCAGGGCCCTGCTTTGCACAAGATCACCCAGGGCTGGATGCCAGGGGCCCGCCATGATGTGAGGCAGCAGGCCTGGCTCCTGGGGCAGGCCGATCCTGATGACCGTTATGTCCTTGCGCCAGAACCTGAGCAGGGCCCGGGCCAGGGGAGCAATGCTGGAGTCAAGGCACCAAGGCAGATACCAGCCCAGCTTCCAGAGCTCCTCCAGGCCGGTGCCCTGCAGGACCAGGCAGGGATAAATCCTGACCTGGACCGGTTCCTGGCTGCAGGCAATTGCTGCGTCCCTTAGCCAAAGATCAGGGCTGTGCCCTGGCAGCCCGGGCATGAGCTGGATCCCCAGCTCCAGACCCGAAGCCCGGACCCAAGCGCAGGCCTGCCTGGCTTGGTGTTCTGTATAGCCACGCCCAGAGAGCTCCAGGACTGGGGTATAGAAGCTTTGAATCCCCAGCTCCAGTATATCCAGACCCTGCTTGCGCAACCCATGGAGCAGCTCGGGGCAGACTCTGTCCGGCCGGGTGGAACAGCGAATCTTGGTGATCAGGCCCTTTTGCTTGAACTCCCTGGCCAAAGCCAGGAATCTCAGCTGCCAGCTCCAGGGCAGAGCAGTAAAGGTGCCGCCGAAAAAACCCAGCTGCAAAGGGGATCTGCCTGTTTGCCAAGCCTGGGTCAGCTCCTGGCGCAGGCTTTCCAGGTGGGCCTGCAGACTCTGTCTGGTACTGCCGGTTTGCAGGTCCTGGGCGCAGTAGATGCATCTTTGCCTGCAGCCCCAAAAGGGGAGAAAAACCGGCCAGATGCGTTGTCTGGATCTCTCGGGGGCCGGCCAGGGAAATCTTATCTGCTGGGGCATAAGGGGTTTTTCTGGGATAACTTTTCAGAAAATAAGAAAAAAAGGTCTCAGCTGCTTGCCAAAGCCAAGACATTTGGATATAAATCAACAATAAAGCAATTGTTTTCAAAGACAAAGCTGTCCGGTCCTAGTGCATAAGGGGAGTTATATGCAGGATTGTATCTTTTGTAAAATAGTAGCTGGAGAGATCCCCAGCTCTGTGGTTTATACTGACGCCAACCTGCTGGCTTTTCTGGACGTTAATCCTATAGCCCCGGGCCACACCCTGCTGGTCAGCAGGGCGCATTATTCTACAGTATTCGAGCTGCCCAGGTTCCTGGCAGAGGAGATGCTGTTGGCTATGCAAAACGTGGGTCAGGCTGTAATGCAGGCAGTCCAGGCAGAGGGCCTGAATCTGCTTATGAACAATCACCGTCCTGCTGGGCAGCTGATTTTTCATGCCCATTGGCATCTGATCCCCAGGAAGAGCGGAGACGGTCTCTTGAGCTGGGAGCAGGGAGCGTATGCATCCCAGGAGGCCATGCAAAGCATAGCCCAGGAGATAAGGGGGCTGCTCCCGGGTCGAGAGCAGGCTTAGAAGGATTTGGAATCTCCGGCAATTGAAGGAGGGGAAATGGCTGACAAGACCTTGACTAAGGCGGATATTGTGGAAGAGATCTATGAACGTACCGAGCGCAATCGGGCTGAGGTCAAAAAACAGGTGGAAGATCTGCTGGGGCTCATGAAGGATGCCATTAAGCAGGATTATTCTCTGCTTGTCAGTGGGTTCGGTAAATTCGAAGCTTATGACAAGAAGGCCCGCAAGGGTCGTAATCCGCAGACTGAAGAGAGCATAACCCTGCCGCCTCGTACTGTTTGCGTATTCAGGCTGTCCAGGAAATTCAGGGCTGAGCTCAATCCGCAATCATAAAGCTGGCTGGGTGGCTCTGGCTCAGCTCCTGCAACGCCCCGCGGGCTTTTGCGCGCTCCGGGTAAGGTCCAGCCTGGACTCGCCAGAAGCGCTGCCCGGAGACCTCTGCCGGGATCATCCTGGTCTTGGCATAGCCATCTTTTTTCAGCTGGCTGAGCCTTTGCGCAGCATTATCCCGGCTACGGAAAGACCCCACCTGGATGTAGTAGGCCCTGCTGGAATCCCTTTGCGGCAGATCCAAGACTTTGAGGCGGACCCTGGCGGTGCCTGACTTGATCATTTCCAGCTTCCTGGCTGCAGCGTAGGAAAGATCCAGGATCCTGCCCTGCACAAATGGGCCCCGATCATTGATGCGCACAGTGATTGACTTGTCGTTTTCCAGGTTGGTGACCCGGGCTTTGCTCCCCAAGGGCAGGATCCTGTGTGCTGCGCTCAACTCGTACATATTGTAGATTTCCCCAGAGGCAGTGGCTTGGCCGTGGAAGTTGGGGCCATACCAGGAAGCCAGGCCTTCTTGCTGGTGATCCTGGAAGTCCTGAAGCTCTTGTTGTTGGGCCTGAGGATCCGAGCCGCGGTGCAGGCCTGGGGGGCTGCAGGCCTGCAGCAGCAAGAGGGCTGCCAGCCCAAAGGTCTGGCAGAGCCTGAGCAGCTGGTCAGTGGACTTATATACAGACATAAAGGGGTTCAGCTTGTGAGCTGAAGAGTTAAAAGCTATAATGAAAAAATAAAAACAGAAAAATCAGGATGTTAAAATCGTTATGAGTCTTTGCTCAGTAAGTCCTGGTAGAGCTGATGTTAAGTAAGATTCTTTACTCAAAGACTCGTTCAAAATGACAACCAAGATAACAGATTATTCCAGCAACTGCTACGTTTCCAGGCTTGGACCCTGCCTGATCCAGGCATTAAGGTTCTCATTATCCGGGGATCTTCCTGGAAGTCAACCTGGTTTAATGATCTGGCCCACAGGGAATTATGCGCGATATAGATTCTGAGGTCCAAGGGCTGTGCAGCCTGCAGGAAGGAGGTATGTCGGGGATAAGTTCTGCAGATCTAGGGGAGATCTCGCGCAGGCATGGTTTGACCCTGCTCCAGGCAGAGATCAGGGCCCTGGAGCTGGGTATAGTGCCTGTAAAGTATCTGAGGAACATGCAGGGCTTCAGCCTTCAGGAGCAGCTGAAGCTCTTGAGGTCCAGGCTGGCCATGGTAGGCCTGGGAGGCTTGGGAGGCGTGCTTTTGGAGCTATTAAGCAGGCTGGGGGTGGGCAGGATAAAAGCAGCTGACGGGGATGTGTTTGCCGAGCACAACCTGAACAGACAGTTGCTGTGCAGCACAGATAATCTGGGCCGATCCAAGGCAGAGGCTGCTCAAGCCAGATGCAGACAGGTGAATCCGGCTGTGGAGCTGGAGACAGTCCCTGGATTCCTGCAGGAGGAGGATTATCCTGAGTTTCTGCAGGGCCAGGATCTTGTCCTGGATGCCCTGGGGGGACTGCAGGTGCGAAGAATCTTGCAGAATCAGGCCGGTAACGCAGGCCTGGTCCTGGTCAGCGGGGCCCTGGCAGGGGAGATGGGTTATGTGAGCACTGTTTCCCCCGGGGACCCTGGATTGTTGCCTTTTCTGCAGGGTGCTGCAGGCGCAGAAGAGGACCTGGGCTGCTTGCCCCATGCGGTTTTTGCAGTGGCTTCTGCCCAGTGTGCTGAGGCAGCGCATATTCTGTGCGGTAGAAAAGCCCAGCTCAGGGGCGGCGTAGCCCTGCTGGACCTTGAGGGCTTTTCAGGCTGGGAGTTTCTGCGTCTGGAATAGCTTGTGCAAAATAACCCCATGCCCTATTGGGCAAAACGAAGCATGAAAAACTTCAATCCGCAACGCAAAGGGGGAGCTCAGCTCTTAATGCCAGGGCGAGCACCGCTCGTATCGGATGGGCGAGCCTCCGTCTGCTGCGCTTTTGCCGCAGGCAATGTGGATAGGCAGCTCGCCCCAAACCGGGCTTTTACCCACACTTGACACCGTGGGTAAGAAGCGGACCTCAAGAAAACGGAAGCATTACCTTGTTATTACGCCTGCTCTTAACCCCAAAGGGGTTGCACATATCTAGCCCGGGGCAACGCCCCGGGTGTTGGACACCCCTTATAACCGCACCCTGAAAGGGTGCTACATATTATGTTCCGCCCTTACAGGGCTGACGGTAGACGGTCACCGGCATCCTTCTTACCCAGGGCGATGCCCTGGGCTAAATATATGCAGCCCTTTCAGGGCAAAACTCTCTCTTTTTCCGAGGAGCCCACACAATAAGGACAGTTAGTTCAAAAACTCCCCATTACCCACGGTGTCAAGTGAGTGCTATGCTCAGCTGGCCAGGGAGGGTCGTGATGCGGACCCTTTCCCTACCCGCGGTGTCAAGTGTGTGCTATGCTCAGCCTACACGCATCGCAGCAGCACGTCACTTCAACAGAAGCTTT
>JBKGXZ010000007.1:0-45383 GCA_046546355.1 Desulfohalobiaceae bacterium | reverse complement strand
TTTTTTAGAGGAGCTTAAACATGCAAAAGCTGTTGGTGTTGGGAGTGGGCAACATTCTGCTTAAGGACGAAGGCTTGGGGGTGCATGCAGTCCAGGATCTGCAACAGGAGAGCTGGCCTATAGGGGTAGATTTTATGGACGGAGGGACATTTACCCAAGATGTGTTCTACCTCTTCGAGGGCTACAAGCAGGTCCTGGTCCTGGATATAATTCGGGCCGGAGGTGAGCCAGGCAGCATGTATCATATCACAGAGCAGGATCTGATCCGGGACAAACAGCAGGCCCTTTCCCTGCATGATATTGACCTGCTGGACTCCCTGCGCATGGCTGAGTTGGCTGGTCACAAGCCAGAGCTGGAGGTACTGGGCCTGGAGCCGGAGAAGATTGATTGGGGGTTGGAAATGACCCCTGCTCTGCAGCAGGCTTATCCTGGCTTGCTGCAAAAGGCCAGGCAGAGGATCCAAGGAATCCTTGAGCAGGGCTAGCAGGCCGTGGGGGCTAAGGAGCTTTGCTGGGACGGTAGCTGAAATTTACTTGACAGCTGACTTTTTTTCTGTAATGAAATTTAGACCTTTGCCTGAGAATATTTAAATGCTGAAAATAGGCATAGCTATCCAACTGTCTGGTGAACAGCTTTTTTTACTGCCCGAAATTCTCCCAGACAGCAAGCTTAGGCCTTACTGCAGATAAATACACAGCCCCTTGAGCAGTCAACGCGGCCTCATTAGCTGCAAGCTTATAAGCTCAAGAATTCCGGGACCTAATATGGAGCAGAATGCCTCTAGCAGTAACGCATCCAGATACTTGCTTACAAGGGGCTTGGTGTTGCAGGCCTTTTTGCTCATGCTCCTGTGGCTGATATTCAGCGGTCATTATGATTTCCTGCACATTTTGTATGGAGTGCTTTCTGTAGGTATTGTGCTCTGGCTAAACTGGCAGATGCGTTCCCTCCCTTTGGCTGAAGA
Organism: Desulfohalobiaceae bacterium; assembly: GCA_046546355.1. Taxonomy (GTDB): domain Bacteria; phylum Desulfobacterota; class Desulfovibrionia; order Desulfovibrionales; family Desulfothermaceae; genus CAZBUB01. The sequence continues at coordinate 44,418 of JBKGXZ010000007.1, read as the reverse complement.
TCAGCCCTGTGGCAGCACCAGGATCAATATCTCCAGACTGATGCTTTATTTGGTTTATCTCCTGTGGCAGATCATTAAGTCCGGGGTATATGTGGCCTATGTGATTTTGCATCCCAAAATGCCTATCAGACCCATATTGGTCAGATTCCAATCCCAGCAGCCCAATGTCCTGGCTAAGGTCATCCTGGGCAACTCCATTACCCTGACCCCAGGCACACTCACCGTGCAGATAGATGGGGAGAAATTCACAGTGCACGCCCTGACCGAGGATACAGAAGCCTCTTTGGTCAGCGGAGAAATGGAATTTAAGGTCGCAAGGCTCTACTTGCAGGAATGCAGCACTGAGGATATGTGCTGCAACGTGGAACATTTGCTGACCGGCAGGGAAAAGGGATAAGGACAATGCCTGATGTTTTTAGCTATATGGCCCTGGTGCTGGTGCTTGTGCTTTTGGTACCTTTTTACCGAGTGTATCTGGGGCCCACGGTCTTTGACCGGCTTTTGGGCGCGGCAGCAGTAGGCAGCAAGACAATTACCCTGATCCTGCTCTTTGGTTTTATTTACGGCAGGCTGGATATGTTTATAGACATCGCCTTGGCCTATGCCATCCTTAATTTTCTCGGCGTGATCGCCATGGCCAAATATTTTAAGAGCGAAGACAGCGAGTCCGAGGGATGAGCCCTATCCAGGAAATAGCCTCAATCGTACTAATGGTGGGGGGGATCTTCTTCATGCTGGTGGGCAGTCTGGGGCTCATTCGGCTCCCTGATTTTTATACCCGGGTTCATGCCGCAGGCAAGGTGGATACCTTGGGAGTGCTCATGTTTGTAATGGGTATGATCATATATTCCGGTTTCAGCCAGGACAGCGCCAAGCTGTTTTTGATATTTATATTTGTGGCCATGACCAGCCCGGTGGCTTCCCACGCCTTGGCCCGCAGGGCACTGCTCTTTGGCTACAAGCCCTGGAAAGGGCCCAAGGATCAAGGAAAAGGGAGCTGATTCATGCACTGGCTGATAGAATTTTTTTTGCTCCTGATCATGGTGGTGGCTGCCTTGATTGCCTTGAATGTACGTAACTTGTTGGCTGCTGCTGTGATTCTGATCATCTTCAGCTTTATGTCCGCCTCTTTGATGGTTTCCATGGGCGCGATAGACGTGGCCTTTACTGAGGCAGTGGTAGGGGCAGGTATCGTGGGTGTGTTCAACATTGTGGCCATACTTGCAACTTCCAGGAAGAGCAGAGATTGAGAAAGCTGCAATTATTAACTTTAATTTTGTTCGGTCTTTTGCTGGTTTATGCAATCTCTGGTCTCCCTCCCCGGGGGGACCTCCAGGCGCCTGCCCAGCAAGAAGTCAATCCCACAGGCACCCAGGTGGCCGGGGCCTATTATATCCAGAACGCTTATAAAGATGCCCATACCCCGAATATGGTCACCGTGGTGCTGGCAGACTACAGGAGCTTTGATACCCTGGGCGAGACTATTGTGGTCTTTGCCGGGGGCATAGCCTGCATGTTCATCCTGCGCAGGAGGCCTTTATGAAAGACCTCTCTGGCAGCCCCATTATCCAGCTGGCCAGCAGGGGCTTGGCCCCGGTGATCCAGATCTTTGGGCTGTACGTCTTTTTCCATGGCCACTACAGCCCTGGAGGTGGTTTCCAGGGCGGCGTGCTTCTGGCTGCCAGCGTTTTGCTGCTCAGGCTGGGTTGGGGCACAGAGCGCAGTCAGCTTACCTTTTCTACCAGTGTGGCTATGCCTTTTTGTGCCTTGGGAGCACTGATATTTGCCGGTACAGGAGTAGTGGCCCTGCTTTTCGGGGGCAATTACATGGACTATGCAGCCATTCCATTCCTGGGTCTGGAGGCTGCTGATGTGCGCTCTTTTGGGATTTTATTCATTGAGCTGGGGGTGACCATTGCGGTGATGACCGCCCTGGTGTCCATATACGACGATCTTGTGGGGTGATAGGGCATGCTGGAAGCAATTCAGGGCTATTATGCCTATTTCTTTCTGGTGCTTCTCTTTGGCATCGGGCTCTACGCCATGATGCTCAAGCACAACCTGATGAAGAAGGTCATGGGCATGTCCATTGTCCAGGCCTCCACCATCCTGTTCTGGATTGTGGCCGCATACAAGGAAGAGGCCACTGTGACCATTAAGGACCCTGCGCTGGGAGTGCAAAATCCTGACCTCTATTTGAACCCCCTGCCACACACCTTGATGCTGACAGCCATTGTGGTGGCGGTGGTCACCCTGGGGGTCTCCTTTGCCCTATTGGTAGCTATCTATCGCAACTACAAGACTATTGACGAGCCAACCCTGCTAAAGCGGATGCAATGAGTTCTTCCAATATCCCAGTGCTCATCCCGGTTACCTTTTTGCTGGCCGCGCTCTTCGTGCCCATGCTGGGTTACTGCAGGCGCGCCTGGGCCATTTATCCAGCTCTGGCCGGGTCAGTGCTGGCCTTTATCCTCAGTGTAAAAGGGATGCTGGAAGTCCTGGAGCAGGGCAGGATCAGCTACCATTTAGGGGGCTGGATGCCCCCTATGGGCATCGAGTTCATCCTGGATCCTCTGTCCGCTTTCATGTGCCTGGTGATCACCGGGATTTCCCTGCTGGTGCTGTTCTATTCCATATCCAGCGTGATCCAGGAAACCCCGCAGAAGTACATCCCCTTCTACTCCCTGGCCATGCTGCTTTTGGCCGGGCTATGCGGCATGGTCATGACCGGGGACTTCTTCAACCTGTATGTGTTTCTGGAGATAGCTGCCCTGGCTGGGTATGCCCTGGTGGCTATAGGAGACAAGAGGGCCCCGGTGGCTGCCTTCAGGTATCTGACCCTGGGTACTGCCGGGGCTGCCTTTTATCTGCTGGGAGTGGCCTTTATCTACATCAGCACCGGGACCCTGAACATGGCTGATGTGGCTTCCATGATGCCCTTGGTGCAAGACACTGTGCCTGTGAAGATAGGCCTTTGCCTGATCGTCCTGGGCGCTGGCCTGAAAATGGCCCTTTTCCCGCTGCATGCCTGGCTGCCAGATGCATATTCCTATGCCTCTTCCTCGGCGACCGCTTTGATCGCGCCCATCGGGACCAAGGTTGCGGCCTATGTGCTGCTAAGGGTGATGTTCTTTGTCCTGGAGCCGGAATATGCCCTGTACGAGCTGCCCTTGATCAAGATCGTGGGCTACCTGGGGGCGGCGGGCATCATCTGGGGGTCCCTGTTGGCCATCTGCCAGAAGGAGCTGAAGACCATGCTGGCCTACAGCTCTGTAGCCCAGGTGGGTTATATCGGCTTAGGCATTGGCCTGGCCTCTCCTTTGGGCATTATAGGCGCGGTGCTGCATATCCTGAACCACGCCTGCATGAAGGCCTGCCTGTTCCTGGTCAGCGGCAGCCTGCGTTTCCGTTTGGGACACTCCTGGATCCCCAGGTTCGAGGACTCCCTGCGCCGGACCATGCCTTGGACAGCAGCCGCCTTTGCAGTGGCTGCCATCTCCATGATTGGGCTGCCCCCTACAGCAGGCTTTTTTAGCAAGTGGTACCTGGCCCTGGGCTCTATAGAGCAGGCCAACTGGATATTCCTGGTGGTTTTGATTGTCAGCAGCCTGCTGAACGCGGTGTATTTCTTCCGCATCCTGGAGAGGATGTATTTGCGGCCCCAGGATGAGGAGCTGCTCCAGGCCCGGGGGGACACAGCAGAGCTGGCCAGGCATGAAGCCCCGGCCTCTATGCTGGCCCCGACATTGATTCTGGCTGCCTCTCTTATTTTGCTGGGGCTGTTCAACGCCTGGATCGTGAATAGCCTCATCCAACAGATAATCCCCCAAGGACTATAAGCAGGAAGTCATGCAGCCTGATCTCTATACTTCTTCCATTCCCTTTCTGGCGGTTCTGGTCTCCTTGCTGGCCGTGCCCTTGATCCTGCTTTCCTCCAGTAGGCCTAATCTGCGCGAATTCTGGACCCTGGCTGCGGCCTGCATCAAGTTCCCTCTGGTGCTATCCCTATTGCCTGACGCTTTTGCCGGCAAGGTGGCTCGGTTCAGCATAGTGGAGATCGCTCCAGGCATCTCCCTGGAGCTCCAGGCTGATCCCATGGGCCTTTTCTTTGCCTTGATAGCTTCCGGGCTCTGGATTTTGACCAGTTTCTACTCCATAGGCTATGTGCGGGGGCACCATGAGCAAAATCAAACCAGGTACTTCGCCAGCTTCGCGGTCTGTCTGTCCGCGACCATAGGTATAGCCTTTTCTGCAAATCTACTGACCTTCATCATCTTCTACGAGATCTTGAGCCTGGCCACCTATCCTTTGGTCATCCACTCGGAGAACGAAGAGGCCATCCGCTCCGGCAGGCAGTATTTGACCTATGCCCTGAGTGCCGGGCTGGTGCTCATAGCCGCAATAGCCTGGACCTATGTCCTGGCTGGCAGCCTGGAGTTCGAGCCTGGCGGACTGTTGCAGGGAGTTCTGGAAGATCCCTGGACAGCCAAGATCCTGTTCATCATGTTCATGGCCGGGGTAGGGGTCAAGGCTGGTATCATGCCTCTGCATAGCTGGCTGCCAGCGGCCATGGTCGCGCCCACTCCAGTGAGCGCGCTGCTGCACGCCGTGGCTGTGGTCAAGTCTGGTGTTTTCGGCGTAGTCCGGGTAGTGGGCTATGTCTTCGGCCCTGAGAACATGCAGGTTTTTGGCCTGGATATGATCCTGGCGGTATTTGCTGCAGCCACCATCCTCCTGGCCTCCTTCATCGCCATGCAGCAGGACAACTTGAAGAGGCGACTGGCTTATTCCACAGTGGGGCATCTGTCCTATATTGTCCTGGGCGTGGCCCTTCTCTCTCCTGAAGGATTTACTGGCGGGCTGCTGCACCTGGCCAACCACGCCACCATGAAGATTACCCTGTTTTTCTGTGCCGGGGCCATAGCAGTCAATCTGCACAAGAGCGAGATCTCTGAGCTTAACGGCATAGGCAGGGTTATGCCCTGGACCATGGGTGCCTTTGCCATCGGGGCCCTGGGGCTGGCTGGAGTACCGCCCATAAACGGCTTCATCAGTAAGTGGTTCTTGTGTCTGGGATCCATGCAGGCTGATCAAGCAGTAATGCTGGGGGTGTTTGTGCTAAGCGGGCTCTTGAACGCCGCTTACTTCCTGCCTATTGTGCACAGGGCATTCTTCAGGCCCGGCGGCAAGGAGCTGGAGAAGCACGGAGAGGCTTCTTTGCTGATGGTGGTTCCTATCTGCATCGTGGGTCTGCTCTCCCTGGCCTTGGGCCTGTATCCTGATTTGTGGTTCAGGTTTTTCGAGCTGGCCGGAATCGTGACCCGCAGCGTCATGGATCTCCAATCCCATGTGGCTATTCTGGGTACTGGTTTATGAGAGCTTGGCAGAAAATTTTTTTGGCTCTGGTCCTGGCTTTGACCCTTTTGGCCCAGCTGGTGGCCCACCCCCACTACTGGTGGGAGAAGGTGCCCGGCTTTTTTGCCATCTTCGGCTTTCTGGGCTGCCTGCTTATAATCTTTGGCGCCAAGTATCTGGGCAAGCTCCTGGTGAGCAAAGATCCGGACTACTACAAGGAAGAGGATGATGTTTGAGATTCCTCCGGTGCTGGCCATGCTCCTGGGACTGGTCTTGTTGCCCCTGTTGCCGGAGCGGACCAGATCCCTGGCATTCATAGCATTCCCATTTCTGGCCCTGCTCCTGGTATTGAACCTGCCCCTGGGCGCGGAGAAAAGCTTCGGCTTCCTGGACTACGAGCTGGTTCCCCTGCAGGTGGACCAGCTGAGCAGGGCCTTCGGGATAATCTTCGCCCTGATAGCCTTTATGGGCGGGATCTATTCTTTGCACCTGCGGGATACAGGGCAGCAGCTTGCAGCCCTGCTCTATTCCGGCGGGGCCCTGGGAGTCACTTTCTGCGGGGACTTTTTTACCCTGCTGGTCTTCTGGGAGTTGATGGCTGTTTCTTCGGCCTACCTGATCTGGGCCAGGAGAACCCCAGCCTCGGACAAGGCAGGCCTGCGTTATCTCTTGATGCACCTCTTCGGCGGCAGCCTGCTCATGGCCGGGATTATTATCCAGGTATTCCAGACAGGCAGTCCGGCTTTGACCTCCTTTGCTCCAGGGGAGTCTGTGGCCAGCTGGCTGATCCTGATTGGCGTGGCCTTGAACGCTGCTGTGGTCCCCCTGCACGCTTGGCTTCCTGACAGCTATCCCAAGGGCACCGTCACCGGATCGGTGTTCCTGAGCGCATTTACCACCAAGACAGCGGTTTATGTCCTGGCCACGTTGTTCCCGGGCTGGCCTATCCTCCTGGTGCTGGGGGTGACCATGACCATCTATGGCGTAGTATTCGCTTTCCTGGCCAATGATATCCGGGAGATACTGGCCTATCACATTGTGAGTCAGGTGGGATATATGGTGGCTGGAGTAGGCATCGGCACCGAGCTGGCCTTGAACGGCACCACAGCCCATGCCTTCAGTCATATCCTGTACAAGGCCCTTTTGTTCATGGGCACCGGCGCGGTGTTGTACAGCGTAGGCACCAGCAAGCTGCACGAGCTGGGGGCCTTAGCTTCCAAGATGAAGTGGGTTCTGGTCTTCTATATGGTGGCTGCCCTCTCCATTTCCGGTGCGCCCCTGTTTAATGGTTTCATCAGTAAGTCCATCATAGTCACGGCAGCAGGCGAGAGTCACTACTACATAGCCAAGATGCTGCTGATACTGGCCTCTGTGGGTACCTTCCTGTCTGTTGGAGTCAAACTGCCCTATTACACCTGGTTCCACACCCCAAAGAAAGAGCATCAGCCCAGGCCTATACCAAAGGGCATGCTGGTGGCTATGGCCCTGACCTCTTTTTTGTGCATCTTTTATGGCATCTGGCCCCAGGCCCTGTACATGGAGCTGCCCTATGCCATGGACTACACCCCGTTCACCATACCCCATCTGGTGGAGTCCCTGCAGATCCTCGTGACGACCTTCCTGGCCTTTTGGCTGGTGCGGGCCAAATTGACGCCCAAGAACAAGATCTCCCTGGATGTGGACTGGTTTTACCGGGCCTCAGCCCCGGGCTTCCGGCTGGTCTTTGTCCAGGGCGTGAACTGGTTTTTTGGGCTCTGCGAGGATAAGGCCTTTGCCTTTGCAGGCTCCCTGGCCAGGCTCTCCAGGCATCCTGTGCAGGTGCTGCGCACCTGGAGCTCACCTGAGCGGGACTATGACCAGGATCTGGACCGCCAGCCTCTGGCCAACCCCATGTTTGCCACCATCCTGATAACCTTGCTGGTTTTTTTGTATGTTTTGCTCAGGCAAGGGGGATAGCTATGAATGCCTGCGAAGCTTGCAAAGAGTACCCCAATGGGCGAGCGCCGCTCGCCCCTACTGGCATTGCTGCAGTACGTGACTTTAGCGGAATAAATTAGTTGCTTAAGATATATTTCCTTACTGCCTGGTTGTGCTCCCGCAGGCTGCGGCTGAACTTGTGGCTGCCGTCGCCTTTGGACACGAAGTAGAGGTAGGAGTGCTCCTCAGGGTCGATGGCAGCCTTCAGGGACTCCAAGCCCGGGGAGCAGATAGGACCCGGGGGCAGGCCCGGATGCTGGTAGGTGTTGTAGGGGTTGTCCTTGTCCTGCAGCTGTTTTTTGCGCAGTCTGGTGTCGGAGTCAGGCCCCAGGCCGTAGATCACAGTGGGATCGCACTGCAGGAGCATCCCTTGATCCAGCCTGTTCTGGAAAACTCCTGCGATGCGCCTTCTCTCCTCAGGCGTGCCTGTTTCCTTCTCCACCAGGGAGGCCAGGGTCACTATGCGGTGCACTTGTTCGGCATCAGGCAAGCCTTGGGGCCAGAGCTTGTCCTTTGCCACCTGGAAGAACTGGCCCACCATCTGGGCTGCGATGGGTCTGGCCTGGTCCAGGACCGGCCTGGGCAGCCTGTAGGTCTCTGGAAACAGGTACCCTTCCAGGCTGTCTGCTGGGATGTCAAAGGAATTGATCAAGTCCTGGTCCTGAACCGCCCTGACGAAGCTCTGGGAATCCGCCAGACCCTGGTCCTGGACCAGATCCGCCACCTGCCACCAGGTCAAGCCTTCTGGGAGATTCAACCTGTGCAGCACCACCTGACCGCTGCACAGATGCTCAAGGATGCGCATCCTGGACCAGGAGGTATGCACAGCAAACTCCCCGGCCTGGATATTCTGGGATTTGCCGCTTAGCCGGGCCAGGAGCCTGAACTGCTGCGCATCCGGGATGATTCCCTTTTGTTGCAGATTCCGGGAAATGGCCTGTATGGAATCCCCTGGGGAGATAAGTACGGTCTTTTCCTGGCCGGGCTTTTGTACTGGGGAGTACAGGTATTGGTAGAGGTAGATGCTTGTCAGCAACAGGGCCAGAAAAAGGCCAGCAAGGATCAGACCGGCGGCTTGTTTCATTTCTTTTCGCCCTGTTCCAGTACCCGGGCCTGCTTGGGATCCTGCAGAAAGCTCTCCAGGATAATAACTGCTGCCTGCTGATCCAGGATGGATTTTTTCCTGCCTAGTCGAACCCCTGTGCTCCTGAGCCTCTGCCTGGCCTCAAAGCTGCTCAAGGTTTCATCCAGGAGGTAGATTTCCTTGTCTGTGGCCCTCTGCAGGCTGCGGGCCAGGTTCTTGACCTGCCTGACCCCCAGGGTCTCCTCTCCGGATTGGCCCAGGGGCAGGCCCAGGACCAGGCGCTCTACCTGCTCCTGGTCCAGGATGCGCAAAATGTTCTGAACCAGCCTTTTTCTGCCCTGGTGGCGCAATGTCTTGTAGGGTAGGGCCAACCTGCCTCCGGGGTCGCTCAGGGCCAGACCCACCCTCTGCAGGCCGAAATCAATGCTCAGAGTGCGCATAAGGCTTTTGTCCCTGGTCTGCTTCGATGTTGAGCATTTTCTGCAGCTTTTTTCTCCAGCTTTTGCCTCCAGTCAGGGCAGCCAGATATTCCAGGCTGTGTAGGACCTGGGTCTGGGGGCTGCTCTCCAGCAGGATGCGACTGATGCCTATCTTGCAGGAGGGACAACCCACAAGTACAGGGCTCTGCTGGGATATATGCTGCAAATCCTTTTGCAGCTGCTGGTGTTTTCTTTGCCGCAGGACATTGTAGATCTGGGGGGAGGTCATGGCTCCCAGTCCACTTTCAGCACAGCAGCCAGGGCTGATCCTGATCTCTGAGCCCAGGGCAGAGCCCAGCTCCCGGGCGTAGATCTCTCCGCTCTTGTCCGGTCTGACCCCGCTCCACTCACTGTGGCAGGCAGGGTGGTACAAAATGGGGTCCACTCCAGGAGGCTGCTGCAGCAGCTTGGAGCGCAGCTCCGGGCCCTGTTGCAGAACCAGCTGCAGCACATCCATGTGTCGCAGGCCAGGGTCCAGGTAAAGCCTGGGCTCATGCTTGGCAATGGCCTCCCGGCAGGTGCCGCAGGAGGTCAAAACATGGCTGATGCGCAGGCCCAGCTGCTCTGCCTGCTCTTTGATGCCTCGGAGATGCTGCAGGTTGAAGTCCTGATTCTCCTGGTACTCCTGACTGCAGCCAGCAGCCAGGAGCGGGTAGCCGCAGCAGAGGTGTCTAGGGGGCATAAGCACAGTGAAGCCCAGCTTAAGCAGCAGGTACAGGGCTGCCTGGCCAATCTCTGGATAGAAAAGACCCGCCCCGCAGCCAGGGAAATAAAAGACAGCAGTGTTTGCGGGTTGTTCGGGGAAGAAGACGTTTTTCTGGCCCAGATGCAGTATCTGATCCAGGTTTCTGAACCCCAGGTCAGGCATCTTGGTGCGCAGCAGCGGGGTGCTGAAGCGATTCCTCCAGCTGGCCGGAAGCTTGGCCCAAGTGGCCCTCTGCAGGCTCTGGCCGGCCCAGGCCAGCTTGGCTGCGCTGGGGATGCGGCCTGGATTGCGGGTCAAGTACCTCAGGATATGCTGCTTGAGGCCTTTAGCGCTTTGGGCAGGACTTTCCTGCAGGAAGGAGCGCATATTCAGGATCTGCTCAGGCATGTCTATCTTCACCGGACAGACAGAGGTGCATTTGCCGCAGGCTGTGCATCTGTCCAGGATGTTCCTCAGCTCTGCCAAAAGGTCCTTGCTGGTTCTGCCCTGATCCTGCTGGGTATAGTAGATGGCCTCAATCAGGGCCCCAAGGGTAATGATCTTGTTTCTGGGGTGATAGAGAAATCCCTGTTCTGGGTAGTACATGGGGCAGACCTGCTTGCACTTGCCGCATCTGGAGCAGATCTGGATGTTTTTCAGCAGACTGGTCAGCTTTTCCTTCCCTGGCAGGCTGGTCTGGTCGATATCCTGCAACAGGCGGTTAAAGGAAAAGGTGAAAGGCGGGTAATCCAGCCCCCCCTTGCTGAGCTTGCCTGGATTGAAGATGTTCTGGGGATCTACCCTGGTCTTGTAGTCCTGCAGGGCCTGGATCTTCTCCTGTTCTAAGTAGCCTATCTTGGTGATGCCTATGCCGTGCTCCCCGGTGACAGATCCCTGCAGCTCCAGGACCTTAGTGAACACCTTGCCTGCAGCCTCCTCAGCCAGGCGCAGCATCTGGGCATCGTTGGAATTGACCGGGATGTTCACGTGGCAGTTGCCGTCTCCGGCATGCATGTGATTGGCTACCATGATCCTGGTGGCGAACAGGTGCTCTTCTATTTTTTTTAGTTGCTCAGCCAGATCTGGATATCTGCTACGCAGGTCCCGGAAAAAGTATCTGATCTGCAGCTCGAATTCCTGTTCCGGGAGCTTGCGGGGATCGATCCTGCCGCTGATGACCCTGGAGGAGAAGTTGATCTCCATGTCGATGAACTCGTCCCCAGGGTCTACCCCTTGCAGGCTGGAAACTTCCTGCAGGGCCTTTCTGTAGCCCAGGGCCAGGTAGTAGAGGTTCAAGGACTCGATGAAGTCAGAGAATTCTGGGATGACGTCTATGGGGATGACCACGTCCTCGTTGATCTTGAATCCGCTGGTGCGCTTGGTGATAGCGCTCAGGCGGTGCCTGTCCTGCCAGAACTTTTCTGCTTCTGCCTTGTCCTGGGCCACGAAGACATCCACGTTGTGGTAGCCTTCGGCTATATCCACTATACGCCTGCGTATTCCCTCCAGCTCCTCCAGGTAGTCCGAGTCCAGCTGCATAAGCAGGACAGAGATGGGTTCTCCTTCATACTTGGAGGATTTTTTCTCATAATCTATGGCTTGCACGTATTTGCTGCCAAACTCTTCCAGGGCGGACATCTTGACCCGGTCTCCGGTTCTTCGGATCTCGTCGCGCAAATAGACCAGGTCCTTGATGACCAGCATGGCGTTGTGCATGGAGTTGCCGAAGAACTCTAAACACAGGGTCTGGGAGTGCATGAGCATGGGCTGCAGGGTGAAGCAGGCCTCGGTGATGACCCCGTCCACACCTTCTTTCTGGATTCCGGGCAGGCCGCCCAAGTATTTGTTGGCCACGTCCTTGCCCAGGCCCGGGCTCCGAATCTGCTCCCCGGAGAGGTTCACACTGCGCAGGCGGCTGCCTTCCTGGTCGAAGACATCAAAGCGGACTGTCTCCCAGGGATGGATCTTGTGCCTGGGATGCTCCCTGCGCTGGACCTCTATGACTTCCGCGCTGGGCAGGACCATCTTGTAGGACAGCAGGTTATCCAGGGTGGTGCCGTACTCAAAGGCAAAAGGCCCGCCTGCGTTCTCGGAGATGTTTCCGCCTAAGGAGGAGGCAGCTTTGGAGGCAGGATCCACTGTGAACAGCAGGCCCTGCTTTTCTGCTGCCCGGATGGCGTCCAGGGTGATGACCCCGCTTTGGGCGCAGAGCAGCAACTGTTCAGGGTCAATGCTCTGGATGGACTTCATGCGGCTCAGGCTGAGGATAACACAGCGCCGTCTGGCTGGAATCGAGCCGCCTGTGAGGCCTGAGCCCCCTCCGCGGGGCACTATGCAGAAGCCCAGCTCCAGGGCCAGTGCCACTATCTGCTGCACCTCCTGGGTGCTGGCCGGAGACACCATGAGCAGCGGAACTTCCAGGCGCAGGTCTGTGGCGTCGGTGGCGCATTCCACCAGGGCGTGGGCCTGTTTTACAATGTACTCCTGGGGCAGGATGTCCTGCAGCCTGGCCAAAAGCCTGTCCTTGAACTCCTGATCAGCCAGGAATTCCTGCCAGTAGGCCTGCAGGCCTTGCTGGAGGCGGACATAGATCTCCTGGGACAGGCCCACTCTCTCAGCGTTCAGTCTGCTGCAAACCGATCTGTAGACCTCCTGGGCAGGAATGAAAGGGTTGTAGCGGACCAGAAACAGTTCCGCAGCCAATGCTGCGGCCAGCTCCTGCTCTGACTCGGGCCAGGAGGCGAACTCTTCTGTGGATAAGCCCAGCACCCTATGCACCAGGTCCTGGTTAGGTATGGAAATATGGGGATGCTTTTGAATCATGATGCAGGCTTGCCTTCAGCCAGTGCTTTAGCGGTTCAAAAAAGAGCATTCTAAACATCCAGATACTGGCTGGCAAGCCATTGCGGACAATTCAGTGGACCAGGGGCTCACTTTGTAAGGAAAACTGGATCTCCAGCAATAGCTTTCTGCAAAAAGGGCGACTGCCAGCCTGCAGCGCCTTTAGGCAAGCAATGCGGGCAGGCCGGTCGCCCTTGTGCCTGTGGTAACCTAGAGAGCATTAGTATCGAGAGCGCTTGCGATAACGACCACGATTACGATTTGCCCTGTCTTCCCCTGGCTGTCGTTGTCGTAATCGTAATCGATATTTTGACCAATACCCCAAGGGTTGAAGTTTTCCATGCTTCGTTTTGCCCGTCGTCAAGGCATGGGGGTTATTGAGAACAAACATCAGCCCTTGTTCAGGCTCTGCATGGCCCAGGCAGCCTGACCCAGTGAAATGCAGGCGTCGTTGGGTGGGCAGTACTGGTGCAGCAGGATCTGCAGGTCCCGGCTTTCCAGGGCGCGGAGCAGCTCCTGGGCCAGGGTCTGGTTCTGCATCACCCCGCCGCTGAGGGCAACTGAGCTTAGACCTGTTTCTTGGCTTGCTCTGCTGACGAGATCAGCCAAGCCCCGGGCCAGGCCCAAATGGAATCTGCGGCTGATGGCTGCAGCAGGTATGCTTTGCTGCCAGTCCTGGTGCACCTGGGCAAACAGGGCCAAGGTGTCCAGCTCCAAGATGTCCTGCCTTTGCGTATAGCTGCAGCTGTAGGCAGAGCTGCGGGTACGGTCCTGGATGCTCTCCAGCAAGATTGCTGCCTGACCCTCGTAGTGCACCTTTTGGCGTAAGCCCAGCAAAGCTGCCACAGCATCGAAGAGCCTGCCGCAGCTGCTGCTTAAGGGAGAGTTGAGGCCTGTTTGCAGCATCCTGTGCACCACCTGGCTGGCCTGCTCCAGCTCCGGCAGCCAGGGCCAGGCTTTTTGCCGGGGTTGCTGTTGACCCAGGGCATACAGGTAGCTTTGGGCAGTCCGCCAGGGCTCAGCAATAGCTGCTTCGCCTCCCGGGAGCATGATCTGGCTCAGATGACCCAGGCGGTAATGCTGGCAGGATTGATTGTCCACGAACAAAAGCTCTCCGCCCCACAGGGTCCCGTCCAGTCCCAGGCCTGTACCATCCAGAGCCAGCCCCAGCACAGGGCCTTGGTATCGATTCTCCGCAAGCACGGCGTGGATGTGGGCTACATGGTGCTGCAGGCGCAGCACAGGCAGCTTCTCTTGCTCCCTGGCGTATACAGAGCTCAAGTAGTCTGGGTGCAGATCCGAAACCAGGGCCTGGGGCTCTGTTTGCAGGATGTTTTGCAAATGCTGGATTAAATCCTGGAAAAAGAGGTAGGTTTCCTGGTTCTGCAGATCGCCGACGTGCTGGGAGACAAAGGCCTGCTCAGCCTTGGTCAGGCAGACGGTGTTCTTGGCCTCTGCTCCCAGGCCCAGCACACTGGGGCCTTTTTGGGGCAAGGAAACTGGTCCGGGCACAAGGCCCCGGGAGCGCCTGATAAAAGTGGTATGTCCCCCTGCCTGGCTCAGGACAGAGTCGTCGCAGCGCATCAGGATATCCCGGTTGTGCAGCAAAAAGCAGTCTGCGACTTGTCCCAGCCTGGACAATGCCTCTCTGTTGCCCAGGCATAGGGGTTCTTGGCTGGGATTGCCAGAGGTCATGACCAGGGCAGCAGGTGTATCTGCAGGCCAAAGCGCCTGGCAGTGCATAAGCAGCACGCAGTGCAGGGGAGTATAAGGCAGCATCAGTCCCAGGAGCCTGGTATCCGGAGCCAGGGCCTGCAACTGGGAAAAGGCTGTTTTTTTGGGGGCCAGGACAATGGGCCTGGAGGGATCCCGGAGCCAGTCCCGGGCCTGGGGGGTGGGCTCCGCAAGCAGATCAGCGGTCTGCAGATCAGGGACCATAACCGCCAAGGGTTTGGCCCAGCGGTGCTTGCGTTTTCTTAGCTCCTGCACTGCAGCTGGCCGCAGGGCGCTACAGGCCAGATGGAATCCGCCCAGACCCTTGATAGCCAGGATTTCGCCCAGGCTGAGACGCCTGGCTGCCTCCTGCAAGGCCTGGTCTTTTCTGGCCAGCATATCACCCTGGGCGGAGCTCAGCCAGCAGTAGGGACCGCACTCAGGGCAGGCGTTGGGCTGGGCATGGAACCTGCGGTCCAGGGGATCCTGATACTCCCTGCTGCACTCTCTGCACATGCCAAAGCAGGCCATGGAGGTCCTGGCCCGGTCATAGGGTATGTCTGCGGTGATGGTGAACCTGGGTCCGCAATTGGTACAGTTGATAAAAGGATACAGGTAGCGGCGGTTGTCTGGATCCTGCAGCTCCTGCAGGCAGTCTTCGCAAACCGAGATATCCGGGCTGATCAAGACCTGATGAGCCTGGCTGCTGCTGCTGGCCAGGATCTTGAAGCCTTGCAGCTGTTCGGCCTCGGACTCCAGATCTCTATGCAGGCTGGTGACCTCTGCCAGTGGGGGCGGATCCTCCTGCAGCCGCTGCCAGAATGCCTTAAGCTGAGAATCCTGGCCCTGGATATGGATCTGCACCCCTTGCTCTGTATTGCGCACATAGCCGACAAGTCCCAGCTCTAGGGCTGCTTTGTAAACAAAGGGCCTGAAGCCCACCCCCTGGACCCGGCCCTGGGCGATTATTTTCCAGCTGGGCATATGCTTTGACCTTATGCGTCTTGAGCCTGCAGGGCCTGAATTCGCAGCCTTCTGAGGACCGCGCCTGATAAGGGACCAAGATTGCGGTATTTCCGGGGCAAGCGCACCTGGAGTATCTGGTTCAGGTCCCTAGCTGCCAGCTCGCATAGCCTGGGGCAGCCTATCAGCTGCAGCAGCTTGGTGAATTCCTTAAGCAGGCCTTGGTTGTGCAGCAAAAGCAGCATATCCACTTTGCGACCCTGAGGGAAGCTTTGATAGCTGCAGGCAGCCAAGTGCCAGGCTGCTGCCAATTCACCGGCTCTGGACCATTTCTGGGACAGCCTGAGTCTTTGCACCAGATCCCGGATCACTCTGGGGCCCAGAAAATCGTGCAGATAGTGTCTGGGCCAGTAGGCGGGATCGGTCCTGGTCTTGCCCAAGTCATGGGTCATGGCCAACCAGACCAGCAGGGGGCTTTCAGTTGCGGAGTCCATCAGCATAGCCAGGCGCTGCAGAAGGCTGGTATTCCCCTGGCTGGGACCTGCAGGTATCCACTGGGCCTGATCCAGCTCAGGCAGCCAGGGCTGCAGGTTGCCGGTTTTGGCCAACAGGCGCAGGAAGTTGCCTGGCCTGGGAGAGGAGCAGGCCAATTGAATCTCCTGGCCCAGCCTCTCTGCAGCAGCTCCTGCCAGGAGTCCGGAGCTGGAAACCTGCTGCATGGCCTCTAAGAGCTCTGGATGTATTCGAAAGTCCGGCAACTTGGCGCTCAGCCTGGCAGCCCGGAAGACCCGGACAGGATCCTGGAGGAAATTCTCCTTGCTCACCGGACGCAACAGCTTTTGCTGCAGATCCTGCCAGGCTTGGTCGGTACAGATCAGTCTCTGGTTGCTGTCCCGGGCCAGAGAATTGATGCTCAGATCCTTTCTGGCCAGCTCGTTGTAGATATTCCGGTTGTTGCTCAGGCTGTACTGCGCCCCCTGGTAAAGGTAGACCTGATAGGGTGCCTGGCCCACCTTCCTGGCTCCGGGATGGTTATGCAAAAATTCCTCTTCCTGGCAGTCCAGGACCAGGTAATCAAGGTCCTTGGGCTCATGACCCAGCAGACTGTCCCGAACCGCTCCTCCAAACTGATAGATTTGCAAAGCTTATCCTTAACAAGTTCGAATAAGAAATAAACTCAAAATTCGAAACAAAGAATTGCAACACCATGGAATTTTGTATGGAAAACTGGATCTCCATCAACAGTTTTCTCCAAATGAGTCAACAACTTGAAACAAGATTCATAGAGAAATTGCCAAGGACGAGCATTAAACTTGTGAGACGCGGCGCTAGCCCAGTTCCAGGTTTACCTGGGGATCCAGCTCCTGGATTTGTTCCAGGATGGCATCCGGGAAGTCAGCCCGTTGCAGCTGGCTGTAGTCGTAGCCTACAATCTTGGCTGTGCCCAGGGCAGCAGGCTTGTCCAGCTTGCGGCTGACCAGCAGGTATTCCTGCTCCAGCTCGGATCTGCGCAGGACCACTGTGCGGCAGCCTATATCTATGGTATCCGGAAAGGTCAAAGGTACCAAATACTTGCAGCTTGTGGAGGCCAGAATAGGGCCGATCCCGCTGGCCTGCCTTTCCCTGTCCAGCTGGATCCTTTGCATGTACTCTATCCTGGCTGACTCGAAATAGCGGAAGAATCTGATGTTGTTTACGTGCTGGAAGGCGTCCATGTCCCCCCAGAGCACCGGGAGCTCAATGCGCACGGTAAAATCCTGCAAGGAAAGCTTCCGGGACATTTCCTGCTCCTTTAAGTTTGAGATAGCTTGAAAAAAAACAATATAAACAAAAGCAGGGCCCTGGCGCAAGATACACAGTATGTTGAATTTTTTTGCTTTTATGCTTATAAGCTTAACGTGGGCGTGTCGCAAAATGAGATTGCTTCGTCGCAGACTCCTCGCAATGACGGGGGTATGTGCAGCCCATGCGTTTACAACACACTCTATAGATTGGGCAGTGGCAAGGCCCTGGCAGTCTTTCAGAGTAAACCCAAAAGGAGCAACAGTTATGAGCTACACGAACATCCTGCTGGAGGTCAAAGACCAGGTGGGCGTTTTGACAGTGAATCGGCCCAAGGTGCTGAATGCCTTGAATCCAGAGACCCTGCAGGAAATAGAGCAGGCCCTGCAGGAGGTAAGGGACTCAGAGGAGATCCGGGTCCTGGTGCTGACCGGGGCAGGGGAAAAGGCTTTTGTGGCAGGTGCGGACATCTCGGAGTTCCCCAAGATGAATGCCCTGCAGGCCAGGCTGTTTGCCAGCAAAGGGCAGGAAATATTTGCAGCTATTGAGGATCTGCCTATCCCGGTTGTGGCCTGCGTGAACGGCTTTGCCCTGGGCGGGGGGCTGGAGCTGGCTATGAGCTGCGATTTCGTCTACGCTTCCGAGCAGGCCAAGCTGGGGCAGCCGGAGATCAATCTGGGAGTAATCCCTGGCTTTGGAGGCACCCAGAGGCTCGCCAGGCTGATAGGTCCGGCCAAGGCCAAGGAGCTGTGCATGACAGGGGAGCAGATCCCAGCCCAGCAGGCCAAGGATTTGGGCCTGGTGGCTGAGGTCTTCCCTGCCCAGGAGCTTTGGGAGCAGACCATGCAAAAGGCCCAGGCTATAGCAGCCAAGGGGCAGGTGGCCCTGCGAGGAGTCAAGGAGGCTATCAACTATGGCCTGCAGGCTGATCTGAAGACTGCTTGCCTGCTGGAGGCCCAGACCTTTGCAGCCTGCTTCGCCAGCAGCGATGCCCAGGAAGGAGCCCGGGCCTTTCTGGAAAAAAGGAAGCCGGAGTTCAAGGGCAGTTTCAGCAACTAGGCCTTGCAAGCGGCCAGAGCTGGTCCGGTTTGGTCTGTAGGCATGCCCCCTCTTTTCAAGGCTGAGCATAGCACGCACTTGACACCCGGCTAAATACGGCTTTGCCGCAGACCTATGGTCCATTTAGCCAGCTAAACCGAGGGTAAGGAAGTTGTCCGCGATTTTGGGCTTGCACGTGGCTGCGCATTGACATCCGAGGTCCGCAGGACCTATGTTTAACGTTAACCGGAGACTGCGGATGCAGAGGATTACAGTCTGCCCAATATATATCAGCCTTGCAGGAAGCATTATCTGCTGCACAAGCCCAGAATGGAGGCCTTGCTTTGTCGCAAATAACCGTGCTCTGGTTCACCAGCCGGGATAAGCCGTTCAAGGTCCTGCGCCTTCGAAAAGGACTGGTCCAGTTCTTGCTGTGCGCAGGCTGCTTGCTGCTTTTGCTCTCCCTGGCTCTCGGTGTCTGGGGGTGGAGGCAACAGCAGCAGCTGAGGCAAAACCATAAGGATCTCGCAGAGCTCAGAATGGAGCTGGACAGCTCTAAGAGGGTATTTGCGGAGAAGCTGGAGCGCAGGGAAGACAGGCTGCAATCCCTGCAGCAGGAAGTGGAGCAAAAGGATGCCAGTCTGCAGGATATGCAGCAGGACCTCCTGCATGCCAGACAGCAGCTGGAAGAAGTCCGGGAGATGGAACTCAAGATTCGGGATTATCTGGGCCTGGAGCAAAAAAAAACTAAGCCCGGCTCGGATCATTCCCATCAGGGCGGTTTTGGGGGTTACCAGGAGCAGTTTGGGGATATACCTGAACAGCCTGTGCCTGATTTTGGAGCAAAAAACCAGGAGCAGACCCAGCTGGTCTCCTATTCCCTATCCCAGCAAGACAGCATGCAGGAGGTCCTGGAGTATCTGCAGCAAAGACAGAAAGAGCTGGATCATCTGCCTTCCATATTGCCGGTGGACTCTGAAGAATTCTGGATCTCCGGAGAATATGGCAGGCGCAGCAACCCTTATACTTCGAAGAAGGAGTTCCATTCCGCCCTGGATATAGCAGCGGAGTGGAAAACTCCGCTCATCGCCCCTGCAAAAGGAACGGTGAGTAAAGTGGGCAAGAATCATGTCTGGGGCAACTACGTGCGCCTAGATCACGGCAATGGCATCCGCACCGCCTACGGGCATCTGCACTCAGTAAAGGTCGAGGAGGGACAGGAGGTGCAAAGGCGGGATGTGTTGGGCCTCATGGGCAGCACAGGCCGCAGCACCGGCACCCATGTGCACTACAAGGTGCTGAAGGACGGAGATCACGTGGATCCCAAGAAGTATGTCCTGGACTGGGAGTCAGAGGCCTTAACCCTTAGGTATTGATTATGAAGCTGGGCAAGAAGAAGAAAAAGAGGATTGAAGAGGAGAAGGACATGGGCAGCGTACCTACCCTGATCGGTGCAGACTCCATGTTTGAGGGAGTGTTCAAGGGCAAGGACAGCATCTGCATCCAGGGGCAGTTCAAGGGCAGGCTGCAAAGCGAGGGCAACGTGTATATCAACCAGCAGTCCAGGGTGGAGGCTGAGATCCAGGCCCAGTATATTGCGGTGCATGGTGAGGTCCTGGGCAACGTGGTGGCCCGGGAGGAGCTGAATATCGGGCCCACTGGCAGGATCACCGGAGATGTACACACCAAGTCCTTAACCGTGGCCACAGGCGGATACCTGGATGGCTGCTGCCAAATGCAGAATCTGCAAAAGAATTTTGATCCGCAGGAAAAGGGCCTTGCCAGGGAGGCGGAGCCTGCCGGCAAGCAGCAGGATCATCCCCCTGAGCCCAGTCAGGAGAACCTGCAGCAAAGCATGGAGGAGTTCCTGCAGGAGGAGTCCCTTGCTGCAGAAGAGCAGCAGGAGAGCAAGGCAGGGGCAGGTATGGGCTGAGCCTTGCCAGGGGCTACAATTCCGGTATATCCAGCCCCAGACCCCGGCCAAGCCATCTTGCTGCCAGTCTGCGATGACAAAATTCGGCTTCCCTTTCCCAGCAAAGCAAAGTCAGCTCCGGGCCAAAGCTCTGGGTCAGCTGCAGCAGGACCTGCTCAGGATCCAGGCCATCCAGGACTTGCTGTTGATAGGCAGCCTTATACTCCATCCAGCTGACCTTGCCTTGCTTGCTGCTATGGATGAGCTTCCAGCTGGGAGCCAGTTCTTTGTAGCTCCGAAAATGCTGCCAGGTCTTGAACCAGGCTGGCTCACTCCTGGCGATGCTCACCGGGCAGGGCACTTCCCGGGCACGGGCGAAGCAGGAAGTGCCCAGCCGAATATCAGCAAGCCGGGGCATAATGTCCAAGGGCCGGGGTTGCAGGTTTGAGGCCTCTAGGCGCTGCAGGCCAGCCTGAAGCCCAGATAATAGACCCTGGACAGGGGAGCAAAGAAGCTGCGGAAGGAGCATCTCAGGAAAATCGCTTCGTTGTACCAGCTGCCGCCCCTGAAGACCCTGCGCTGGCCTCCGCTGGTTATGACCGGATTGTGCTTTTCGTGCAGGGAGTAGGCATCCTTGCGGTAGATATCCTGCACCCATTCCCAGACATTGCCGCTCATGTCGTACAGGCCCAGGCCGTTGGGATTTTTGCTGCCTACAGGCTTGGTCCTGCCCTCGCTGTTGTCCTGGTACCAGGCCAGCTTTGGCAGTTCGCTGCCTCCAGCGTAGATCTCGTTTTGGCCTCCGCTTCTGGCTGCATATTCCCACTGCGCCTCAGTGGGCAGGCTGAAGCCGAATTTTTCCTGGTTGGAGACGCTGAGCTTGCGGATAAACTTGTGGCAGTCGTCCCAGGAGACCATTTCCACCGGGTAGTCGTCCCCTTCCTGAAAAAAGGCCGGGTTGTCGTACATGATCTTTTTCCATTGGCCCTGGGTGACCTGGTACTTGCCCAGCCAGAAGCCGTCCAGGCAGACTTCGTGTACAGGTTTTTCGTCTTCGTTGCAGTCTGTGGTCCAAGGTCCGCACCCCATGTAGTAGCAGCCCTCGGGTACCCAGACGAATTGCATGCCTGTGATGGGCTCTGTCCATTCCTGGGTTTGGCCCTGCCTGTCTGTCATTTGGTTTTCTCCTTGACTTGAATTTTGGAATCAGTTTCTGTAAACATTGTCAGCTGCTTTCATCTGCCTGAAGGAGACTTCTCCTGCAGCCAGGAAGGCAGGCGCAGGGAAGGGCTAAGGCTATTGTTTGGCATGCAGCTGCCATTTCCCTGTGCACTGGCTTTATTTAACGACTGTCCGGTTCCAGGTCAAGCCTGCCCGGGCCTGATAAATCAGGAGCGGTTAATGCCGAAAATTATTGACTTGACCCACACCTGGCACAATCAGATGCCTTCCTTCCCTGGAGATTTGCGGCCCACTGTCCAAGAGCAGCAGGCCTCTGTGCAGGAGGAAAACTGTTCAGTGCAAAGCATCTATTGCAGCAATCACACCGGGACCCATCTTGATGCGCCAAGGCATTTCCTGCCCCAGGGTCCCAGCGTGGAGCAGGCGGACCCGGCATTGCTCTGGGGCAGGGCTTGTATCCTGGATCTAACGCACAAGGAATCCGGGGACCGGATCAGTGTCCATGATCTGCAGTCCGGACTATCCAGCCTGCAGGTGACGCCTAGACGCCTTTTGCTGTATACAGGCTGGGACCGGCGCTTTAAGGGCCAGGAGTTCTACCAGGACTTTCCGGCCTTGACCCTGGAAGCAGCCAGGCATTTGGCTGATTGCGGCCTGGGGCTGCTGGGTATGGACACTCCCTCGCCCAGCCCGGTGGATGATCCGCAGCAGATGATACACAAGGTCCTGTTGCAGGAAGGGGTCTGGATCCTGGAGAGCCTCAAGAACCTGGGGCTGTTAGGCAGCAACTGCGAACTGGTGGTAGGACCTTTACCCCTGCAGGGGGCAAGCGGGGCTCCTTGCAGGGTCCTGGCCAAAATATGACTCAGGCCCAGGGCAGGTGCAGGCAAGTCAGTCCTGCTCCTTCAGGGTGGTCTGCTTGCGGTAGACCATACCCTGGAATACAGCGCAGGTCTCCCCTTCCTGATCATAAATATGCACTGTATAGCTGGCCAGCTTGTGACTCAGGGAGACCTCCCGGGCTTCGGCCCGCAACAGACCGTTGTAGACAGGCTTCAGGAAGGAGATATGGGAGTTGATGGCCACAGCTGCCCTGCCCCTGGAATTGGAGGCAGCAGCAAAGGCCAGATCCGCCAGGGTGAAGATGGCTCCACCGTGGACCATATCCAGACCGTTTTTGTGCTCAGGCCTGATTTCCATCTGGGCCCAGGCCTGGCCCTGGCTGGCCTGCAGAACTCTGATGCCCAGATGTCTGGCCAGTTGATCATGGGTATTGAAGAAATCCTGCATATTGCTGGGTCTCGTCTTTTGGTGCTTATGCACAGGATCCGAAGATCCTGCCCCCAGGGTGCACAAAGCTCGCTCAGAAATTTTGGCCCGGCTGGCCAGATCAGGGCTTGCCCTGTGTCAGCCTGGGCTTTACAAATGGTACTTTGAGCCGTCAGGGCAGAAAATTCCTGTCGACTATTAAACTAGCCCGGATCTAAACATGGGTCAATTGCAGCGCCAGGGGGCAAGGTCCCAGGGCAGACAAAGGAGGAGCGTATGGCGGATCTGGTAGCGGTCTACGGTAGTCCCAGGCGCAAGGGCAACACCTCCACCTTGCTGGCCAAGGCAGTAGAGGGCGCAAGGCAGCAGGGCCTCTCGGTGCAGGAGTTTTTCCTGCGGGATCAAAAGATTTCCCCCTGTCTGGAGCTCTACCACTGTATGCAAAACGGGGAGTGCAGCATAAAGGACGATTTTCAGGGCCTGCGGGACCAGATCCTGCAGGCCAGGGGGCTGATCCTGGCCTCGCCCATTTTCTTTTATTCAGTAACTGCCCAGACCAAGGCCTTTATGGACAGATTCCAGTCTTTGTGGGTCAAGAAATATCTCCTGGAGCAGACAGAATTCGGCATATGGGAGGTCAAGCGCCTGGGGCTGTTCATCTCTGCAGGGGCTACCAGGGGCAAGAAACTCTTTGAAGGGACCCTGCTCAGCGTGAAGTACTTCTGTGATGTTTTGGATATGCAGCTCTGGGATACGCTCCTGTATCGGGGTCTCGATGGGGAGCAGGATATCCTGGCCCATCCGGAGTATATGCAGCAGGCCCAGGCCAAGGGTGTGGAACTGGCCCGGGCCCTGCAGGAGAGATCTCTCTAGCCTTCATGCCAGGATCAGGCACTCAAAGTATGCAAAACATCAACTCTCAACGCAAAGGGCTAGCGCCGCTCGCCCCTTGTACGAGTACCGAAGCAGGGCACTTCGATACAGGTCTAGTGATACCACAGGGGCGACTGCCAGTCACCCCTTTTGGAGAAAGCTGATCCTGGAGATCCAGTTTTCCATACAAAGCAAAACAGATCACAGAGCTTGAGAGCTGGAGGCGCTAGGTGCAACAGCGAACGGCAATAATAGGCGGCGGGTTGGCTGGAAGCGAGGCAGCCTATATCCTGGCCAGGGCAGGCCTGGAGGTGGATATTCTGGAGATGAAGCCGGAGAGCTTCTCCCCAGCCCACCAGAGCCCTGATCTGGGAGAGCTGGTCTGCTCCAACTCCCTGCGCTCCGAGGATGTCTTAAGCGCAGTAGGGCTCTTGAAACAGGAGATGCGGGAGGCAGGCAGCCTGATCATGCAGGCTGCGGATGAGACCAGGGTGCCTGCAGGCAAGGCTTTGGCAGTGGACAGGCAGCGCTTCTCTGCGGAGATTACCCGCTGCCTGCAGGATATGAGCCTGGTACGCATCCTGCGCAAAGAGGTGCGGGGCCTGCAGGATCCTGTGCTAAATGGCTACAGCAAAGTGCTCGTGGCAGCCGGGCCCTTGCCGGGGCAGGGGCTCAGCCAGAGCCTGATTGAGCTGACCGGAGGCGAGGACCTTTACTTTTATGATGCCATAGCGCCCATAGTCAGTGCGGATTCCTTGAGCTGGGACAGGATCTTCTGGGGCTCCAGGTACGAGCCAGAGGGAGAGGATTACCTGAATTGCCCCTTGAGTGAGCAGGAATACTATGCCCTGCGCCAGGAGCTTTTGGCAGGAGAGAAGGTCAAGCTCAAGGAATTCGAGGACCTGGTGCATTTCGAGGGCTGCCTGCCTGTGGAGACTCTGGCTGAGCGGGGGGAGCTGACACTGGCCTTTGGCCCGCTCAAGCCTGTGGGCCTGGTAGACCCCAGAACCGGGGACAGGCCTTTTGCTGTAGTGCAGCTAAGGGCGGAAAATCAGGAAAGGACCATGTTCAACCTGGTAGGCTTCCAGACCAAACTCACCTACGCAGAGCAGCAAAGGATTTTCAGGATGATTCCCGGCCTGGAGCAGGCCAGATTCGAGAGGCTGGGCAGCATGCACCGCAATACCTTTGTGAATGCCCCCAAGGTGCTGAGGTTTCCGGAGCTGGAGCTGCGGGCCGCGCCCGGGGTGCACCTGGCTGGTCAGATCACAGGGGTTGAGGGCTATGTGGAATCAGCAGCCTGCGGACTCTGGGCTGGAGCCTGCCTGGCCGTGATGCTCAAGCAGGGCGGGCTGCTGCCTCCGCCCCCGGCAGAGACCGCTCTGGGTGGACTGCTGCGGCATTTGTGCCTGCCGCGCAAGGATTTCCAGCCCATGAATGTCAATTTTGGCTTGTTGCCCCCTTTGAAGGGCAAAGTAAAAAAGCAAAAGCGCAAAGAGATGTACTTGCAAAGGGCCAGGGAGCACTGGGAGGAGTGGCTGCAGGCTGTTAGCTGGCAGAAGATATAGCTGCAGTCACTGCTGCTCAAAGGCCTGAGTCAGCTTCAGGGCCAGGACTGCTGCCCCGAACCCATTGTCTATGTTGACCACTGCTATGCCAGGGGCGCAGGTGTTAAGCATGCCCAGCAGGGAGCTCAGACCGGAGAAGCTGGCTCCGTAGCCTACAGAGGTGGGCACGGCAATGGTTGGCTTGCCCAGCATTCCTCCCAGCACGCTGGGCAGGGCGCCCTCCATCCCGGCCACTACGATCAGGAGCCTGCTGTCCGCCAGCTGGGATAGATAGGGGGTGATCCTGTGCAGGCCGGCGACTCCCACATCGCAGATCAGACCGGCCTGCAGGCCGTAAAACTCGGCAGAGCCCAGGGCCTCCAGAGCCACCGGCAGATCTGAGGATCCAGCGGTGACTATGCATATCCTGCCCTGTCCGCTCCAAGGGGGCTCAAGGTCCAGCTTGCGGCCTAGGACAAACAGCCCGGGCTGGGGCCAATATTCGCCCTGGGGAAACTCCTGCTGCAAGAAATTGCCCTGCTCAGGCTCCAGCTTGGTGACCAGCACTGGATCCTTTGCAGCCCATAGCCCGGAGACCGCCTGCTGCAATTGTTCCTGGCTCTTGCCCCGGGCATAGACCACCTCTCCCAGCCCGGTGCGCTGCCTGCGCTGCAGGTCCAGGCAGACGCCCTGCATCTCCTGATAAGGTGCGAGTCTGATCTGCCTGGCGGCCTCCTGCACCGAGATTTGGGCCTTGCTCAGCTGGGTAAGAATGTCTTCCAGATTGGGCTGCATATTATTCTAGCCTCTTGCTTTTATAATGAGGACCTGGGATCTTATAGCCTGAAACCTTGCGGGCTTCAAGCCTAATTCTGGGCTGCGGACTCAGGCAGGCCATGCTCGATGTTCTTGGCTCTATAGTCAGGCGTTGAAAAAGTCTCATCTTCCAGATACAACAGGGTCATGAGCGCGAAAAATGTCCTCTTTGTAGCCCAGCCATATCTGGTCAGCGATATTTTTGAGCCCTTAAAGAAGCAGGGCTACCAGGTAGGGCTGACCCAGGAGCTGCAAGGAGCCTTGGATTATATCCGTAAGCAGGAGCCTGTATGCGTTTTTTCCATCCAGTCCATGTCAGGCTATGATGTGCAGGAGCTTTTGGCTTCAGATCAGGCCCAGGGCACACCGGTAGTGGTCTTTGCTGAGCAGGGAGACGCGCAGCAGGCCAAAAGGATCATGGAGCAGGGAGCCAAGGATTATTGGCTGGCCCCTTTGCACTGGGAGAAGGTGCGCATCGTGCTGGACTCGCTGCAGCCCAGGGAGTCGGATCTGGTCCATGAGCCAGGACCTGGAGCTGCAGACAGGGAAATTGTAAGCCAGGACAAGAGCATGCAGCAGGCCCTGGCCTTGGCCAGACAGGTGGCTGCTTCCAAGGCCACGGTACTGGTCAGGGGGGCCTCAGGCACGGGCAAGGAGCTTTTTGCCAGGTATATCCACGAGCAAAGCGATCGGGCCCAAGGCCCCTTTGTTGCGGTCAATTGTGCGGCCTTGCCTGAGCATTTATTGGAGTCTGAGCTGTTCGGGCACGAAAGAGGGGCCTTTACCGGCGCAGTGCAGCGCAAGCCTGGAAAGTTCGAGCTGGCCCACAAAGGGAGCATCCTCTTGGACGAGATTTCGGAGATGGATTTTTCCCTGCAGGCCAAGCTGCTCAGGGTGTTGCAGGAAGGGGAGATAGACAGAGTGGGAGGCACAGGCAGCGTGCCTGTGGATGTCCGGGTCATGGCCACCACCAACCGAGATCTGGAGGAGTATGTAGCCCAGGGCAGCTTTAGGCAGGACCTGTACTACAGGCTGAACGTAATCCCTTTACATTTGCCGCCTTTGCGGGACAGGCCCCAGGATATACTGCTCCTGGCCAGGCATTTTCTGCAGGGCTTTGCCCGGGCCTATTCCAGGTCTGTACCTGAGATCTCTCCGCAAGCCAGACAGTGGCTCCTGGAGCATGACTGGCAGGGCAATGTCCGGGAGCTTCAGAACCTGATGGAGAGGGCGGTGCTTTTGGCCAGCAGCGGGCGGATAGAGCCTGCCCACCTGCTCCTGGATCCAGAGGCCCTGCTGCAGGAGCAGGAGCTTGGCAATTCAGGACAAAAACAGCAGCAATCGGAGCAACAAAGGGAGGCAGACCTGGAGCAGGATCAGGAGCAGGAAGTTTTGCCCCTGCAGGAGATGGAGAAGCGCATGATTATGAGGAGCCTGTACAGGACTTCAGGCAACAGGACCCAGGCAGCTAAGCTGCTGGGAGTTTCAGTGCGCACCCTGCGCAACAAGCTGAGTGAATACCGTAAACAAGGAGAAGAAGCCTAAGCATGAGCGCGCTAAACAGGGAGATACAGGATTACCTGCAGCAGAGCTCCTGGATCAGGAGAATGTTCGAGACCGGGGCTAAGCTGAAGAAGCAGCACGGAGCAGACCAGGTGCATGACTTGAGCCTGGGCAACCCAGACCTGCCGCCCCCTGCTTCTGTTGGCCAGGGTCTGACCAGCATAGCCGGCCAGGCCCAGGAGCCTTACGCTTTTGGCTATATGCCTAATGCAGGTTACGAAAAGGTGCGGGAGGTTCTGGCTGCTGAGCTGCAGAAGGAGCAGGGAGTAGAGGTAGGGGCCCAGGATCTGGTCCTGACCTGCGGTGCAGCAGGGGCCCTGAACAGCCTGTTCAGGGCTGTGCTGGAGCCAGGAGAGGAAGTGCTCTGTCCGGCACCCTATTTTGTGGAATACGGCTTCTACGTAGCCAACCACAGGGCTGGGCTCAAGCCGGTACCTTGCAGGGAGCAGGATTTCCACCTGGATTTGGAAGCCATAGAGGCCGGCATCAATGAGAAGACCAGGATAGTGCTCATCAATTCCCCGCACAACCCAACCGGGCAGGTTTACTCCAGGCAGGAGCTGCAGGAGCTGTGTTCCATCCTGAGGCACAAGAGCTCCAAGATGTCCAGGCCCATTTTCCTGGCCTCGGACGAGCCCTACAGGTTCTTGACCTACGACGGCTGCGAGGTGCCTTCCATATTGCCCATGTACCAGCACAGCCTGGTGGTCAGCTCCTTTTCCAAGAGCCATTCCCTGGCTGGGGAAAGGGTGGGGTATATACTGCCCCATCCAGGAATGCCTGAGCAGGCAGAGCTCATGCAGGGCCTTATTTTTGCCAACCGGGTGCTGGGCTTCGTCAATGCTCCAGCCATAGGCCAGCAGCTCTTGCCGCATATTTTGGGCCAGGGAGTGGATGTCGGGTTGTACCAGGCCAGAAGGGATGCTATGCAGCAGGTGCTGAGCCAGGCTGGCTACAGCTTTGTGCTGCCCAAAGGAGGCTTTTATTTCTTTCCCAAGGCCCCGGGTGGGGATGATGTGCAGTTCGTAAGCAGGCTGCAGCAAGAACTGGTGCTCGCAGTGCCAGGCTCAGGCTTTGGCTGTCCAGGCTATTTCCGGCTGGCCTTTTGCGTGCCTGAGGAGGTAATCCGTGGAGCCGGCCCAGGCCTGGAGAAGGCTGCCCGGGATTTCTAGGCGATTTTGTCTTAGATCTGATTTTGACTTTTATTTTTTTTCAGGGTATCAAATTTAGTTTTCCTCAACTCCAAAATAGCAGAGCAATATGTTTGACAGCCTTTCCCAGCGCCTGGATCAGGTCTTCAAAAAGATAAAGGGCCAGGGCCGCCTGGATGAGAAGCATGTGGAGGATGCC
Organism: Desulfohalobiaceae bacterium; assembly: GCA_046546355.1. Classification (GTDB taxonomy): domain Bacteria; phylum Desulfobacterota; class Desulfovibrionia; order Desulfovibrionales; family Desulfothermaceae; genus CAZBUB01. The sequence continues at coordinate 15,989 of JBKGXZ010000007.1, read as the reverse complement.
CTGCGGGAGGTCAGGCTTGCCCTGTTGGAGGCGGATGTCAACTACAGGGTGGTCAAGGATTTCGTGCAGCGCATCCGGGAGCGGGCCCTGGGCAAGGAGGTCCTGGCCAGTCTGACCCCTGGGCAGCAGGTGATCAAGATCGTGCACGAGGAGCTGGTGGAGCTCCTGGGCGGCAGTGCCAAACCCCTGCGCATTGAAAAGGGCCGGACCAATGTGGTCATGCTGGCAGGGCTGCAGGGTTCGGGCAAGACCACCACAGCAGCCAAGCTGGCCCTTTATCTGCGTCAGCAGGGGATGAAGCCCTATCTGGTGCCTGCTGACGTATACCGGCCTGCAGCCATTGATCAGCTGCACAAGCTGGGGGCTCAGCTGGATGTGCCTGCCTATGCTTCGGATTCCAGCCAGGACCCGGTACGCATTTGTTCCCAGGCCCTGGAGGCCTCCAGGGAACAGCTGGCTGATGTGGTCCTGCTGGATACTGCTGGCAGGCTGCACATTGACGAGCATCTGATGCAGGAACTGGCCAATATCAAGGCAGAGTGCTCCCCTGCGGAAATCCTGTTCGTGGCAGATGCCATGACCGGGCAGGATGCGGTCAATGTAGCCCAGAGATTCGACCAGGTCCTGGACCTAAGCGGGGTGATCCTGACCAAGCTGGAGGGCGATGCCAGGGGCGGTGCAGCCCTGTCCATCAGCTCCATTATCCAAAAGCCCATCAAGATGGTGGGTGTGGGGGAGAAGGTCAAGGACCTGGAGGTCTTCCATCCGGATCGTGTGGCCTCCCGCATCCTGGGCATGGGGGATATGCTGACCCTGATCGAAAAGGCCCAGCAGGAGTTTGACGAGCAGGAATCCCAGGATCTGGAGAAGAAGCTGCAGAAGGCGGAGTTCGACCTGGAGGACTTCCGCAGTCAGATGCGCAAGATCAGGAAATTGGGCTCCATAGAATCCATGCTGAAAATGATCCCTGGAATGGGCAAGGTCAAGGAGCAGATGCAGGGTCTGCAGATGCCGGAGAAGGAGCTGAACCGGGTGGAGGCCATCATCAATTCCATGACTGCAGCAGAAAGGCACAGCCCCAGGATAATAAACGCCAGCCGTAAGGAGCGCATAGCCAAGGGCAGCGGGAATTCGGTACAGGAGGTGAACAAGCTCCTGAAGAATTTTGTGCACATGCAGAAAATGCTCAAGGGCATGGGAGGCAAGAAAGGCAAGAAATCCAAGTCTTCCATGCTGCAGAATATGGGCGGCATGCCTCCGGGCCTGGCTGGAGCCCCTGGTCTGGAAGGCCTGGAGCAGGGGGCGACAGAAGCTGGTCAGGCCGTCCCAGGCAGGAAAAAGCGGGACAGAAAGAGGAAAAAACTGAATTACAAGCAGAAAAAAAAGAAAAAGAAGTAGTTGATCACTGGCCAGGAATGTTTATATACTCAATGTCAATAGCTTGGGACTATTGCAATCTGGCTGTGCGAAGCTAATACTGATCGGCAAACAAATAACTGCAAGGCAAGAAATCTAAAACGGGGGTTTGAGAAAGTATGTCTTTAAGACTCAGGTTGACGCGCATGGGGGCTAAGAAAAGGCCTTTTTACAGGGTGGTGGCTGTGGACAGCCATAAAAGAAGGGATGGCAGGGCATTGGATTATCTGGGATACTATAATCCCATGGTAGAGCCCAACGAGGTCAGAATAGATCAGGAGAAGGTCGAGTTCTGGATGCAGCGCGGAGCAAAGCCCAGCGAGACTGTACGGTCCCTTTTGAGGAAAACCAGGACTACAGCTCAGGACTAAAAAAAACAGACCTTTTGCTGCAGCAAGCCAAATCTGAAGTCCATGTGGAGGTGCTGAGTATGTTCAAGGAGCTTATCGAATACATAGCCAAGGCATTAGTGGACAATCCGGATGCTGTGGATGTGGTGGAAGTCGAAGGTGAGCAGACCTCCGTGATTGAGCTCAGGGTAGCCAAGGAGGATCTGGGCAAGGTAATAGGCAGGCAAGGCAGGACCGCCAGGGCCATGCGCACCATCCTGGGTGCTGTTTCCACTAAGGCCCAGAAAAGGGTGGTCCTGGAGATATTGGAGTAAGCCCAAAAGCAATTTCTGGTTTATGTCCCCATCCGCTTTTGTGGTCCTGGGCCAGGTGATAAGAGCCCACGGACTAAAAGGGGAGCTCGGCATCCGCAGTTTCGCCGACTCCCCTTTGCTTTTCTCCAGTCTGCAAAGGGTATATCTGCAGCTTCCCGGCAAAAGGTACCCCAAGCAGCACTCCCTGTTAGACTGCAGGGCTAAGGCAGGGACTCTGCTCTTGAGGCTCCAGGGCATATCCAGCAGGGAGCAGGCTAAGCAGTGTCTGGGCCTTAACATATATGTGCCCAAAAAGGATCTGCCCTCTAAGGAACCGGATCAGGTATACCTGCAGGATCTGCAAGGCTTGCAGGTGTTCTTGCCCACTGGACAGATGCTGGGCAGCATAGCCTGGGCCAGCAGGGAAAGGGGCCAGGAGATCTGGAGCATTACCACTTCAACAGGGAAGGAGGTCTTGTTCCCTGCTGTAGCGGAATTTGTGCAGGAGCTGGACCTGCAGCAGGGTGCGGCGATTATAGATCCCCCAGCAGGCCTGCTGGAGATCTATCTGGGGCCAAGCAGGGAATAGTCGACAGGATTTTTTCCTGGAGCCAGATATGCGCTTTAATATTCTGAGCATCTTTCCGGAATTCTTCAATTCCCCTTTGTCCTGCGGGCTGCTGGGCAAGGCCAGGGAGCGGGGCATAGTGGATTTTAGCCTCTTGAACCCCCGGGAATACAGCCTGGATAAGCATAGCAAGGTGGATGACAGGCCCTTTGGGGGGGGGCCGGGGATGGTCATGTCTGTGGAGCCATTGCTGCGGGCTCTGAGTTCTCTGCCCGAGCCCGGCAGGCTGATACTGCTGAGCCCCCAGGGCAGAAAGCTGGATCAGGATCTGGCTGCAGAGCTGGCCAGGGAACAGAATCTGACCTTGGTCTGTGGCAGATACGAAGGAGTTGATGCCAGGTTTCAGGAGGTCAGCGGGGCAGAAGAGGTCAGCCTGGGTGATTTTGTGCTCAGCGGAGGGGAGAGCGCTGCCCTGTGCCTGGTGGAGGCGGTCTCCAGGCTGCAGCCGGAGTTTATGGGCTGCCAGGAATCCAGCCAGGAGGAGAGCTTTGCCTCAGGCCTGCTGGAGCATGCCCAGTATACCAGACCGGATGTGTATCAGGGTCTGCAGGTGCCAGAGGTGCTGCTCTCCGGGGATCACCAGAAGATTGCCCAGTGGCGCAGGCAAGATGCCCTGCAAAAGACCCTGCGCCTAAGACCTGAGCTTTTGGGGCAGGCCAGGCTGAACGTCCAGGACCAGGCTTATTTGCGGCAGATACCCAGACTACGGCCGGGAAGGGGATTGTATCTGGCCCTGGTGCACTATCCTGTGCTGAACAAGGATGGCCGGGTCACGGCGGTATCTTTGACAAATCTGGATATACACGATATAGCCCGAGTTTGTTGTACCTACGGCTTAGGAGGCTATTTCCTGGTTACTCCTCTCAAGGATCAGCAGGAGCTGGCAGACAGGCTGCTGCAGCATTGGACCCTGGGCGCTGGGGGACGCAGGAATCCGGATCGGCTGCAGGCTATGCAGAAAGTCAGGGTTGTGGACAGCGTGCAGGAGGCCAGGGAGCTGATCCAGGAAAGCACCGGTCAGGAGCCCTTGTTGCTGGGCAGCAGTGCCAGGTCTGGAGCTGTGGGGATAAGTTGCCAGGAGGTCAAAAGGGTGCTCAGGCAAAGACCGGTGCTGTTGCTGCTGGGCACTGCGCATGGCCTGGCCAGGGAGGTTTTGGAGGACTGCGATGCCCAGCTGCCCCCGATTCGTTTCCTGGAGGACTACAACCACCTCTCTGTGCGAAGTGCTGCCTCAATAATCGTGGACAGGGTGCTGGGCGATTTTTTTTGAGCCCATGGTCATTATTCACTGGGTCCAGGGATTCGCCAGCCATAATTCTTCGGCATTGTGAGCGACTGGCTTCAGTAGCAGGGGCGAAAAATCTTTCGCACCTACCTGCAAAGGGCCTCTGCAAGAATTGTTATAGAGCATAAATTTCGTTTCAGTATTAATATAGAGCACAAATTGGTTGCAAGCGACAATAAGTTAAAAAGGAGCAGACTATATGGAAGCGCTGCGCAGGATCGAGCAGGAGCATATGCGCATGGATCTGCCCCAGTTCAGGGCAGGGGATACTGTGAATGTGCATATCAGGATTATCGAAGGCGAGAAGGAAAGAATCCAGGTCTTTAAGGGCACAGTGCTCAAGCTGCAGAAAGGGGGCGTCAACTCCACTTTTACTGTACGCAAGGTGTCAGGCGGCATTGGGGTGGAGCGCACCTTCCCCTTGCACTCTCCGGCAATCGAGAGGATAGAAGTGGTAAGCAGGGGCAAGGTCAGGCAGAGCAGGATCTATTTCCTGCGCCAGCTCAAGGGCAAGGCAGCCAGGATCAAGACCAGGGAGCACAGGGGCTGATCCTGAGAGCTGACAACAGTATCCACAGGGTCCGTGGCTTGACCTGCTGAGGCATTGCAGTGCTGGAAGATACAGCAAACAAGGGCTCTGGATCCCGGATTCGGGCCGGGGTGGATGAGGCCGGCCGCGGTTGCCTTGCTGGTCCAGTGGTTGCTGCTGCTGTGGTGCTGCCAGAGGGTCTGGATTTGCCTTTGCTGACCGACTCCAAGAAGCTTTCTCCCAGCCAGCGTCTGGCGCTGGAAGAAAAGATCAAGGCCAGCTGCCTGTCCTGGTATTTGGGATTGGCCTGGCCCAGGCAGATAGAGCGCATAAACATCCTGCAGGCTACCCTGCTGGCCATGGGTAAGGCCTTGCATGGCCTAAGGCCCAGACCGGACCTGGCCTTGGTGGACGGCAGACAGGCTCCGCAAACTGAGATCAGAACCAGCTGCATTGTGCGCGGAGATGCACTGCATCCCTGCATCTCAGCTGCCTCCATTCTGGCCAAGACCTTTAGGGATCGGCTCATGCAGAGCCTGGACAGGAGGTATCCAGGCTACGGTTTCGCCAAGCACAAAGGCTACGGCACCAGAATGCATCTGGAGAGCCTGCGGCGCTTAGGCCCCTGTGCCCTGCACAGAATGAGCTTCAAGCCCCTGGCCCGGGGCAGGGAGAACTGGCTGTGCTTGCCAGGCATCTAAGACGGGGCTCCACCGGGGAGAATCTGGCCAGGGAGTTCCTGCAGGGCAAGGGCTATCAGATATTGCACAGTAACTGGCGCACAAGGCAGGGAGAGCTGGATCTGGTCTGCAGCAAGCAGGGGCAGTTTGTCTTCGTGGAGGTCAAGACCAGAGCCAGCAAAGACAGGGGGGAAGCAGGCGAGGCCCTGGATCATAAGAAGCGCAGCAGGCTGCTCAAGGCTGCAAGGGCATATCTGACCAAACACGATCTATGGCAGTATCCCTGCAGATTTGATCTGATCTCTATATACATATCCCGCTTTGAATGCACCCTGGAGCATATGCAAAATGTCATCCAGTACCCCCAGGCTCTGGGTGGTGTCCACACCCATTGGCAACCTTGGTGACATATCCTCTAGGGCCAAGCAAGTTCTTCAGGAAGCAGACCTGCTGCTGGCAGAGGACACCAGGGTCAGCGGGCAGCTGCTGCACAGGCTGCAGCTGGGCCACAGGCCTTTTCTCAGCTTGCATGCCCACAATGAGCAAAAAAGGATTCCCCAAGTTTTGTCCCAGCTTGAGCAGGGCAAGACATTGGCCCTGCTCTCCAGCGCAGGGGAACCGGTGATCTCTGATCCAGGCTATTTGCTGGTCAGGGCCTGCAGACAGGCCGGATACAGGGTCAGCCCAGTGCCGGGCCCCAGTGCTGTCACTGCAGCCTTGAGCTGTAGTGGTTTGCCTGCCCAGCCCTTTACTTTTCTGGGTTTTCTGCCCCGCAGGCCTGGAGATATAAGGAAACTGCTGCTCAATTTTTCCAGGCTACCCACCACCCTTGTTTTTTTCCAGCGCAAGTCCAGGCTTGTTCAGAGCCTGAAATTGGCTTATAATGTTTTGGGGCCTCGAGAAGCCTGTCTCGCCAGGGAGCTGACCAAGGAACACGAGGAGCTCATCAGCCTGGTGCTGGGGCAGTGGGACAGGTTGCCCGAGATCCCCCGCGGTGAATTTACAGTGGTCCTGGCCCCTGCGGCAGCAGGCCAGGAGCAAAAAACGCCTTGCGAAGGGGTGCTGGATCTTCTCCAGCAGGTAAAAGGCAATCAGACAAGCGCCAAAGAGTTGGCCAGGGAGGTCAGCAGCCAGGTGCAGGGCTGGAGCACAAAGGAGGTCTACAATCTTTGGCTGCGGAATAGCTCCCAGGAGCAGGCAGGAGATGCTGGGCCGGATTAAAGATTGCCCGGTATGGAGGGGTGTCTTGTGTCTTTGAAGCTAAAGACACTGCTGCACTGCTTTTGGCGCACTTATTTTATTGGCGCCAATTTCAATACCCGGGGACTGCAGAATCTGGGACTGGCCTATGCCATGGATCCCGGGCTGAAGAGCCTGTACCCTGAGCCTGGGCAGCTGAAGCAGGCCAGGAAGAGATACTTGAGCCTGTTCAACAGCCATCCTTACTGGGTGCCTTTGTTGGTGGGCTATTTTTTGTTCCTGGAGTCCAGGATAGCCAAAGGGTTGTTGCCGGCCGAGGCCATGAACAAGGTCAAGAGCACCACAGCCTATACCCTATCTGCAATAGGGGATTCTTTTTTCGGGGGCTCAGTGCTGGTGCTCTGGTCTTTGATCTGCTGCCTGATGCTGATCCAGGGCTGGTACTGGCTGGCCCTGGGCTGGTTTGTTTTTTGCTTTTTGCTGCTGCAGGTTTTCAGGCTGCTCACCTTTTGGTTGGGATGGCTGAAGGGCCTGACCTTCCTGCAGCAGCTTAAAGGGCTGAACCTGATCACCTGGGGACAGAGGCTGAAACTTTTCAACTCGGGACTCATTGTCTGGATCTGGTATGAGGTTTATCCTTTCTCAAAGCAAGGGCCTTTTTTTGCGCTGTTGACAGCCTTGGCAGGGGCAGCGGCCTTTGTGGTCTACAAGAGGGTGGTGCTGCGGGAAATCATGCTGCTTTTGTTGGTTTGTGCCTGGCTGGCTGCTGCGGTGCTCTTGTCGCGAACTGGCGTTTGGCCGTAAGTGAGCAACTGCTCGTTTTTGCAAACCAAAGGATTGATGCAGCATTGGCTGCGGCCCCTAGCTGCGTTCCATGTCGAGGGTGGTCCTCAAGCTGGGGTGGCAGGCTTTCTGGGTACGGCCTTTGCAGTCAGGGCTTTAGGGGGGCATTCGTGTGCGTCAGGGCACCAGGAAGGGATGTGAGTTTAAAAGAATACATAGAGCAGGTTAAGGCCATGGAGCATGGTGAAGCTGAAAAAGAGGTCTTTGTGCGCAATGAGCTGGGGCTGCACGCCAGGCCTGCGGCACAATTGGCCCAAGAAGCGGGAAGATTCGCTTCCCATATCAATATCATCATGGACGGCATGGAAGTGGATGCCAAAAGCGTTCTGGACATCCTGAGTCTGGCTGCTGCCCAGGGCAAAAGCGTGGTGCTGCGCGCCTTTGGACCTGATGCGGAAAAAGCTGTCACCTGCCTGGAGAAGATCTTCCAGGATGGATTCGGAGAAAGCTGAGTATGGCCAGGAAAATACTGCAGGGAATTCCTGTATCATCCGGGATCTCTATAGGCAGGGCCTATATTCTGAATAGGGGGCACTATTGTCTGGCCCCGGTGCAGAATATTTCCCAGGAGCTTGTAGACCAGGAAGTGACGCGCCTGAAGCAGGCCTTTGAGAATACCCTGCAGGGACTCAACAGGATCAAGCAAGAAATCCCCAGGGATCAGACCGAGCATTTGGCCATCCTGGACTATCACATCATGATCCTGCAGGACCCCAAGCTGCGGGACTCCACAGAGAGATTCATCCAGGAAATGCATCTCAATGCCGAATGGGCCCTGGAAAAGGGTATCGCCGAGATAGAGCAGGGCTTTGTCTCTATGCAGGACGAGTACTTCAAGGAGCGTATGCATGAGATACGGATCCTGGCCCAAAGGGTAATGAATCAGCTCCTGGGCAATCATGACGAGGTCAAGCCCATCACCTCCAGGGTGATTCTGGTGGCCCACGATTTGACCCCTGCGGATACTGTAGAGCTGGATGTGAGCAAGATCATGGCCTTTGCCACTGCCCAGGGGGGCAAGACCTCCCATGTGGCTATTATGGCCAGGACCATGGAGATCCCTGCTGTGGTGGGAGTGGAGGAGCTGGAAGACCACATCAGCGACAACGACTTTATTGTGGTAGATGCCTTCCAGGGGCAGATAGTCATTGGCCCTGACGAGAAGGAGCTCTCCGAATATGCGGATTTGAAGTATCAATTCGAGGCCTATCAAAAAGAGGTGATGCAGGAGCGCTTTTTGCCCGGGGAGACCTTCGATGGTTTTCAGGTTAGCCTGGCTGCCAATATCGAGCTCTTTGAAGAAGTAAGCGCGGTCATAGACTATGCCGGGGACGGTGTAGGGCTTTACAGAACAGAATACAGTTATCTGCACCGCAGCAGCCTGCCCACAGAAAAGGAGCTCGTGGAGGAATATTCTGATTTGGCCTCCATCCTGTATCCGCAGCAGGTAGTGATCAGGACCCTGGATTCAGGCGGCGACAAAGTGGGTCAGGGTTTAGGCCATCTGGAGGAATCCAATCCGGTTCTGGGGCTGCGGGCGGTGAGGTTTTGCCTCAAGCACCAGGACATATTCAAGACCCAGTTGCGGGCTATCCTGCAGGCCAGCAAAATGGGCAATGTGGCCTTGATGTTTCCTATGATCTCCGGGCATGGGGAGCTCATGCAAGTGCTGCAAGTGCTGCAGCAGGCCAGGCAGGAGCTGGAGCAGGAAAAAAAGGATTTTGATCCCCGGATTCCTGTGGGAATCATGATCGAGCTGCCCTCTGCGGTGATGGTCGCGGACATCCTGGCCAAGGAAGTGGATTTCTTCAGCATAGGCACCAACGATCTCATCCAATATTCCCTGGGCATAGACAGGACCAACAGACATGTCTCCCATCTGTACCAGCCCTTGCACCCTGCCTTGCTGCGTAGCATCAAGTATGTGGTAGAAGCCGGACACCGGGCCGGCATACAGGTCAGCATGTGCGGGGAGATGGCCTCTGACCCCTATTGCCTGCCGGTATTGATGGGTATGCAAGTGGACAGCCTGAGTCTTAATCCGCAGTCCATACCAGGCATCAAAAGGGTCCTGCGCAAGCTGAGCATAGAGGAATGCAGCCAGCTTTTAAAGCAGATACTGGAAAGCGACTCCGTGCGGCAAAACAATAAATTGGTGCGGGAGAATATATTCAAGCGCTTCCCTGAGGAGCTCATGTTCTATTCCTCCCTGCTGGAAAAGGAAGAAGAGTAGCCGGGCAGGCGCAGATTATGGGCAAAAAGGGCGAGAACATAAAAGTGGTGGCTGTGAACCGCAAGGTCAAAAGGCTCTTTGATCTGCTGGAGAGCATTGAAGCGGGTCTGGTCTTGACAGGCACAGAGATCAAGGCCATCCGGGCCGGAAAGGTCAGCTTCAAGGACTGTTATGTGCATTTTCAGGGCCAGGAGGCCTTTTTGACCGGGCTGCACATAGGGCAGTACGAAAACGCCGGATATTCCTGGCATGTCCCGGACAGGGACCGCAAGCTGCTTTTGCACCGCAGGGAGATTGACAATCTGCGGGGCAAAGTGGAGCAGAAGGGCCTGTCTATGGTGCCTACCAGGATCTATTTGAAGAATTCCAAAGCCAAGGTGGAGCTGGCCTTGGCCCGGGGCAGGAAGCTCCACGACCAGAGGGAGGAGCTGAAGCGCAGGGCCATGGCCCGGGATACGGCCCGGGAGATGAACAAGTACAAGTAAAAGCTCAAGACCTGCTTGGCTGATCCTGAATAACCCCCATGCCCTGGTGGGCACCACGAAGCATGGAAAACTTCACCCTTGTGGTCTTGGTCAAAATATCGATTACGATCACGACAACGACAGCGAGGGGAAGACAGGGCAAATCGTAATCGTGGTCGTGGTCGTAAAATAAAACCTGCAGCAGCATTGGATCTGCAGGGCAGAGGATATAGGTAATTGTTATGTTTAGCTTTTTGGCAAAGAAAATGTTCGGCTCCAAGAATGAGCGCTATCTGCGGGGTCTGCAGCCCTTGGTGGACAGGGTAAATTCCCTGGAGCCTGAAGTGCAGGCCCTGGCTGACAGCGAGTTTCCGCAGCGCATTTCTACCCTGCGCCAGGAGGTCCAGCAGGGCAAGGATCTGGATTCCCTGCTGCCCGAGGTGTTTGCCCTGGTCCGGGAGGCCTCGGTGCGCACCCTCGGGGAGAGACCATTTGACGTGCAGATTTTGGGGGGCATTGTCCTGCATCAAGGCAAGATAGCGGAGATGAAGACCGGAGAGGGCAAGACTCTGGCCGCAACCATGCCGGTGGTGCTCAATTCCCTGCCGGGCAAGGGAGTGCACCTGATTACCGTGAATGATTACCTGGCCAGCAGAGACGCGGAATGGATGGGCCAGATCTATAACTTCCTAGGGCTAAGCGTGGGGCATATTGAGCACGGCATGCAGGATCAGGAGCGCAAGGAGGCTTATGCTTGCGATGTGGTCTACGGCACCAACAATGAGTTCGGCTTCGATTACCTCAGGGACCACATGAAGTTCTATCCAGACCAGCTGGTACAGGGCCACCTGCATTATGCCATAGTGGACGAAGTGGATTCGGTGCTGATTGATGAGGCCAGGACCCCTTTGATCATATCTGGGCCGGCCCAGGATTCTACCGCGCTATACAAGAAGATCAACTCCATTGTGCCCATGCTGAAAAAGGACCAGGACTTTAATGTGGACGAAAAGGCCAAGTCAGTGACCCTGACAGATGAAGGGGTGCAGCGCTGTGAAGAGATCCTGGGTCTGGACAACTTGTTTGAACCCAAGAATATAAGCTATCAGCACCACATTTTGCAGGCCCTGAAGGCCTACCATCTTTTCCAGAGGGATGCGGACTACATAGTCCGGGATGGCCAGGTAATAATCGTGGATGAGTTCACTGGCAGGATTATGCCAGGCCGCAGATACAGCGAAGGCCTGCATCAGGCCCTGGAGGCCAAGGAGGGGGTGCAGATCAAGGCTGAGAACCAGACCCTGGCCAGCATCACTTTCCAGAATTTCTTCAGGCTCTACGATAAGCTGGCAGGCATGACCGGCACCGCGGACACAGAGGCAGTAGAGTTCAAGGAGATCTATAATTTAGAGGTCGCGGTGGTTCCTACTCACAAGCCCATGATCCGGGAGGATTACCCGGATGCCATCTACATGAGCCAGAAGGAGAAGTACCAGGCCATCATCCAGGCCATCAAGGACCTGTATCAAAAGGGCCAGCCGGTGCTGGTGGGGACTACTTCCATTGACAAGTCCGAATACATATCAGAGAGCCTGAAGAAGCTGCATGTACCCCATGAGGTGCTCAACGCCAAGCATCACGAAAAAGAGGCAGAAATCATAGCCCAGGCCGGGCACCAGTCCAGGGTGACCATAGCCACCAACATGGCTGGCAGGGGCACGGATATTGTCCTGGGCGAGGGGGTCCGCGAGCTGGGCGGGCTGCATATCCTGGGCACGGAAAGGCATGAGAGCAGGCGCATAGACAATCAGCTAAGGGGCAGGTCAGGCCGGCAGGGCGACCCTGGCAGCTCCAGGTTCTATCTGGCTTTGGACGACGATCTGCTCAGGCTTTTCGGCTCAGAGCGCATCTCTAACCTCATGGACAAGGTAGGGGTGGAGGAGGGCCAGGCCATAGAGAACAACTTCATCAGCCGGGCCATCGAGAATGCCCAGCGCAGGGTGGAGCAGCACAACTTCGATATCCGCAAGCAGCTTCTGGAGTTCGACGATGTCCTGAACCAGCAAAGGGAGGTCATCTATACCAGGCGCAGGGAGATCATGGTCCAGGAGGATCTGGAAGACACTCTGCACGGCTTTTTGGACGATGTGCTGGAAGAGATATATGCCGGCCTGGAACGGGCAGGCAAAGATCCTGAGGAGCGCTCCCAGGCCAGGGGCATAGTCAAGTCCAGGCTGGAGGAGGTCTTCGGCCTGCACCGGGTCCTGGATTTGCAGGCAGAGGTGCCTGAACAGGAGCAGGCCAGGCAGGCTGTGCTCTCCATATTGGAGGAGCTCAAGGACAGGGCAGGGTCGCATTACCAGGAGATACTGCGCTTCTTCCTCCTGGAGAACCTGGACAGATACTGGAAAGAGCACCTGCTGAACATGGATCACCTGAAGGAGGGCATCGGCCTCAGGGGCTACGGGCAGAAGGATCCCAAACAGGAGTACAAGCGGGAGGGCTTCGAGCTCTTCCAGGGACTTTTGCATCTGATAAAGGAAAATACGCTGAAGAGTCTTTGCCACATCCGCCTGCGGGAGGTTTCCCAGGAACAGCTGCAACACCAGGAGCAGCCCCAGGATCTGCAGCTCTCAGGAAGCCAGCAGTCAGAAGGGCCTGCAGCTAAGCAGCCCTACAAGCGCAAGGACCCCAAAGTGGGCCGCAACGATCCCTGCCCCTGCGGCAGCGGCCGCAAGTACAAGAAATGCTGCGGGAGCTGATAAGCTGCCAGGAGAGAGCGCATGTTGCCTATACCCCAAGGGTTTCGTTTTGCAGTTGCCAGGGCGGGATTCAAGTACCAGGGCCGGGAGGATCTGGGGTTGATCCTCAGCCAATACCCTGCCCAGGGGGCCGGAGTGTTCACCAGAAATCGCTTTCAGGCCGCACCGGTGCAGGTGGCCAGACAGAGGCTGGATTCCCATGGCCAGGTCCTCCGGGCCCTGGTCATCAATTCAGGCCAGGCCAACGCCTGTACAGGCCAGGCTGGTTATAGGGACTGTCTCCAGAGCCTGAGCTTGACAGGCCAGTGCCTGGGCCTGGACCCAGAGCATATACTGCCTGCATCTACCGGGGTCATAGGCCAGACCCTGAACCTGGAGCGCTGGGAGTCCTGCCTGCAGGATCTGGTTGATAATCTCCAGTATTCTGGCCCCCTGGAAGTGGCCAGGGCCATATTGACCACTGATGCCTACCCCAAGACTGCCTGGCGCAGGATACAGACCACTAGCGGGGAATTCAGGATCCTGGGCCTGGCCAAGGGAGCCGGGATGATCTGCCCTGACATGGCTACCATGCTGGGTTTCGTGATCACTGACGCCAAAGTCCAGGCTCAGGCCTGGCAGGAGATGCTGCAGCAGGCTGCGGAGCAAAGCTTTAATCGGATCAGTGTGGATGGGGATACCAGCACCAACGATTGCGTTCTGGCCCTGGCCAACGGGGCCAGCCAGGTGGAGGCCAGCCAGGGCCGGGAGCAGGAGCTCCTGGCCCTGGCCTTGCTGGAGATCTGTCAAGAGCTGGCCTATCTCATAGTCCAGGACGCAGAAGGTGGAAGCAAGGTGCTGCGCATCAGTGTGAGAGGGGCCAGGGACAGCCGGCAGGCAGAGTCCGCTGCCAGGAGCATCGCCCATTCCCCTTTGGTTAAGTGCGCCTTTTTCGGTCAGGATCCCAATTGGGGCAGGATTGTGGCTGCTCTGGGCCATAGCCGGGCCCATTTCTCTACAGAACAGGTCCGGATCTTTATCCAGGATCGTCTGGTGTTCCAGGAGGGCTGTCAGGTTCCAGGGGACCTGGATGCCTTGCTGGCCCAGTGCATGTCCCGGCAGGAGATTAAGCTGGAAGTGGATTTGGGCTCAGGGCAAGCGGAATACCAGCTTTTGACCTCTGATCTGACTCTGGAATACGTACGCATAAACTCTGCCTACAGATCCTAAACAAGGGCTAGGGCATGCAGAAAGACGCACGAACAGATCTGCCGTGGCAACGGCTAGCGGACTTTTTCTTTGAGGTGGGCATGCTGCGCAGCACTCAGCGCAGCGGTTTTCAATTCCTGGGCAGCGGCCGGGAGAGCGTGGCTGAGCATTCTTATCGGACCTCCATGATTGGTCTGGTCCTGGCCAAGCTAAGCGGCCTGGACTGGACCAGGGTGGTCTGCATGTGCCTGTTCCATGACCTGCATGAAGCCCGGACCGGGGACTTCAACTACGTGAACCGGATCTACAATTCCAGCCAGGATGAGCAGGCTCTGCGGGATGCCCTGCAGGGTACCGGGCTGCAGGAGGACATAATGCTGCTGCATAAGGAGCTGGAAGAGGTCAGCAGCCAGGAAGCCGCTCTGGCCCAGGATGCGGATCAGCTGGATCTGATCCTGAGCCTGAAGCAGGAGCAGGACCTGGGCAATCCTTATGCCCCTAAATGGCTTTATCATGCCCAAAAAAGGCTGCGGACTTCCTGGGGGCAGGAGCTGGCCGCAGCTGTGCTGGAAAAGGATCATACCGACTGGTGGTTCAAAAGCGCCCACAGCAGCTGGTGGTCCCGGGCTAACGGCAGGAAATAGGCTCCAGGCAGGCGGCGGGCAGGATAGCTAGCTGCTATTGGAAATAACTGTCATGTCCTAAATGGGCATAACAGAGCATGGAAAACTGCAACCCGCAACGCAAACTAGCGAGCGCCGCTCGGCCATGTGGTATTGGTCAGGATATCGATATTAATGATTTCTAGCTTGCCACATACAAAGGTTCGATAGAGAAATTGCCATATACGGACATTAAACTCTTGAGACGCGGCAGGAGCTTCAATTAGCGAGGGGCTTTGTGAAGGAAAGCCTGGCCTTGATGTGTGCCCTGGTGCTGAGCCTGGCCTTGAACTTGCTGTGCCTGTGGCTTATGCCCGGCAGGCCTGTTCTGGACCAGGAACAGCCGCTACTTCGCCTGGAGCTTTTCAGCCGGCTGCAGGCACAGGAAGCAATTGCAGCCAGCTCAGGCAAAAATAGAGTGGGTAAGCAACAGCATGGACTGCAAGCCAGGCAGGAAAAGGCTAGGGGCAGGCAGGAACAGATCCTGTACCAGCCCCAGGGTGCTCCAGGCCGGGTTGTCTCCACCCGGGTCAAGGATCCCCAGCTACAGGCGGCCTTAGACAAGCTCAAGCAAAGCATTGCAGCCAGCTGGGAGAAGGCCAGGCCCCCTGCAGAGGGCATGGTAGAAGTCCGTCTGCTGCTGAACAGTCAAGGGGAGATAGACTCCCTGTGGATACTCAGATTGGAAGGGTCACCTGCATTGGCTGACTTTGTGCAGCGCCTGCTGCGGCGCATAGCGCCCTTTAAAGGTTTGGAGCAATTGCAGCAGGGACAGATGACCCTGGATTGCGTTTTCAGGGTGGGCTGGAGCTAAACAGAAGGAGGCAAGTGGAGCTTGCGTATAGTTGTATTGTCAGATACTCATCTGCAGGAGCCGGATCAGGACCTGATCCAGGTCCAGGAGTCCATTCTGGAGGATGCGGATGCGGTGCTGCACTGCGGGGATATAACCGGCTATGATGTTTGGTCCTGCTTGTCCAGTCATCCCAGGTTCTATGCAGTTCGGGGAAATATGGATATGGGGACCTGGGCTCAAGAGCTGCCCCAGATAAGGCTCCTGGAGCTGTGGGGGCTGCGGGTGGGCCTGATGCACGGACACGGAGTCCAGCTTGACCAAGAAGCTCTGCTGCGTTGTTTCCAGCAGGAGCCTGATCTGGTCTGCTTTGGACATACACACAGGAGATACTGGGCTCAGGGGCCGGCAGAGGTAAGGTTTCTGAATCCCGGCAGTTTCAGCCTGCCCAAGGGCAGCAGGCCTGGATTTGCATTGCTACAGGGTCAAAGCAGGCAGAATCTGGAGCTGCAATGGATGGATATTGATGCGCGAAGATAGGTGGTAATTACTATCAGGCCCTAAATGGGCCTAACGAAGCATGAAAAGCTTCAACCCGCAACGCAAAGGCGAGCGCCGCTCGTCCTTGAGGTATTGGTCAAAATATCGATACTAATGATCTCT
>JBKGXZ010000006.1:0-51353 GCA_046546355.1 Desulfohalobiaceae bacterium | reverse complement strand
CAGGAGAACTGGTGCAAAAAATGCGCCCAGGAGGAGGCTGAGGCCAGGTAGCAGGGTGCTGCCCCGGGCTAGATATATGCAACCCCTTTGGGGTAAAGATAGTATCGCTGCAGTGCTAGTCACCAAACAGCTTATTCATGCCTTCCTTTAGCTTGTCTGCACCCTTTTCCAGCTCTTTTCTGCCTTTGTCCATCAGCTCGGATTCCTGCGGCTTTTGACCGGAGTCTTTCTGTTCCTCCTGGACCTCCTCCAGGACCTGGACACAGGCGTCAGTCTGGGCAGTATCCCCGGCTAAAATCCCGGCTGCAGCCCCTGCCGGACCCAGGAGCAGACCGCCCCCCACTCCCTTGCCTATGCTGAGCAGGGTCCTGCCCGGATCCAGAACCATTTTGGGCTGGGCCAGGGTGCCTCCCAGCTTGAAGGGATTGGCCAGCTCGCCCAGGCTAAAGCCTATTTTGCCGCTCAGCTTGCCCAGCTGCCCCTGTTTGGGGTCCGGGTCCAGGCTGATATCCAGCTCCTCTGTGCCCAGATCCACTCCGCCCTTGCCCTTGACGGTCATCAGGTCAGTGTCCAGGAGCAGGGCCTGGATATCTGCCAGGCCTTTATTGATCTCTATCTGGGTTATAAAGCAGTTGATCAAAATCCGTTCTTTTTCCTCTCCTGGATTGAGCAGCCTGTGCAGGCTTTGCTTCAAATCCCCGCCCAGGGCTGAGATGTACTTGTTCTTCAGGCTGCCCTGGCCCAGGGCCAGCCCGGCTTCCCCATCCAGGCCAGCCATAATGTCAGCCACAGAAGCTCCGCTGCCCCTGACCTCCAGCTGGGCGTCCATCTGGCCCTGCATAGTGAATTCCGTATTCAACTGCTCCAGCATCTTGCTCAGATGCAGGCCTGCGATATCTGTCCTGAGCCCCAGCTCCAGGCCGCTCTGGCTGGAGCTCAATCCTAGATCCGCATCCAGATCCCCCTGGCCCACCTTGGCCTGCAATGGCTTCAGGCGCAGATTGCCGTTTCGCAGCTCAGCTTGCATCTGTATATCCTGCATAGCCAGAGCTGGCAGCAGCATCTGATCTACAGAAAGCTGCAAGGAAGCATTAGCCAGATCCAGAAATTCAGCGTTTATGGGCTGATCCGGGAAGACCCTTTTGGATCCGGAGCCTCCCTGACTAGAAGCCTCCCCTTGGTCCTTTTCCTTTTTCTTATCCTGCTTGGCCTGGTCCTTTTCTGCAGGCAAAAGCGCAGCCACATCCAGAAGCTTGGAGTCAAGATCAGCCTTGAGCTCCGGCTTGGCCCCGGACAGATCCAGATCCAAACTGCCTTCCAAATCACTTTCCCCCAGCCTTAGGTCCAGGCTTGATGCCTGGTAGGCCTGTGCGCCGGTATCCTGGATATTGGCGGAAAGCCGCAATGGATCCTGCAGTCTAAGCCCCTGGCCCAGCATCTCCTGCAGTGGGGACAGATCCTTGCCCCGGGCTGAAACATCCAGATCCAGATCCTTTTGGGCCAGGACATCCTGAATCCCGCCACTCACGTCCAGCTCCATGCCCAGGGCCTGCAAGGCCAAATCCAGCTCCCAGAGCTGATCCTCATGCAGCAGGGACTGGATGGAGCCTACTTTGCCCTGGCCGGAAAACTGGTAATCCTCATATTCACCCTGCAGCTTCAGGCTGATGTCGCTTTGCGGTGAATCTGTGCTGAGCTCCAGCTCCTGCAGCAAAACATCCATGGACTCTTGGCTTTGCAGGTCCTGATACACAAGCGAAGCTTCCTGGATCCTCATATTGTATACCGTGAGCTGCGGCAAAGACAAATCTGCCTGGCCTTCCTGCTGCTGGGATGTATCCTTTGCAGCCTGCTCTTGCTGGCTGTCACTTTCCTGCGCAGGTTTTTGCATCTGGAAATTGAAGCGGTCCTCAGCATCCTTCTCCACGAGGAACCTGGGCCTGACCAGGATCAGCCTCTTGATCTCCACCTGGCCTTTGAGCAAAGGCCAGAGGGCCACCTGCAGCTCAAACCTCTCCATCTCCGCCATGGGCTTCTGGCTGGCCCAGGGCGCATTCTCCAGGCTGACCTCCTGCACCACTAAGGAAGGGGACAGGCCAAAATCCAACTCTATATCCCCTTGCATGTTGAGCTGCCTGCCGGTTGCATCCAGGACTGCCTGCTCAATCCTGGGCTTCAGATTATTGAAGTCATAGGTGGCCACAATCGCGTAGGCGGCCACCACAATCAGCACCAGTAGGCCTGCCAGGCCTGCCAGAATCCACTTCCAGGGGAATCCTTTCTCGGACATGGAGGGCTCCATCCTTGGTTAGAGGTAGGTATATCGAATACGGGTGTATTTTACCTTTCCCTAGCCTCCCCTGTCCAGGAAGAAAAAGTGCTAGACGCATCTGCTGGATTTAGGACACGGCACTAGCCCTGATACAAATCGTCCAGGGCCTGGAAGAGCTGCTCCCTGCTTTGCTCAAAGCTCTGCAATAACCTCCTGGCCTCTTGTTGCCTGCCCTGCTGCACCAGGGAAACAATCTTCTGGGCATAGGCGTGCACATCCTTATGATGCTTGCCCACCGTCTCAAAGGCAGGCAGCTGGGCCAGACTCTGGCCTGCCTGGCTATAGTACCAGTTACCGAACTCGCAATCCCTGTCCGAGGCTACCTCTTCCGGAGCCATGCTCTCCAGACCCTGGATCACGCTCTCCAGCCGGGAGCGCCATTTCAGATGGGCATTCTTGACTTTGCCGATATCGAATCTCTCCTCCCCGGTCTGGAACTGGCTATTATCCTCCGCCATCCTCTGAGACAGCTTATTGATATCCTGGGCATTGGACCTGACCTGGATGCTGTTCTTGGAAATCTCCTGGGCGGCTTGATCCACTCAGTGAACTCACCTATGGCATCAGCAGCCTGGTGCAAATCCTGCACCCTTTGCCTGGCTTGCTGGGCCTGCTCCGAGGCCTGCCTGGTGATCTCTCCGGCGTGTTCCGTATTTTGCTCTATCTCAGCTATGGAGGAGCTCATCTCCTCGGCAGAAGAGCTTACGCTGTTTAGGTTGCTGGAAGCTTGCTCAACTGCAGAAGCAATGGAGTTCATATTGGTGCTCATCTCTTCTGCTGCAGCAGCCACAGTAAGGATGTTGCCTGCGGACAGCTCAAGCCCCAAAATGCAATGCAGGGCTTTTGCTGCTGCTAACAAGACAGCCTACCTTTTCGGTAGGAAATTGACAACCAGGATGCTTGATCCTTGCTGCCGCTGCAAGAAAAAGCCCCAGCGCTATAGGCAGGGGCTTTTTTTGCTGCAAGTTACAGGACCTTGGACAAACAGCGCTTTACAGCTTCAATCGAAATGGCCTTCAGGAATGCCTATATACTCCACGGAAATGATTTCATATTCAATCCTGCCTTTAGGGGCCTCGACCACTGCGTCCTCTCCAGCTACCTTGCCCAGCAAAGCTTTGGCCAGCGGTGAGTGTACAGAGACACTGCTCTTTTTGTAGTCCGCCTCATCCGGACCCAGCAGGGTGAACCTTTTACGTTCCCCGCTGTCCAGATCCTCAATCTCCACCGTGGCCCCAAAAGCGACTTTCTCGCTTTGCATCTCCTGGATATCAATCACATCGCACTTGGGCAACCTGGATTCAAGATGGTTGATCCTGGCCTCCAGCATGCCCTGGCGATCCTTAGCAGCATCATAGCCAGCGTTTTCCCGCAGATCCCCTTCTTCCCTGGCTTCCTTTATGGCCTGGATCACCTCTGGGCGCTCCTTCTTCAACTCCTCCAGCTCCTGGCGAAGCTTTTGAAAACCCTGCACAGAAATCGGAATGCTCTGCATACTCTCATTGTCTCCTGGGGTTTGTTTTCCTGGTCTCCATCCCTGACACACCAGCCAGTGTGCCGCCACAATAAAAAAGCTTAGGTATACAGTCCTGGACTCACTGTCAAGACTGCCAGGACCTTCCCTGTATACCCAAGCCCCAACACCAGGCAAATACCTGGCTGCTATTCGGAATGATTCTTCTCGAAGTCCTCCAGGATAGCCTCGGTGAGTCGATTGATGTTGACATTTTTCCTCTTTTCCCAAAGCTGCATCTCCTTGATCTTCTCCCTGCGCTGCCTGGCCAGGGATTTGGCGATCAGCGCAGTATTCTTGCGATAACCCCATTTGGCCTTGTATTCAGCCGGGGTTAGACCATGCTTGGAAAGATGCAGCTTGTTCAAGACCCTTAAGCTCTTGCCGCATTCCAGACAGACCACTGTCTTTTCCTTGATAGCCTTCTTAGGATCGACTGCGGCCCCGGGCACCTCTTGGGTCCCGGCTCGGCCATTATCTGCCTGCGTAATCTGCTGCAACTGTTTAGAGAGCTTATATAACAGGGATGACATCTCCTGTTCATCCATACTTCGCACTCCTGCCTGGGCCTTGAGTATCTGCAGCGCCTGTTGAACATGCTCCTGCATAATTGATCTCCTGAATTGTAAAGTTGTTTTGTCAAGCTAACAAAAAGGTCTCGGTATAGCAAGCACTGTCATCTGAAATGATCTGTTTCAAGCCTGAAGCATGTAAGGCTATCATCTGCCCAGATGACTTGGTCCAGATACCAGAAATCAACAACTTGGGCTCCACATGCCTGGCTTCTCAACAAGCTAACCAGAAGCCTGAATTGGCTCCAAGAGCACTGGACAGTCGGACTCGGTGACCTCCATCCTGCGATGGCCAGGCACAGCCATCTCCAGCCTGGGCGGCTCATGCCTCCATCTTGCTTGCACACCAGCCCAAAACCGTCCTGCCTGAGGCAAAAGACTGACTGTCAGAACCCCATACGGGGTCCAGGTGGGGCCGAAGCTTATATCCTGCTCAGAATCCAGCCAATCGGGCATAAGGCCTGAAAAGAGCACCAATCTGTCTCCCTCTTCTCGCACGAACATATTGCGAATGGCCATCACCCATTCCGCAGCAGCCCAGCCATGCTGGCCATCTCCCATGCATCCGCCTGCAGTGCGAGGATGAATAGCTTCTGGCCATTGTCCTGTGCTGCTGGCCAGATCAGCCACTGTGCGCACTAAATCCTGAAATCCCGGTCTACCGTTACGCAAAAGGATCTGGGCCATACTCAGTGTCAGATAGGGATTAATCCCGGAATGGATCATATCCTGGAAGAACCCCCCGGAGACAAAGCTGTTTTGCTGCAGAAAATCCACTGTATTCAGGATTTCTGCATCCCCCTGCGGATAGAGCTGCAAGGGATAGTCAGCCACCAGGGAGCCTATTGCACCTGCGTCCATCCGTCTGTAGGGCGAGGCAGGGATGGCTCCTTTCTTTCTTTGCTCCGGAATTGAGTTTATACTGCTTTGGATATCCCTGTGATAGCAGGCAGCCAGTTCTTCAATCTGCTGTGCCAGGTCAGTGTCTTGCCTCTTCCGGGCCAGCTTTTCTGCCGCATGTAAGCCTGCCAGACTCCAGAAGTTGTCCCAATAATAAAAATCATTGGGTCCCAGATGCTCCGCACTGAATCCTGCCGGCATCAACCCTGCGTGTAGAGTGCCCCTGGCTTTACTCAATCTCTTGCGCCTTATCCATTGCACCGCTTTTCTCGCAGCCCTCCACCAGCTCTCTTGCAGCTCCCTTCCAGTCAGCTCCTGATAGCGGCCCATAATCCACAACACCTGACCATTGGAATCCCATTCCCCTTCCTGGGAATGGAAATATCCAGAAGGCCTCTGGAGCGAAGGGAATTTGTCCATCTGTGCCCTACAGCGGTCCATGCAGCCTATAACCAGCAGGGCATGCAGCATCAGACATGCATCCCTGAACCAAAAGCGTTTGTATGTATAGGGCCCAGGCACTATATCCTCAGCACTCAGCAGTAACAGTGTCTGTACAGCAGCTGAATACAGGAATTGCATTCTCCTGTCCGGAACCTGCAGGCAGGCAGTATCCTGCAGCGCCCTGTCCCAGGCCTGTTCTGGTGCAGCTATCTGCCTGCAGGACGCTGCTTTTGCATCAGTCAAGGGCATGCCCAATTCCACCTGCCTGCCCTGCTCAGGCTGCAGCTGGAACAAGGCCGCGCCGGTGGCCATACCCACCTCGCAGCTCACTGCGGTTTCAGACTGGCTCCAGGCGTCTTCTAGGATCCTGTGCAGCACATCTCCATGCTTGTAATCTGAATGCAGGACCTGGTCCGGGACCTGGCTCAAGAAGATCTCCTGATTCTGATTCACAGTCCACCTGGAGGAAGGGGCATAATAGTCGATACCCTCCACAAACTGGACACCTTCAGGGTTATAGGGACGCACCGAGATCACCAGCCAGGCAGGAGAGTTGCTTTGGGCCTCTATCTCCAGCCTGACCCAAGGGCAGTTGTCCTGGATATCCAGCCAAACTCTGGAGCTCAAGCCCTTGTCCAGCCCCTGACTAACAGTCAACACTTCCGGGTTGGGGGCCAAGCACAGCTCCTGCGCTGTCTGGCTGAACTTGCAGGGCAAAAGGTGCCGGGTCCCTTTTTGCTCCAGAATCCAGAAATCCAGGGACCAGCCGTCGAAATGTGGCGTCAGCAGCCCCTTGGGATCCACCAAGGGGTAGGTAGCCAGTTCCGGATGCCCCACAGCTGTCCAGTTGCGGTGCGTGAGGTTGACGTGGCTAAAGGAAAACCCTCTGGGAATAAAGGCTGGATCATGAGGATCGAACTGTCTTTGCACCCAAAAAGGCCACATCCAGTCCAGGTTGTACTGGATGGCCTGGGTATTGATCATGCCCCGGGCATGGAAAACCATACCCGCCCGCAAAAGCTCTATAGGCTCCTGGACTTCCGAGGGCTGGGCAAATCGCCGCATACGAGCCAACAGCCTCAAGGGATCAATTATGCCGTAGTTGCGGGCAGCCCGCTTTACAAAGAATTTCCATGGCAACCAGCGCAGAATAACCACCTCCTGGGTAAAAAGGAAGTTATCATTTTTTTCAGTATGTTATAGCCCCACGCAGTCAAGTGCGTGCTATGCTCAGCCAGCACTCACTTGGGGAAAGTGTCTTTAATCTTTCTCAAATTTTATTGCTCCCACGCTCTGCGTAAAAGTTTGTATGGAAAAACTGGATCTCCAGCAACAGCTTTCTCCCAAAAGGGCGACCGCCGGTCGCCCCTACAAGCCTATGTCTTCATATAGGCCTGTGTTCAAAAGACGTGCTGCTGCGATGCTAGTAGGGGCGAGCGGCGCTCGCCCTCTGTATTGGTCAAAATATCGATTACGATTACGACCACGACCACGACAACGAGGGGAGGGCAGAGCTAATCGTAATCGTAGTCGTTGTCGTAATCGCTGTCGATACTCATGATATCAATATTCTGAGGAAAGTAATCCTCTCATCTACCCCTTATCATAGGCAATATGCAAACACCTGCTGGGTCATGAGCAGTCATGGCTTGTGAATTGCATCCTTTTGGAAAACAGGAAAATTTTGCTCACCTTGATCCTAATCAGCTATGGGGAAACCATGAGCCAATATCTGCAACCTCCCAAAAACCTGTTCCTCAATCTGTCCAGATCCCAGGACGCAGCTGAGCCCAATGTCAGATGGGCCGTGCCCTGGTCTGACCTGATGCTAGTCATGTTTATCCTGTTCCTGGTCTTGTATGCCTTCCACGCCAGGGAAGAAAAAAACTATGTCCCAAGCAATAGCCCGGTGAATATCGCGGGTCAGCACAGCAGCGAACAGGGCAGCGATTTGAACCTGCAAGCCATATATGCCCGGGCCCAGGACAAGCTGCAGTTCCCAAACTCTCCCATAAGCATCAGCAAAGATCAGCAGGGCCAAGTAATAATTTCCCTGTCCGGAGATGTTTTCTTCAACCCCGGAAGTGTACGCCTCAATCCAGAGGCGCAGGAGTACCTGGAACGTATAGCTGAGGTCCTCTCCCTGGCCCAGGGCAGGATTGTAGTGGCTGGTTTCGCAGCGCAAAACGAAATGAGCCAGCCCAAGCAGCGGAGCTATTTTGAGATCTCTGCCCTGCGGGCAGCCAAGATCGCAGAGCAGCTAAACAGCTCCTCCAACTTCAGAAGTGAGAACCTGGTCATTCAGGGACTGGGCGTTGCCAAGCCCCGTGTCCCTGGCACTTCTGAACAGGCCAGGCAGCAAAACAGGCGGGTGGAAATCAAGATTCAGGACCATAAATAATTAACCCAGGCAGGTAATGGAATTATGTTCAATAAGTCCTTGGCAGCCGGAATGTTGTGCTTTTTGTTGTTCGTATCGGCCTTTTTCCTGACCGGCCAGGCCTCCATCTATTTCAATGCAACCGCCTTTATCGTGGTCAGCTCCGGCACCCTGGGTGCAGGGCTCTTGAGCTCAGGGCCGCTAAGACTGCGCAGGGCTTTGGGCTTTGCTTCCCAAGCCTATCAGGAGCAGCAGGGCAGGGAAAAGGAACTGATCCACAGCCTGCTGTACCTGGGGCAGCTGTACCGCAGTTACGGAGCCCGGCATGCACAGAGCACAGCACAAAAGCACCCTATCATCTCCCAGGCCCTGGACCTGATCAAAGATGGCTATAAGACAAAGGAAATCCGGGAGATCCTGAGCACGGAGGCCACAGTGCACGCCAGATCCAGGCAGGAGCTGGAAAAGGTCTTCAGGAACATGTCTGCGTATGCTCCTTCTTTCGGCGTGGCAGGCAGCGTAATCGGGCTGGTAGGGCTCCTGATGGGCATCGAGGAGACCAGCCTGATCCTGGAAAATGTGCCCGTGACCTTGATCTCCACCCTGTATGGGATAGTTCTGGCCAACTTCCTGCTTTTGCCTGCAGCGGAAAAAATGCGCCAGGAGAAGGAAAGGGAGCTGAAGCAACGGGAAATCATCCTCTGCGGAGCGCTTTGCATCAGCAAAGGAATGGATTTTTTGAAGATGCAAAGGATGCTCAACTCCTTAGTCCCTGAGCCAGGCTTGCGGGTGGAGGATCCTAAGACCTTCAGGCATATCCACACAGCCCTGAGCAAGGAACTGGGAAGCAAGGCCTAGGCAGGCAAGAAGGGCAGTCTCCTCCAAGGAGCCCGGGGCCGGGAAAAGTTTGCCCAGCTGCAGCTGCCAGTTTACTTGGCCCGCCCTGGAGGATTCGAACCTCCGGCTTCTGGATCCGAAGTCCAGCGCTCTATCCAGCTGAGCTAAGGGCGGGTTATTAGGAGAACTCATCTTAATAGTTCAATGTATACCGATTTTGGCTGCTTATCAAGCCCGCATCAGGCAGAGCCTGATTCAGAGCTTCCCAGCTGATTCTTTAGGGACTTGCGCAAGGTCTCCTTGTCCTGCAGGCCAATAAAACGCTGCACCTCCCTGCCCTGTTTGCACAGCACCAAGGTGGGCACGCTCTGGACACCCATCTCTATAGCCAGCTCGGAATAGGCCTCAATGTCAGCCCTGCAAAACTGCACCAGTTCAAATTCCTTGGCCAGCTCCTGTAGTATCTGGGATTGCTTCCTGCAGGGATCGCACCACTGAGCCCTGAACTCCAAAAGAGTCCAACCCTTTTTTGGTATTCCCTGCCAGCTGGGATCTTCTTGTGGCCGCAGGCCAGACATTTCAATCCTTCCTCTGATTCAGTCCTAATGGAGCCATCAGCCTTTCCAGGCTTGGCAGCTACTGCCGTATGTGAGTAGACAGCTTGCAATGCTGCCTACGCACTCTTTAGCAATCCAGGTGCCAAGCTAATCCAAGCCCGCCCTTGCCAAACCCAAACCTAAAGTTTAATGTCCCCAAAACGTTACTCTAACGTTATAGTAACGTTAATAAGAGTATCCAGAGGAGGACCTATGTCCAATACACATGCGGTCTGGAACGTGCGCTTTTTGAACCAGATCATGGATTCCATGGCAGAAGGGGTGTTCACCATGGACATGCAGGGCAGGATAACCTCCTGGAATCAAGCCATGGAGAAGATCAGCGGCTATACTGCCTCCCAGGCCCTGGGCCAGACCTGCGCCCTGCTGGGCTTCAGCAAGTGTTTCGGCAAGCACTGCCCGGAAAGTATCAACAGCTGCGGCATCTTGGAGCACGGCAGCAGCGAGCCCAAGGAATGCGTGCTGCGCCACAAGGAGGGCAGGGATGTGCCGGTAATCAAGCAGGCCCGGGTAGTCAAGGACGAACAGGAACAGATCATCGGCATAGTGGAGACCATCACGGATGTAAGCGAGCTGGAAAAGGCTAGACAGAAGGCAGAAGAAGCCAACCTGCTTTTGACCCGGCACTACAGCCTGCACAACCTTATAGGCCAAAGCAGGGCCATGCAGGAAGTCTTCCGCCGGGTAAAGGCTGCCGCGGGCAGCAGGGCCAGCGTGCTCATCCAGGGCGAGTCAGGCACCGGCAAGGAGCTGATCGCCAGCGCTATCCACTACAACAGTGAACTGGGCAGCCAGCCCTTTGTTACTGTGAACTGCTCAGCCCTGTCCGAAACCCTCCTGGAAAGCGAGCTCTTCGGCCATGCCAAAGGTTCCTTTACCGGGGCACACAAAGACAGGCGGGGCAGGTTCGAGGAAGCCCACGGGGGGAGCGTCTTCCTGGACGAGATAGGGGATCTGAGCCCGCCCATCCAGGTCAAGCTCCTGCGGGTGCTGCAGGAGCGGGAGATCGAACGGGTGGGAGAATCCAGACCCCGCAGGGTGGATATCCGGGTCATAAGCGCCTCCAACCGGGACCTTGGTGAGCTGGTCTCCCAGGGCTCTTTCCGCCAAGACCTGTACTACAGACTGAATGTATTCCCAATCCTGGTTCCGCCTCTAAGGCAAAGGAAGGAGGACATCCCCCTTCTGATCAGCCATTTCATCCAGCAGCAAAACCAGCTCACCAATAAGAGTGTTAAGGGGATACAGCATAAGGGATTGCGGCTGCTCATGGACTACGACTGGCCAGGCAATGTGCGGGAGCTGGAAAACGCTATCCAGCACGCCTTTGTGCTCTGCGAGCAGGAGCTGCTCAGGCCTGAGGACCTGCCCAGAGAGATTAGGTCCGGAAAATCCGCGTTACAGGCCCCTGCCAGACACCCGGACCAGATCCAGCCCCGGCACCCCATAAAGGCAGGCAGCCTGGATAAGGCAGAGCTGTGGCGTCTACTGCAGGACTGCGGCTGGAACAAGGCAGAAGCAGCCAGGCACCTGGGGATAAGCAGAACAGCCATCTGGAAGTACATGAAAAAATGGAACATTCCCCTCCAGGATCCAGGCTCGGAACCAGGATAGCCTTCTGGCACACCTTATGCATTTCTTGCCCTGAAAACAGAACCAAACCCATTCTCCAAGGAGGTCCTGTATATGGGCAAGTGCGTAAACCATCCCCAGGTAGAGACTCCCTACAAATGCCATAAGCACGAGGTTTTTCTGTGCCAGGACTGCCTGCGCTGCATGGACCCCAATATCTACTGCAAGTTCAGGTCTTCCTGCCCCATCTGGTTTATACACCAGGAAAGGCAGAACGAGGAACGTAGAAGCCGGCAGCAGACAGAAGCAGTCCAACACCAGGTGAGCTTCTACCCGGACAACATCCAGATAGAGGTCCCCACTGGCAGCACCCTGCTCCAGGCAGCCCTGGATGCCGGGTTGAAACTGAATGCATCCTGCAACGGAGCCGGGACCTGCGGCAAATGCAAGCTGGTGATCAGCCAGGGCCGGGTCCAGACCGCGGACACCCCCTTGCTTACAGACTCGGAAAAGGCCAAGGGCTATGTCCTGGCCTGCCAGAGCACAGTGCAGGAAGACCTGGAAGTCAGAATCCCTGAGGAAACCCTGGAGAGGCGACTGCGCTGCGCCGGAATAGGCGAGCAGGCCACCGCCAAGCTCCTGGGCTGCGTGCAGCAGCTCTCCCCCATGCGGGAGGAGTTCTTCCTGGAGCTCTCTCCACCTACTGCAGAGGACAACCTCAGCGACCTGGATCGGCTCAAGCGGGGCCTGAAGAAGCAAAGCGTGGATCCAGAGCGCATGAACATCAGCCTGGAGGTGATGCGCCAGCTGGCCAATGCCCTAAGAGAGGAAAACTGGTCTGTGAGCGCCTCAGTGATCAGGAAGAAGTGCTCCTTTGAGGTCCTGCAGGTGCAGTCCGGCCAGGAGGAGCACCCCAATCTGGGCCTGGCAGTGGATGTGGGCACCACCACAGTCATGGTCTATCTGGTGGACATGCAAAGCGGCCATGTCCTGGCTGGGGCCGGCGGACACAATAAGCAGGCCGCATGCGGGGACGATATCATCAACCGTATAGTCTGCGCGGAAAAGAGCGGGGTCCGGAAACTGGGCAATATGGTGCTCTCCACCATCAACGGCCTGATCAACGAAGTCCTGGACAGCTCCGGCCAGGAGAGGCAGAACATCGGCAATGTGGTGGTTTCCGGAAACACCACCATGAGCCACCTGCTGCTGCAGCTGGAGCCCAGGTATCTGAGACGGACCCCTTATATACCCACTGCCACTGATTTTCCCATATTCAAGGCCCGGGAGATCGGGATCAAGACAGACCCTTCGGCCCCGGTATTCATCCTGCCCGGACCTGCCAGCTATGTGGGCGGGGATATTGTCTCCGGGATACTCTACTCCGGCCTGCACAAGCAGGAGCCTATCACCCTGTTCGTGGACGTGGGCACCAATGGCGAGATTGTGCTGGGCAACCAGGACTGGCTGCTGACTGCTGCCTGCTCAGCAGGGCCTGCTTTTGAAGGCGGCGGAATACGCTGGGGCATGCGCGCTGAGGAAGGGGCCATCGAAGCAGTGGACATTGACCCGCAAAGCCAGGAAGCCAGCATACGTACTATTGCCCAGCTGCCTGCCAGGGGCATCTGCGGCACAGGCATGATAGACACCCTGAGCGAGATGCTGCTCGCCGGGGTTATAGACCAAAGCGGCCGAATACAGTTGCCTGCAGAGCATCCCAGACTGACCCGACAGACCGGGGAAAGGGCCTATATCCTGGAATGGGCCCAAAATACCAGCATGGACGAGGATATCGTTTTTACAGAATCCGACATCCAGAATCTCTTGCGCAGCAAGGGAGCTGTGTATGCAGGATTCAGAACCCTGCTGGGCTATGTGGGGCTTAGCTTCACTGATCTGGACCGGATCTTGATCGCAGGCGGCTTCGGAGAGTATCTGGATGTGGACAAGGCAGTGAACATTGGCCTCCTGCCGGATCTGGACAGGGACACGTTCCAGTACCTGGGCAACACCTCCCTGGCCGGGGCCTATATGTGCCTTTTGAGCCAGGAATCCAGGACCGAAGCTGAGCAGATTTCCAGCAATATGACCTATGTGGACTTCAGCGATAACAACGCATTTATGGACGAATTCACTTCCGCCCTGTTCCTGCCCCATACCGAGATGCAAGAATTCCCCAGTCTGAAGCAGAAGCTAGAGAAGTCTTCTATCAACTAATACTCCCCCGCCCTGCCCTGCCCGAGGTCTTGCCCAGGCAGGGCGAGGGATTCAGCCAGGGGGCTCAGGCAATCTTAATGCCCATGGTTTCCTGATCCAAATAGAAGGTGGGGCTGCGCAGGGTTTCCTTAACTTCCAGGGTCTCCTGGCCAATGGTGATCTCCACTCCAGGATACACTACTTCCTTGACCACCACTTTGGACTCCAGGGCCTGCTGTACCAGCGCATCCCTGGATTCCTTAATCCTGGATTTAATCTCCTTGAGCTCAGAATTGATGCTGGTCTTAGCCTTCAGCTTCTCTATCAGCTGCGGGTGCTTCTCCTTGGGGGTTCTCTCCAGCAGAGCCTGATAGTTGCCCTCCCCCAGCTCCTCCTGGATCTGCTCCAGCTTCTGCTTCAGCCTATCCCTTCTTTGCACCAGGGCAGGATCCCCTTCCGCCGGAAAACTCAGCACCACCCTGGTGGACACGCCGTGCTCCGAGCCCAGGACCTTGCACTGCACACCTTGGGCTGCCCGAATCAATCCCCCCTGGATAGTGCCCCGGCCTTTAGTGGCCTGCACCTGACCCAAGGTGTGAACCAAAGAATTGACAATGTCCTGGCTAACTATTATGTCTCCCCTGGCCTTGACAGTGGCGTTCTCCATAAAATGGGCCTGAAGAGAGCCGCCCACAATCACATTGCCATGTTCATGCATGGAAAGCCCGGCATTGACAATGCAGTCCTTGCCCGCCTTGACCAAGGCCCCTTCCACACTCTGTTGCACATAAACGCTGTCCGGAGTCTTGACCTTGAAGCCTGCCCTGATGTTGCCCTGGATCTGCACTGAGCCCGTCTGGAGGTCTATATTCCCTGTGGAGTAGTCCACATCCCCCTGGACATTGATTGCCTCCTGCACAGAGACGGTTTGCCCATCCCAGTCCACTATGCCTGCTGCCAAGGACCAGAATTCGGCCCCAGGCTCTGCCACTTGCTGACCCTTGGAGCCCCTAGCGCAGGCCCCTGGGTCTGCATCCGGCTGTGCAGAATCTCCTGGCTTTTCCTCACCGCCCAGAAGCTCTCCATTTTTGTAGGCAGAAACATTATCCCCCACTATGACTGCAACCTGGGATCCAGGGCTAGACGGAACCTCCCTGCCAAAGACATCCTTTCCGGGCCAGCCCACACCAGGCGGCTGAAGCCAGCCAATGAGCTGCTCCTGGTCCACTGATCTGAACAAACTTCTCTGCCTGGGATCCAGGCTATCCTGGTCATCAACCCGCTCTTGCTCCTGCTCCCAGGCAAAAACCAGCCTGCTGTCCCTGCCGGAAACCGGAGGCTTACCCTGGGCCACCAGCACATTCTCCTGGGCTGCCTTGTCCTTTTTGGCCTGCTTCAAGGCTGCAGCTACAGCCTGCTCATCTATCTCCGCCTGAAGGCCCGCTGACAGGAGGAGCTCCTTGATCCCCTGCGCTGAGATCTTCTTGTGGTAAAAATCCCTGGCGTATAATGTGGCCCAAACCCGGAGCTTATCCTTGGAGATCTTGATCAGGGGAGAGACAAAGGGCTGGCCCAGGTGCTCACTGAGCAGGCCATACCTGGTAGCGTACATGGTTTCCTGGTCCTGGCCCAGCTCCCAGCCGCACTTTGGGCCAGGCGTGATCCTGCGGGAAGGTTCCTTTTCCTCTGGTTCCCAGGAAGTACCATCTATGCATTTGCCCGGCACGCATTCCTGCTCCCGGAGCAACCTGCCCAGGGCGAAGCCAGGGAACACTGGCAAGGCAGGATCACCTGCCAGTTCGAGACTGGCATCCTTGGCCTCTTGGGGCAGCTGCCCACCTCTGGCCACTACTACTTTGCTCTGGGGAGCATTCTGCTTTGCTGCCTGCCTCAAGGCCTGCTGCACCTGGGCCTCTTGCAGCTCCACCTCCAAGCCCAGATTCGTTACTGCCTGGGCTATGCGTTGTTCAGTTATCTCCTGACCGAAGAAATCCCTGGCATATATGGTGGCCAACAGATGCAGCTTGTCCTTGCTGACACGCAACAAGGGGACCACATGCACCCTGCCTTCCTTGATCTTCACCAGACCGTAGCCCCTGGCTATCAGCTTTCCGCTCTGGGCCTGATAGACACAACTGGAGGAGACCGTCTGCACCAGGGAGTTATTTTCATCCGGGCTTGAAGTTTGCTCCCTGCCTGCCTCCGGATCGTGAGCCCCAGACTCCGGATACAGCAGGGCAAAGACCTGGCCGGCGAAGACAGGGTAATTAGGATCGCCCTGCAGCTGCAAATATCCAGTAAGCTCTTGATCTTTTTGGCTAGCTGGCATAGCTCAACCCGTGATGTTTGATTAACAGCCTCTATTCTTTGCCGGCTGCATTCTGGCCTACAATCTTGCCCCTTTTCAGGCCATAGGGGCAGACCCCGGAGCATATGGCGCAGTTATGCCCCTGGTGCAGGTGGTGGTAATGCTCCTTCTTCCACCTGTCGCATTCTGCGGCATCCAGGAGCGCCTCCCTAGGCAGGCCGGGCTTCCAGGCCTTGCCGCTCAGCGCCCCTGCAGGGCAGGCCTGCACACAGCGCATGCACGTGCCGCAGAAGTGCCTATTCAAGGCAGGACCGCAGTCCAGAACCAGGTCCGTGAACACTGTGCCCAAGCGCACCCAGGGTCCATACTTGCGAGTCACCAGCTGGCAGTTGCGGCCTACCCAACCCAGCCCGGCCCTGGTGGCGGCTGTCTTGTGCGGGAAGTCCCCCTTGATGCCCTTGGGGTCTGTGCGCCTGGAGACATCCAGAGCCCAGGCCTGATATCCATGTTCCTGGAGCAGGTCCTGCAGCTCCAGGGCCTGCTTGCTGATCAGCGAATTGACCCTGGAATACTCCTGGGCATAGTCCTGATCAGGTCCTTTTTGACCCACCCTGCGCATGATCTGCGCGGACATGGGCACAGCCCAGCTCAGGGCATAGGGCAGCTGCTTATAAACCGGCCCAGAGGGATTATCTACCGTCCGCCGCAAATCTGCAACTCCCCAAAGCTGGATATCCATGTCCTGGAACCAGGGCTTCAGCCAATTAGGGCCAGTATCATATACTGTGGACAGAGCGAGTATCCCCCTTCGTCGAGCCTTGACAAGAAAAGCATAGTAAGGAATATTTTTTTGACGTTATCGGTTAGGAAACCACTCGGCTTAACCCTTATGAGCAGCAACCAAGCCTGTACTTGCAAATCAAGCCCAAGAGCCATGCAACCCCAAGGATACTTCCAGGTATCTCCCTTGGTGCTGTACCCGGACACCTGTTCCGACTTCCGGGTCTACCTGAAGCAAAACGGCAGGATGGTTCTGTATACCAAGGCAAAGGAACGCTATACGCAGCAGCTGCGCCAGAAACTCTACGAGACAGGCATAGACAAGGTCTATGTCCCAGCCTCCCAGATAGAGCACTACCAAAATTACGTGCATCTGCATCTGTCAAAGATCCTAGAGGATCCCAACATCCCTGTCCAGGAACGTTCCAAGGTCTTTCTGCAGACCACCACAGACATGGTCCGAACTATCTTCAAAAAAAAGCTGAGCGGGGGCTTAAGCCAGGAAGATTTTGATCGCATAGCCCATACAGTGTCCTGCAGCTCACAGTTCTTAAGCCTGGAAGAGTCCATCAGGAATATCAGCAAGCTCATCTCCCACGACTACCAGACCTTCTCCCATTGCGTGCACGTCTTCACCTACAGCACAGCCCTCATTAACACCTACACCGAGTTCACTGACAAAGACCAGCAAAATGCAGGCATTGGAGCCATCCTCCACGACCTGGGCAAGACCCTGATCCCTCAAAGCGTATTGAACAAGCCGGGCAGGCTGAACTCCCAGGAATGGGATATGATGCAGAAGCACCCCATTTACGGGGTCAGGCTCTGCTCCAATATCTCACTGCCTGATCTGAGCTTGAAGTGCATCCTCTTCCACCACGAGAATTACGACGGGACTGGCTATCCCAGCGGCATGCAGGCTGAGGCCATCCCTCTGCCGGCCAGGATCATCAACTGCTGCGATATCTACGACGCCATCACTTCAGACAGGCCCTATGCATCTGCGGAGAGCCCCTTCCAGGCTTTAAAGGCCATGAAGCACAATATGCAGGGCGCCATTGATCTGGATGTGCTGCGCCGCCTGATAACCCTGCTCCAGAATATTGGCTCAGTATAGGACGCAAAGACTCGCCCCCCTACTTTTTGCCCCTTTTTGCCAAAAGCAAAGGACCTCCATTATCTGGGCCTGTGCATGCCGGGCCACACTTCATGACCCCCAGATACCTAGCCGCGGATCAAGGATCACGCCTAAGAACAAAAGCACCGCCACCAACCCGTTCAGGCTAAAGAAGGCAGTGTTCAGTCTGGACAGATCCCCAGGGCTGACCAGCCCGTGCTCCCAAAGCAGAATAATGCTGATGATCAGCCATACAGAGAAATAGAGCCACCCCAAACCTGAGGCCCAGCCTGCAAGCAAAAAGAAAAGAACCGTATTTACGTGGCATAGAGCAGACAAAAACAGCGCCTGCTGCAGCCCGAGCCGCACCGGGGCGGAGCCCAGGCCCAGCTTCTGATCTACTTCCATATCCTGGCAGGAATACAGGATATCAAAGCCAGCCACCCAGAACAGCACCCCCAAGCCGAACAGGACCGCAGGCAGAGTGAATACCGGCTCGTATGCCAGCCATCCAGCCACCGGGGCCAGCCCCAGCACTGAGCCCAGCCAGAAGTGAGCCAGCCAGGTCAGCCTCTTGCTTAAGCTGTACAAAGCCGACCAGAGCAGCACCGGCCAGGCCAGAACAAAGCAGAGCAGGTTCAGGCCTAGACAGGCCAGGACAAACACCAGGGCAGTGGCCAGGGACAGGATCCAGGCCTGCCTGAGGCTGATCTCCCCCGTTACCAGGGGCCTGTCCTGGGTCCTGGGATTTTGGGCGTCCAGATCCCGGTCCAGGATGCGGTTCATAGCCATGGCCCAGGTACGTATCGCCACCATGGCTATGACCAGCAGCACAAGCTTTGCCCAGGCCATATGCCCTGAGGCTGCCAGAAAAAAGCCAATAAGGGCAAAGGGCAGGGCAAAAACCGAATGCTCCAGCTTGACCATCCGGGCAAAGACCTTCAGGGCAAAAACCCCCTGGTCCAGACAACCCCTGAGAGAAAGCGCATCCTGCATCAGGCCTGCACCTTGAGCCGCAAAAACCGTTTCTTGCCTACCTTCAAATCGTGCTGGCCCGGGGGAAAGACCTCAGCAGGATCGAATATCTTCTGTCCCTGAGTGGAGACCGCTCCTTGCTGGCAGAGCCGCTTGGCCTCGCTTTTGGATGAGCAAAGCCCGGCCTGAACCAGGATCTGAGCCACAGGCAGGGCTTCCTGGTAGCCCACCTCCTGGACCGGGATATCCCTAGGCAGCTCCTGGGCTGAAAAGACCTTAGTGAACTCCTCCTGGGCAGACTTGGCTGCATTCTGCCCGTGGAACCTGGCAGTCAACTCCAGGGCCAATTCCTCCTTGGCCTGCTTGGGGTGCAATTCTGCAGCCTCCACCCTGCGCTGCATATCATGGACCTGGTTTATGTCCTTATCCGAGAGGAGCTCGTAGTACCTCCACATCAACTTGTCTGAAAGGGACATCAGCTTGCCGAACATCTCCGGCGCAGGTTCTTCTATGCCTACATAGTTGTTCAGGGACTTGCTCATTTTCTGGACCCCGTCCAGGCCCTCCAGAATGGGCATGGTCAAAATGACCTGCGGCTCCTTTGCTTCCTGTCGCTGCAGGGTGCGTCCCATGAGCAGGTTGAACTTCTGGTCCGTGCCCCCTAGTTCCACATCAGCCTCCAGGGCCAAGGAATCGTAGCCCTGGATCAAGGGGTACAGGAACTCGTGGATGGATATGGGCCGATTTTCCTGGTACCGGTTCTGGAAATCATCCCGCTCCAGCATCCTGGCCACTGTATACCTGGAGCAAAGCTGCACAAAGTCCGAGGCTCTGAATTTGTCCATCCAGTGGGAATTGAAGACTACCTCAGTCAGCTCCGGATCCAGGATCTTGAATATCTGCCTTTTGTAGGTCTCTGCATTAAGCAGGACCTCCTGCCGAGTCAGGGGCTTACGGGTTTCTGACTTGCCGCTGGGATCGCCTATCATGCCAGTAAAATCCCCGATCAGGAACAGGATCTTGTGCCCCAGCTCCTGGAAGTGCTTCATCTTCTGCACCAAAACGGTATGCCCCAGATGCAGATCCGGGGCTGTAGGGTCGAACCCTGCCTTGATCCGCAACTGCCGATTCTGTCGGAGCTTTTGCATCAGCTCCTGTTTTTCTACGATCTCTTCGCTGCCCCTTTGGATCAGCTGCCAGCAATAATCTAGATCCGGCTGCATGGGTATCTCCGATTCTTTGGCTTGCTGTTTGTATGGAAAACTGGACATCCAGGAACTGCTTACTGCAAAGGGGCGACTGGCCAGTCGCCCCTTGGGGCTGCGGTTTTAAGCAGGCCTGTATCAAAGTGCCCTGCTGTTGAAATGCTAGGAGGGACGAGCAGCGATCGCCCATTGCATTGCAGTATCAAAAGCCTATCAGGCCATTTACTCGTCAGGCTACTTAGCGTACTGGACTGACCTTCGCTCCCGAATACAGGTGACCTTGATCTGTCCGGGATAGGTCAGCTTTTCCTCCACCGCATGGGCTATATCCTTGCAGAGCAAATAGGTCTGTTCCTCATTCACCCGTTCACAGTCCACCATAACCCTGAGCTCCCTTCCGGCCTGGATAGCATAAGCCTTGGATACGCCTCCAAAATCGGTGGCCACGTTCTCCAGCTCTTCCAGCCTCTTGACGTAGTTCTCCAGCAGCTCCTTCCTGGCCCCTGGTCTGGCCCCGGACAGGCTATCCGCTGCCTGGACCAGGACCGCGAGCACTGACTTGGGCTGCACATCCTCGTGGTGAGCAGCGATTGCATGAACTATATCCTTGGACTCATTGTACTTTTTGGCCAAGTCCGCGCCGATGGTAGCATGCGCCCCCTCCACTTCATGGTCCACTGCCTTGCCTATATCGTGCAGCAGACCCGCCCTCTTAGCCTTCTTCACATCCAAATGCAGCTCCGCTGCCATGGTCCCGCATAAGAAAGCCACCTCCAAGGAGTGGTCCAGGACATTCTGGGAAAAGCTGGTTCGGTAATAGAGATGGCCCAAAAGGCGGACCAGCTCCGGATTTATCCCGTGCACCCCCACATCGAAGGTGGCCTGTTCCCCCATCTCCCTCAGCTTGACCTCCATCTCCTTATCCACCTTCTGCACGATATCCTCGATGCGGGCCGGGTGAATCCTGCCGTCGCTTATCAAGCGCTCCAGAACCTGCTTGGCTTTTTCCCGGCGCAGGGGGCTAAAAGCAGATAGCACCACGGTCTCCGGAGTATCGTCGATGATCAGGTCCACCCCGGTAGATGCTTCCAGGGATCTGATATTCCGGCCTTCCCTGCCAATGATCCTGCCTTTCATCTCCTCGCTGGGCAACTCCACTGCAGTCACTGACTGCTCTGAGACATAATCCCCTGCATAGCGCTGAATCGCAGTAGCCAGTATCTCCCTGGCCTTGCGGTCCGCGGTCTCCTTGGCCTCCATTTCTATTTGCTTCACCATGCGCGCTGCATCATGCCTGGTCTTGCTCTCAGCATCCTCCAACAGCCGCTTCTTGGCTTCTTCCAGGGTCAAGCCGGAGATCTCCTGCAGCTTCTGCTCCTGCTCGGTCTTCAACCTTTCGGCCTCCTGCAGCCTTTCCTCTATCTCCCTCTCTGTCTTAGCCAGCCGCTTTTCCCAATCCACCAGCTCGCTTTCCTTCTGGGTTATTCTCTCCTGCTTGCTCTCCAGACGCTCCTCTTTCTGCTGGATCCTGTTCTCCTGCTGCTTAACATTTTGCTCCCTTTCCTTGAGCTCTTTTTCTGTCTCCTTCTTCTGCTTGTAGACCTCATCCTGGCCCTGCAACACGAGCTCTTTCTTCTGGGCCTGGGCCTCCTTCTTGGCCTCTTCCAGGATCTGCTCCGCTCTATGGTTGGCGTCCACGAGCCGCTTCTGGGCCAAATACCTGTGCAGCGCATAGCCTGCACCTGACCCGAG
Organism: Desulfohalobiaceae bacterium; assembly: GCA_046546355.1. Lineage (GTDB taxonomy): Bacteria > Desulfobacterota > Desulfovibrionia > Desulfovibrionales > Desulfothermaceae > CAZBUB01. The sequence goes on along the minus strand of JBKGXZ010000006.1, from coordinate 29,853 downwards.
CAAAGCCCCTATCAAGCCTGCGATCAAATAGAACATGCCTACCGCTCCTTGCTTTATGTTCTCAGAATCGAGTATCTGTTCAGACCTAACAGCCGCGCGCACAGCTATCCTGATCCCGACTGCACAAAAGCTGGAGCTGGGTTCGGATCCAATCACTGTCCTAATTGCAGGGACTTGAAGCTTGGGCTGGAACCAATGCCTGGGGCGCAAACGAGGTATGCTGCAAGAGTAAAATCGGACAGAAGGCCTTTTAGCAGGCCCTGCCCGGAGAACCGAGGCAAGAAAAGCAAATATATCTGGCCATAGAGGACTGCTGGATTAAAAATCCCCGGGGGTCCGTGTTGCGGGCCATCTTGAACCTGGTTAAACCAGGTGGGTGCCGCTAGCAACCATCAGGCTTCCCGGCCTCGCCGGGCATGCACAACAGGTTACTGGAAGCAGCTCCCGTTTTTGAGGTGTTGGCTCAAAAATGGTCCCGGCAATCACCAAACCCCCAGGGTATTGTTGCCTATCCAGCAACATAAGACCTCTATCCTATTTCCGCCTCTATCTTTTCCAGGAGCAGCTGGATCCTGCCTTGCATATCCTGCAGCTCCTGGTCGGTTTGCAGATAATCGTCAGCCAGACTTAAGGCCACCAAAATAAGCAGCTTCTCGTTGCTCACCCTGGAGCCATGGGTGTCCAGCCGTTTAAATCTTTGAGCGATCAGTCTCTCGGCCTCTCTGATCCGCTCCTCTTCAGCATTGGTCCTGAATGCTATTTCATGTCCCAGAATCGACAGATGATAGCTATGCATTAACTAATCTATATCTGCCTCTTGCAGCTTTTGCAAGAGCTGATCCACCTTTTTTAGAACCTTTTGTCTATTCTCCCTTTCAGTTTCCAGCTCAGAGCGGAGCTCCTGGTTCTCTGACCTGGCCTCATGCAGCTTTTGCACCAGCTGATCTATCCTGCTCTCCAGGCTTTCCAGGTTCTGCATCCTATTCGTCCTGATCCTGATTTTTTGTCCTGCGTCTCAGGTTCTTCTGCTTGCCCCGAGCTACTGACAGCGAACCCTGGGGCACATCCCTGGTGATTGTTGAGCCAGCGCCGATCAAGGCGTTGTTGCCTATCTGTAGCGGGGCCACCAGAGAGCTGTTGCTGCCCACAAAGACATTCTCACCGATCACGGTTTGGTGCTTGTGCTTGCCGTCGTAGTTGCAGATGATGGTTCCGGCCCCGATATTGCTTCCGGCTCCCACGCAAGCGTCCCCTATATAGGCCAGATGGTTGACTTTGCAGTCCTCAGCCAGCTCGGACTTCTTGATCTCCACATAATTGCCTGCCTTGGCCCTGGAGCGCAACACTGCCCCAGGCCTGAGCCTGGCATATGGTCCCACATGGCATTCCTGGCCCACCTGAGCCTGCTCTAAATGGGAGAAAGATCGGATTCTAGCTCTCTCCCCGATCTGGCTGTCCTTGATCCAGATATGGGACTCCAGGCAGCTTTGGGCAGCCAGGTAGCTCGAGCCATAGATTTCAGCCGGACCAGTAATCTCCGAGCCTGGCTCGACCTGACTTTTAGGGCTGATGCGCACCTGCTCTGGATTGCGGATGATCGCGCCTGCGGACAAAAGGTTGTGAACCACCTGCTTGCGCAGCATCTCCTCGCACTGCACCAGCTCCGCAGGATTGTTGACCCCCAGAAATTCAGGATTGGCTCCAGCATTCACCGCGGCCACCCTTTTGCCCATCTGCAGCCCCAGATCCACTAGCTGGGTGATGTAATACTCTCCCTGCTGGTTGCTGTTATCCAGAGCATACAGGCACTCCTGCATACTCTGCAGGTTCAGCAGATAGACTCCGGCATTGACCTCCTGGATCAACTCCTGGCGCCTGTCTGTAATATCCCGATCCTCTACTATTCCCAGCACCTGTGCACTGTCGTCCCTCTGGACCCTGCCGTATCCCTGCGGATCCTGGAGCTCAATGCTCATAAAGGCCAAATCCGGAGTCTGCTCCAGGACCTGGTCCAGGAATTGGCTCAAGGAGTGGCTGCTGAGCAGCGGAGCGTCACCGTTCAGCACCAGGCAATGCCTGGCACCTGTCTGCAGCAGCTGCGGCAAAGCGCACAACAGGGCATGGCCAGTTCCCAGCTGCTCATCCTGCACCACGTGTCTGGCCTGCCCAGGCTTAAATATGGATTGCACCTCTGCTGACCTATATCCGGACAGGACAAAGATCCTCTCCTGGGAAATCAGCTCAGCCACACTGCGCCATACATACCACAGCATGGGCTCACCCAGCAGCTCCTGGAGCACCTTGGGCCTGGCAGAGCCCATCCTGGTCCCCTTGCCAGCAGCCAGGATAAGCACGGTGATGTTTGATTCCTGCAGATCCGGCACTGCGAAAAATCCTTGGTTATGATCATCTCACACAGCAACTGCCAGCCTGGCAGCAGGCACTGAAATAGGCAGCCAGTCACTATAATGTAAACCCCTTGCCCCAGAGTATGCAAGCCCTGAAATTCCGCCTGGCTCACCATGCCCAGATCCCTGGCATGAAACTAGAATATGCTTTTTGCGCCTGCCCTGGGCTGAGATCCTATGTCACTCGGCCTCGGACCTGAGCATAGCATACACCTAACACCCAGCTAAATATGTCCTTGCCACAGACCCATGGTCTATCGAGCCAGGTAGACCATGGGGTTAGATGAAATTTCTGAACTATCACGCCCTCAAAGGGCAATAACGAAGCGTGGAAAAACTCAACCCTCAACGCAGAGGAGGAGCGCCGCTCCCCCCTGCTAGCATCACAGCAGCACTACACCTCAATACAGGTCTATATGAAGGCGCAACAAACAGGGAATGCTTGGGGAACTAGCTTGTTTCCGTCTCAGCAAAAAAAACAGACCCCAAGGGGTCTGTTTTTTTGCTGCTTCCAGGTCTTGCAGGCTTTGCTGATTGCTCCCAAGCAGTTAAGCTGCGCTCTTCTCCTTGGCGGACATCCTCTGCAGAGCCCGCATCAGGGCCTTTTGGGCCCTGGCGAATTCAACATTGTCCTTGGCCTGGCGTAGCCTTTCCTCCGCCCTCTCCTTGGCCTTCCTGGCCCTGGAGGCATCAATCTCCTCAGCCCGTTCTGCGGTTTCCGCGAGTATAGTCACCTCTTCCGGGGAAACCTCGGCAAAGCCTCCGCTGATAAAGATGAACCTGGTCCGGCCTTCCACTTTGTAGTACAAAGAGCCAATATCCAGGGCTGAGAGGAAAGGAATATGATTCGCCAGCACTCCAAACTGGCCTTCAATGCCTGGTACACCCACATATTCCACATCCTGGGTCAGGACAACATTGTCCGGGGTCACTATCTCCAGCCTGATCATTTTAGACATAGTCTATCCCTGCCGGGTAAAAGATTCTCTGGCAATACTATTGCTGCTTACTGGCCTTTTCCCGTGCCTCTTCTATAGTGCCCACCATGTAAAAGGCATTCTCGGGCAGATCATCGTGCTTGCCTTCAATGATCTCCTTAAAGCCCCTGATCGTATCTTCCAGCTTCACATAGACACCTGGAGTGCCTGTAAACTGCTCCGCAACGTGGAAGGGCTGGGACAAAAAGCGCTGGATCTTCCTGGCCCTGTTGACTGTAAGCTTATCCTCGTCAGAAAGCTCGTCCATGCCCAAAATAGCAATGATGTCCTGCAGGTCCTTATATTTCTGCAGGATCTGCTGCACCTGCCTGGCTACTTGATAGTGATCGCTGCCCAGTACATTGGGATCCAGGATCCGGGAAGTGGAGTCCAGGGGGTCCACAGCTGGATAAATGCCCAGCTCAGCGATCTGCCTGGAAAGAACCAGCGTGCCGTCCAAGTGGGCGAAAGTGGTGGCCGGAGCAGGATCTGTAAGGTCGTCGGCAGGCACATAAATAGCCTGCACCGAGGTAATGGAGCCTTTTGTGGTAGAGGTGATCCGCTCCTGCAGCTCGCCTAGATCTGTTCCCAGGGTAGGCTGATAGCCCACCGCAGAAGGCATCCTGCCCAGCAGTGCGGAAACCTCCATGCCGGCCTGGGTAAAGCGGAAGATGTTGTCTATGAACAGCAACACGTCTTCACCCTGTACATCCCGGAAATACTCGGCTGCAGTCAGCGCAGTCAGGCCCACCCTGGCCCTGGCTCCAGGAGGCTCGTTCATCTGTCCGTAGATTAGGGCTGCATTGGGCAGCACACCGGCTTCCTTCATCTCCACGTACAGATCGTTGCCTTCCCTGGTACGCTCACCAACCCCCGCAAACACGGACTTACCGCCGTGCTCCTTGGCGATGTTGTTGATCATCTCCATGAGCACCACTGTCTTGCCCACTCCTGCGCCGCCAAACAGGCCCATCTTACCGCCCTTGGGAAAAGGAATCATTAGGTCAATAACCTTAACCCCAGTTTCCAGGACTTCAATACTTGTACTTTGATCCACAAAAGAAGGAGCTGGCCTGTGAATAGGCAGATAGTCATCTCCCTTGACTTCCCCCATCTCATCCACTGGCCTGCCCACCACGTTGATGATCCGGCCCAAAGCTGGATTGCCCACTGGGACCTTGATGGAATCCCCGGTATTTACAGCTTCCATGCCCCGCACCAGGCCATCTGTGCCGTCCATGGAGATGCAGCGCACAGTATTATCTCCCAGGTGCTGGGACACCTCCACCACCAGATCCGCAGCATCCACGCTGTTGGTGTTGTGGATATTCAAAGCAGTTAAAATATTTGGGAGTTGTCCTTCAGGAAATTCCACGTCTACCACAGGTCCAATTACCTGGACCACCTTGCCTGCGCTTTTGCTCATATCTTATTGCCCCCTTTATCCTTTGAGTGCCTCAGCACCACCGACTATGTCCATAAGTTCTGTTGTAATGGCCGCCTGCCTGGCCTTGTTGTAGCTCAAGGTAAGATCGGCGATCATATCGTCGCAATTCCTGGTAGCGTTGTCCATGGCTGTCATGCGTGCCGCATGCTCGCTGGCTGCAGTCTCCAGCAGGCCGCGGTAGATCTGCACATTGATGAACCTGGGCAGGAGCTCTGCCAGCAGGCCTTCCACAGAAGGTTCGTAGGTATACTCTACGCTGCTGCCTGGGGACTCTGACTCCTGGGCTGCTGTTACCGGAAGGATCTGCAGCCTGCTGGCCTCCTGTCTGGCCACGGACAAAAATTGTCCATACACCATGTGCACCTCGTCCAGCTCGGTCTGCAGGTAAGCGTCCGTAACCTCCTTGCCTAACTCTGCTGCCAGGGTAAAGTCAAAATAGTTCATGCGGTCCGGATAGGACTGTGCTACCTGGTATTCGCTCTTCCGCATCCTGTCTCTGCCTTTCCTGCCCACGCAGTAGAATTTGACCTGTTTGCCCTCTGTAGCCTTTTCCCTGGCCAATTCCAGGCCCAGGTTTATCAGGTAGGCATTATACGCGCCGCATAGGCCCCGGTCAGAGGTTATAAGCAGCACCCCTGCGGTCTTTTTCTCCTCCCTGGGCTCCAGCAGAGGGTGAGCAGTGGGCTCAACCCCGGCGGCAAGATCACCAAGCATCTCGTAGTACTTCTGGGCATAAGGCCTGAACTGCTCGATGCGCTCCTGGGCCTTGCGCAGCTTGGCAGAAGCCACCATATTCATGGCCCTGGTGATCTGCTTGGTCTTTTTGACCGAGGCAATCTTGTTCAGAACATCCTTCATTGAAGGCATGGATCTACCCCTTATACTTTAGGCCTGAAAGCCTTTTTTGAATTCTTCCACCGCTGCTTTGAGCTTATTTTCGGTGTCCTCGTCCAGGTCCTGCTTCTCCCGAATGGCCTGCAGGATGTCCTGCTTGGTATTACGCATGAATTCCATGTATTCAAGCTCGAACTTGCGCACGCTCTCCACAGCGATGTCGTCCAGGAAGCCCTTGGTCCCGGCGTAAAGGATCACCACCTGTTCTTCCACAGGCAGGGGCAGATACTGGTCCTGCTTCAGGATCTCCACCATGCGCACGCCCCGGTCCAACTTCTGCTGAGTGGCCTTGTCCAGATCTGATCCGAACTGGGCAAAGGCTGCCAGCTCCCTGTATTGAGCCAGATCCAAGCGCAGGGTTCCAGCCACCTTCTTCATGGCCTTGACCTGGGCGCTGCCGCCCACCCGGGATACAGAGAGGCCTACGTTAATAGCCGGCCTTACGCCTGCGTTAAACAGGTTAGGCTCCAGGTACACCTGGCCGTCTGTAATAGAAATCACGTTGGTGGGAATGTAAGCGGATACGTCACCGGCCTGGGTCTCAATGATGGGCAGAGCTGTCAGAGAGCCTCCGCCCTTTTCGTCGTTGTACTTGGCAGCTCTTTCCAGCAGCCTGGAGTGGAGATAGAATACGTCTCCGGGGAAGGCCTCTCGGCCTGGAGGGCGCCTCAGCAGCAGGGACATCTGCCTGTAGGCCACAGCCTGCTTGGACAGATCGTCGTAAATGATCAGGGCATGCTTGCCGTTGTCCCTGTAGAACTCAGCCATGGTGCAGCCTGCATACGCAGCGATGAACTGCAGGGATGCAGGCTCTGAGGCAGTAGCGGAAATGATGGTGGTGTACTCCATGGCTCCGTACTTGCGCAGGGTGTCTGCAACTAGGGCCACGGTGGACTTTTTCTGCCCGATAGCCACATAGAAGCAGTAAACGTCAGAATCCTTCTGCGCCAAAATGGCATCCACCCCAATGGCAGTCTTGCCCACCTGGCGGTCGCCGATGATCAGCTCCCTTTGCCCCCGGCCAATGGGGGTCATAGAGTCGATCGCCTTCAGACCAGTGTACATGGGCTCGTGCACGGATTTCCTCTGTACGATTCCAGGGGCCTTGATCTCCACAAAGCGCCGTTCCTGGGCCTGGATGGGACCCTGGCCGTCCAGGGGATTGCCCAGAGGGTCGATAACCCTACCAGCCACGGCTTCGCCTACAGGCACGGAGAAAATGGTGCCGGTGCGCTTGACTGTATCCCCTTCCTTGATCTCTGTGTCCTCGCCCAGCAGGGCCACGCCCACGCTGTCCTCCTCCAGGTTGAGGACCATGCCGTACACAGAACCGGGGAATTCAAGCAGCTCCATGGCCATGACGTTCTGCACGCCGTAGACCCTGGCAATCCCGTCACCCACGGACAGGACCACTCCGGTCTCGGCCATCTCCATTTTCTGCTCGTAGTTCTTGATCTGCTCTTCGATAATCTGGCTGATCTCTTCCGATTTTATTTGCATAGCCCTACTCACCCCTTTTAATGTTTTCTTTCAACCTGTCCAGCTGCGCCCTTAGGCTAGCATCGTAGACTTTGTCGCCAACCTCGAGCACCACCCCGCCCAAAATTTTCTGGTTTGTCTCATAGTGCAGGACTAGCTTTTGCTGGAGCCGTTCCTCCAGGTCCTTGGTGGTCTTGTCCTGACGGGCCTTGGTCAGCTCAATTGCGGTAATCAGCTTGCCCCGCAATATGCCTTCCTTTTGATCCAGCAGAGTCTGGTAATACTCCTGGATAGCCAGGAAGCTGCCCAGTCTCTCCTTGTCCGCCAGGAAATTGCAGAAGTTCCGGACCACTGGCCCGAGCTCCCCTTTTTCCATAATCTGGGCCAGGATGGTCTTCTTCTCCTGAGCCTTAATAATCGGATTTTTAAAAATCCTGACCAGCTGGGGGTAAGCCTGCAGAAGCTCGGCCAGGGCTGCCAGCTCCTGCCCATACTTATTCAGCTCCTCATCCCCCTTATCCTGCCCAATGGCAAACAAGGCCCTAGCGTATCTCTTGGCTATGATCTGTTCCCTCAATTGAGCACCACCTTTGTTAGATATTTGTCAATAAGCTTTTCCTGATCCTTTTTGCCCAACTTGGAGACAATCAGTTTCTCGGCGGAATCTATGACTTTGTCTGCCATTTCCTCCCGAAGCTCGTTGACGACCTGCTGCATCTCCTGGGAAGCCTTGGCCTGGGCCTGTCTGGTTATCTGCTCTGCCTCTTCCCTGGCCTTGTTGATAATGGACTCCCTGATGGCCTCTCCCTGCTCCCGGGCCTGACTCAAAATCTCTTCGCGCTCCTGATCGATATTGGCAATGCTTTTTTCCACCTCTTGCAGCTTCTCATCTGCCTGAGCCCTTCTCTCGTTGAGATCTTTCAGCTCAGACTCGATCTGCTCGCTTCTGCCGGAAAAAAAGCTGATAATCCTTTTTCCGACAACGAGATAGATTATCCCGATGAAGATAATAAAGTTGACAATTCGCCACAGGAAATCCTTCCATTCAGCCCAGGAGCCGCCCTCGGCCGAAGCAGCCCAGCCCTGGGCCGACATAAACAAAAGGACCACAAGGACCATGCTGACTACAAAAGCTCTTTTCAAGGCAAAATCCTCCTTGCTCCTGGGTTTAGGCCCTGACCAGCACCTGGTCTGCCACCATCTTGGCGAACTTGTCCACTTGCTTGGAGAGTTTATTCCTGGCGGACTCAGCTTCGGCTGATATCTCCTTGCGGGCGGAATCCAGCTGTTCACTGGCTTCCTGCCCGGCCTGGGCCAGGATCTCCTGCTGCTGCTTTTGGCCCTGAGACTTGAATTCCTCACGGATCTCCACGCCTTCCTGCCTGGCCTTGTCCAGGGCCTGCTGGTATTCCTGCATCTTCCTTTCAGCCTCAGCGTTGAATTCTTCAATCCTGGAGAGCTCTCCTGCCATCTTCTCCTGTCGCTGCTGCACAATGCCCCGGATGGGCTTGATCAGGATCAGATTCAAGACAGCCAGCAAAATCAAGAAGTTCACCAGCTGGATTAACATGGTGATGTTGAGATCAATCATGGCCCTCCTCCTGAATTTGTGAAATTTGTTGCAAATTGGGTAGTCTCTACCTCATTTCCAATATTATGTCAAAGCCTTTTTTACATCAGCATACCAGAATACAATCCCTCCAGCCCAGACCAAAGCGCGGTTGTGCAAATTTTCACTTATAAAGCCCTCATCCACTCAGGCTTCAGGCCCACTTCCCCTTGCAGTGCCTGGTCGATCATCTGCAGTCCCTGCTCCTTGCCTTCCGGAAATTTCACCTTGATCGGCAAATAGTTGGAGGCGTGATTGGAGATGAACAGACCTTGGCTTAGCCAGGTACTCTGCAGCATCAGGCGCAGCTCCTGCAGAATCTCCATTTGCCCCGGCAGCTCAAACCTGCCTGCCTGGTAGTCCTGGTACAGCTCAGTGCCCGGAATCAGCATTACAGTCAGGGCCCCCACATAGTCCGGATCCATTTTGCTCAGGACCTCTCCTGTAGCCCTGGCGTGCTCAGCCCAGCCCTGCCTCCCGGCCAGGCCCAGCAGCACGGTCACGGACAGGGTTATGCCCGCCTCCTTGACCCTTTGGCCCATCTGGACCATTTCCTGGGAGCTGCTGCCCTTTTTGACCTGCTTGAGCACCTGATCCGAGCCGGATTCCAGACCCAGGTAGACGATGCTCAAGCCCCTGGCCCTTAGCTCCTGCAGCTCCTGCAGGCTCTTCTTGCGGATGCTCTTGGCATTGGCATAGGTGCCTATCCTCTGTAGCCAGGGCAATTGCGCGTTGATCAGATCCAGGAGCCTGAGCAGCTTGGCCTGGGGCAGAATCAGGCAGTCTCCGTCCATGAGAAAGAGCCTCTTCCTGTCCCGCATATGCCTTGCAGCATACTGAATGTCCTCCTCGATGATGGACCAGTCCTTGATCCTGAACCTTTTGCCCTTATAGCTGCCGCAAAAGGTGCACTTGTTGTGCGAGCAACCTGTAGTGACCTGCAGCAGGATGCTCTCCGCCTCGCTGGGAGGACGGATGCAGTAGCCCTCATAATGCATTCCTGAAGCCGACATTATTGCTTTCCCTCCTTGGAACTCGACAGTCTAAAATTCTTGGTTAACGACAGGAAATATTCGCCGGCTATAAAACCCGGGTGTGGGTTTTGATTTCCGCTGCCTGGGAGTGAATTTTTACGTCCTGTTTGTAAAATCCCCGGACCCTGGTAAATAGCTACCTTAACTCTTTGATTTTATTCTTCAACCGTAAACCGCGAACCCAGTTAATTGCCGCAATGCGGCCCTGTCCAGGACAGGATTTATCAGGTACACCTGGAACTTTGAAGCCTCAAGCTTGGAATAGATTTTTCAAAATTGCGCAGGTGTCTGCTCCAGGTGCAAAGCGAATCAGGCCAGGGCAGCCCGGATGCGGCCGTTTGGCTTGACTTCTCCCGCAAATTGAGCAAGGCTTAATAGAAGCTGTTTTTCGCAAGCAGTATACACTATAAGGACCCGCCGGTACAGCGCAAAAATTAAGCCCGAATCATTAGATCCGCATGGACCTTCAAAGCAGTTGCCCCCAAAAGCTTCTTACACCTGAACAGGCTGTGAGCAAGATCAAGAACGGCAGCCGGGTATTCGTGGGCACAGGCTGCGGAGAGCCCCAGATGCTGATCCAAGCCATGGTTCAGGACAGAAGCATCCAGGATATCATCATCTACCAGATGCTGTCCTCCACATTTGCCCAGTATATAGACAATCAGGATTTCCTGAACAGATTCTCCCTGAAGCTGTTTTTTATCAGCCTGCCCATGCGCCGGGCAGCATTCGAGGGCAAGATAGACTATATCCCGGCTTTCCTTTCCCAGATCCCGGAGCTTTTCTATTCCCAGATCGAGCTGGACGTGGCCTTGATCCAGGTCAGCCCCCCGGACAAGTTCGGCTTCTGCAGCTTGGGCATCTCAGTGGATATCACCCTGGCTGGGACCAAGAACTCCAAACTGGTCATCGCCCAGATCAATCCCAGCATGCCCAGGACCTGGGGGGACAGCTTCCTGCACGTGGACGACCTGGATTATCTGGTGTTTTACGAGGAACCACTGGTAGAGAGCCTGCCTGCCCACAAGAACCAAGAGGTCCTGGAGAGGATCGCCGGCTATGTCAATCAACTGGTGGAGGACGGCTCCACCCTGCAGGTTGGCTTTGGCCACCTGCCTGACGCAATCCTGCCCTTCCTCTGCAACAAGACGGATCTGGGCATTCATACCCAGGTCATCACCAACGGCTTTCTCCCCCTGCTCAAGCAGAGGATCATCACCAACCGCAGGAAGAATTTCCTCCCGGACCGGGTGGTGGCCTCACTTTGCATGGGCTCTGAGGAGCTCTACAACTATGTCCATGACAATCCCATGTTCTATTTCCGCTCCTCTGAATTCGTCAACGACCCCAACGTGATCGCCAGGAACAACAATCTGATTTCCATCAGCTCCGCCCTGGAGATAGACCTCACCGGGCAGATCTGCACTGATTCCAAGGGGTATCTCTTCTACAGCGGAGTCGGAGACCAGGTAGACTTTATCCGGGGCAGCACCATGTCCTGGAATGGTTTCTCCATTATCGTCCTGCCCTCCACCGCACAGAACGAGGAAGTCTCCAGGATCGTGCCCCACCTGAGCGAAGGCGCTGGCGTAGCAACCACCAGGGGCGATGTGGATATTGTGGTTACAGAGTACGGCATAGCCGAGCTCCAGGGTAAGGGCATCTATCAACGGGTTATGGAGCTGACCCAAATCGCCCACCCCAAATTCCGGGAAGAGCTGATCAATGAGGCCAAAAAGAGACACTACATCTTCCCGGACCAGCTCCCGCCCAGCAAGGAGGATCTGCTTTTCCTGGAGAACTACAAGTCCCACTTGGAGCTGGAGCAGAACAGGAACGTGGAGTTCAGGCCTCTGTTACCCTCTGATGAGTTCGCCTCCAGGAATTTCTTCTATTCCCTGCAGCAAAATACTGTATACTACCGTTTCTTCAACAGTAGACGGGTCTTCTCCAGGCAGATGCTGCAAAGCCAATGGGCCCATGTGGACTACCGCAGGAACATGAGCCTGGTGGGCCAGGTGCAAAAGGGCAGGAAAAAGGAGATCGTGGCCATAGGCTCCTATGCCCAGGCAGACCAGGATGTGGCTGAGGTGGCCTTTGTGGTCAGCGAGGAATACCAGAACCTGGGCATAGGCTCCTTCCTGCTGCAGCTTTTGGAGCGCATCGCCAAGGAGAACAAGTATAAGGCCTTCTCAGCCTCCATCCTGGCCGAGAATACGGTCATGATCCATGTCTTCCAGAAGAGATATCCCTGGGCTAAAATCAGCAGGGGATTTGGAGGGGAGGTGGAGATCTACATGGAGCTGGAGCCTCCGGCGAATTTCCGGCAGACTGGCTAGTGCCGCATTAAAGATAATAGGTTCGAATCCGAATCCCCCTCCCTGAAAACGGAGCCCATATGTCAGAAAAAAGCGCCTTTTTTGACTTCCTGCAAGCCATCGAGCCCTTTTCGCTGCTGCCCAGAACTGAGCTGGAGGCCGTAGCCAGCCAGCTCAGCCCTTCCCACTACCATCCCAAAATGACTCTCTTTGTCCAGGATACCACCATCATCACCCATGTCATCCTGGTACATCAGGGCAGGCTGGAATATGTGCTAAGCGAGCAAGGCAGCAATGTGAGCTCCCAAGTCCTGCAGGAGAACAACATCTATGGCGCTTTGTCCCTGTTGTTCAATAACGGGCTTTCCATAGGCACAGTGCGCACCCTGGAGGATGTGGTCCTGCTGCATATCCCCAAGGAGATCTTCCTGGAGCTCTGCTCCGGGCACGAGGATTTTACCGCCCATTTTGCCGAGCAGTTCAGCCGCAAGGTAATGCAGAGCCCCTACCTGGACTACTTGAGCAGGAAGTCCAAAGGCCCTGCGGAAGTAAGCGGGCCATTCTTCCTGAGCAAGCCAGTGGGCAGCATCCTGTCTGCAAACTTCAGCACCTGCCAGCCTGAAACCAGCATCAGGGAGGCTGCAGGCAAGATCACTGCCGCGGACCACGATGCGGTCCTGGTCCTGGACCCTCAGGGCCAAGCCTTGGGCATTGTCACCGACCATGACCTGCGGGACAAGGTCATTATCCAGGGCATCTCCAGGCATTCCCAGGTGCAGGAGATCATGAGCTCCCCTTTGATAACGGTCAGCGACCAGACCCTGGTTTATGAGGCGGTGCTGATAATGATGCAAAATCGCATCAAGCAGCTGGCTGTAGAAAACGAGACCGGGGTCTGCGGCCTGCTGAGCGAGCAGGAAATTTTTCTGGCCCAGGGCCTGTCCCCTATTTTCCTGATGCATCAGATCAGGACTGCCCAAAGCCTGGAGCAGCTGCAGGCCATACACTCCAGGAAGCCCTATCTGATCAAGTCCCTGATAGACAGCGGAGCCAAAGCCCAACATCTCACAGCGCTGATTACCTCCATGTCAGACTCTATCCTGCAGAGGCTGGTGGAGTTTGCCCTGCAGGAGCTGGGACCGCCCCCGACGGAGTTCGCCTTCATTACCCTGGGCAGCGAAGGCCGCAAGGAGCAGACCCTGAAAACAGACCAGGATAATGCCATTATATTTGCTGACCTAGCCCAGACGGATCTCCAGTCAGTGCAGGACTACTTCCTGCGCTTGGGCCGCAGGGTCTGTGCCTGGCTGGACCAGGTGGGATTTAGCTACTGCGAAAACCAGATTATGGCCCAAAATCCGGATTGGTGCCAGCCGCTCAGCCAGTGGCAGGAATACTTCCGCAGCTGGATTCACAAGGCAGAGGGCCAGGATCTACTGCAGGCCAATATCTTTTTCGATTTCAGGCTGGGCTATGGCAGTCAGGACTTGGTAAATGGGCTCAGGGACTTTCTGTTCCGGGCCCTGGAGGACTGGGCGGCTTTCTTCCGGCATATGGCCAAAAACGCCCTGCATTTTGAGCTGCCCCTGGATTTCTTCGGCGGCTTCATCCTGCAGACAAACGACAACAAGGAAAAGGGGCTGGATCTTAAAAGCCCCATGCGCTTGATAGTGGACTTCGCTCGCATCTATGCCCTGCAGGTCAAAACTCCCCAGACCAATACCCAGGAACGCTTGCTCCAGGTCCGCAATGCTGAGCTCATAACCAAGAGCGAGCTCGAAGAGCTGCACTATGCCTACAGCTTTCTCATGCAGTTGAGGCTCAGCCATCAGGCCTATGCGGTCATTGATCAGGCCAAACCGGCCACCAATCTGCTGCCCCTGGAGAACCTGACCCATATTGAGCGCCGGGCCCTAAAAGAGGCCTTAAAGAGGATCAAAACAGCCCAGGACAAGCTGCGTACCGAATTCACCGCGCTGCCGGCATAAGCAAGACTTTAGCTGCAGTGCACCAGGCACTACAGGCCTGAATCCGGAAAGGCTTTCTTGGTCTCGTTGCAGGCCTGGCGCACAGTCCTTATGCCTTTATAATTCAAAAGGGGCAGCAAGGCCAATAGAATTTCCGCCGCAGTCAAAGCATCCCCCAGAGAGGTGTGTCTGGAGTAAATGCGCACCCCCAGCCGCTTGGCCACAGCATCCAGGCCTTGATCCTTTTGATGGGGCATAATCAGCCAGGAGAGCAGGGCTGTATCCAGCACAGGATTATCCAGCTGGACCTGAGCCTGCTTTTCCTTCCGCCGCAGGAAATGCATGTCAAAATAGGCATTATGGGCCACCAGCACTGTGCCTTGAGCAAACCTTTTAAATACTGGCAGCACCTCGGAGATCACTGGCTGTCCCTCCACCATCTCCTGCTTTATGCCGTGTATCTTGATGGACTCTGCCGGGATCAGTCTTTGGGGATTGACCAGCTGATCAAAGATCTCCTGCACCTGCAGTTTGCCATTGACCACCCTGACAGCACTGATGGAAATGATCTCGTCCCCGGCATGGGGATTCATACCGGTGGTCTCGGTATCGAATACCGTATAGGCAAGCTCCTGCAGATCACAGTCCAAGGGCTCCTTGCTCTTCCTTTCCCCTTCCATCATCTGCAGCCTGGCGAACTGCAGGCCGTTGCTGGGCTGTATATCCCATTCAGGCTCTGACCACTCCTGCCTGGGCAAGCTGAATCTAAGCCTGAGCACCCCCCCCTGATCTGTTTCATTGTCCTGATTTTCCAACTCGCAATGGTGCAGATCCAAAACATCCTGGACCTTGAGCTCCCTGCCTTGCCCCCCAAAGCCCACTAAGGGGGATGTCCTCCAGAACTCCATCAGCTCTTGATCCACCTCCTCCTGGGTCAGCAAGATATCCAGGGCCAGAGAGTGCTCCTGGCTGTGCGTTCTGTAGGCCAAGCTGACCTGGCCCAAAAGCTCCCAGCACCTGTGCAGCAGAAAGGACAGCAGCCTTTGCAGCAAAAACACGTCCGCCATAATTTGCTGCTCCTGCTGAGAAGAGGCTTCAGGATACAACTCCAGGCCCACTTCCTGGCTGACCATGTGCAGGATTTGCTGCAGCCCCACACTCTGCTTGGGCCAGATCAAATGGAGCTTTTCCTCTGCAGGACAGAGCTCTGTCTGCTCAGCCAGATCAAAGCAGAGCAGATTATAGCCCAGAAACAGCTGCTCCCGCCATAAAGGCACCATCTGCATGTACAGCAGCCTGTCCTCCTGGCTGCTGCAGGTAAAGCTGAGTAAATTGTGTGTTCCAGAAAAGGTGATCTGCTCTTTTAGCTTTTGCAGGGCGAAATCCAGGAGTTCCGCGTTCAAGAGCTCGTTGATGCCTTTACGCAGCCCCAGCAAGCTGCAGGAAGAAAAGCAGCTCTGATCCTTGCTGGCTGGGGTGAACATGGAGCTGGCCTTTTTGTTATAGGCCAAGATCTCTCCCTCTTCGCTACAGGAGATAATGCCCACAGGCAGATCGTTCAGGATGCCCAGGTAGAGATCCTTTTCCCTTTCCAGTCCCTGCAGCTGCTGCCTTAGCTCCTGGTAGGCCTGATCCCTTATGGACTGCAGATGATCAGCCAAGGAATTCACGCTGGATGCGATATCCTGGATCTCCCTGCAGCCCTTGATGCTTATCCGATGCCTGGGATTGGCCCTGACAATCAGGGTGGTCTCCTCCTCCAGATTGTACAAGGGCATGATATAATTATGGAATATCTCATTGAGCATAAATAGCTGGCCCATGAAAAAACAAAGCCCTACCAGGAACAGGGCTCCGAAATTATCCGCCAGCAGGCCCCGGATCTGCTCTTGTACCCCCGGCTCCATCTCGCTCCAGAGATAGACTGCCAAGCCTCCCAGGAACATGGTGTAGATCAGGGCAAAGATAACCACAAAGACCCAGTACTTCTTCTTCAAGTTCCAGCTCGACATATTCAACATCCCAGGCTCAGGTCAAAGGTTTGTGCCTCCAGATTCCAGCCGGCGATGCCTATTCTGACTCCTGTCTGGATCTGTACCAGATCCTGAAGTGCAGCTCTGACAGGAAGTACATGCTGACTAAGGGGACCCCGAGCCCCACCGCTCCGCCCAGGACGACGTTGCTGGACAGGTCCAGTCCTGAAAAATAAAGGCCAAAGTTTATACAGATACCCAGCAGAAAGTAGGGGATATACAGCTTGCTCTTCTTGTGCATGCGCTGCCATTGCCGCTTCTCCTGCTCGCTCTTGAAGTAGTAGCGACGGTACTGGTTGGGCCCCAGCTTGATATCCAGATAGTGTTCAGTCTTCTCCTCTGGCATGGACTCCTCCTGTTCAGGCTTATCCAGATTTTATTCCCTCTGCGCAGACTCCTGCATCCTAAACGAAAAGAGGTGCTCCTGTACAGAAGCACCTCTTCCAAACTCCCCAATCCAGGTCAGCTTCCTGACCCTTGCAGCCTTTTAGCTGCTAGTCATAGCGCAGCTCGGTGGAGTACTTGCGCACTGTCTCCGGACTGTTCTGCTTGCTCAATAAAGAGACCACGATGAAGAAGATAAAGGCCAGTGGCACCCAGTAGACCTGGTGTCCCGCCGGGACCTTGAAGCCGAAGATCTGCTCACCCAGGAAGAACCAGTGCGGGCTGCCCAGGACAATATTAGCGTACAACCAGCTAAACATTGTCAGGGCAGTGAATATCAGGGAAGTGGAGACATGGGCCGTGGTAGTGGCCTTGTCCCACCAGACACCCAGGATCAGGCCCGGTCCGCAGGAGGCAATGATCATCACGAATGCCCAACCTGAGAGATCCAGGACCATGCCCGGAGGACTAATGGCAAGCAAAAAGCAGATGACTAGAATAATCACCAGCCACATCTGCATGGCCTTGACCTGATTGTCCTGGGCCCACTTGCTGCCCAGGATCTTGATCATCCAGTCCCTGCCCAGCACCACCTGCATCACCACAGACCAGGCTGAAACCGTGGACATACAGATTGCCAGGCCTCCGGCGCAGAGCACACCCAAAAGCCAGGGCTGGCCCAGGGCCTGGGTGGTGGCGATCATGGAGTAGTCTGTGATCGCAGCCGCACCGGTGGCGTAGTAATCCTGCAGATAGCCCAACACGCCCACAGCATCCTCCACACCTTCTGCTTGCATGGCTGGATGCAATTGCTCCAGGACCACTCGGGCGGCACTGCCGATCACGATCAGGCCCATGTACATCAGCCCGCCGAAAAAAGCGCTCCAGAAGGTGGCCAGTCTAGCGGAGTTGATATCCATGGCAGTGAAGAACTTGACCACTGAGTAGGGCATAGTGGAAAAGCCGTAGTGCCAGACAAAGAAGAAGCTGACCATACCCGTCCAGATGCTCATGATGGGATGCGCAGCCCCTTCAGTGGACTGCGGGGGCAGCCAGAACTTGGGGTTATTGTTCTCTATGGCCTCAGCCAGGCCCCCGAAACCCCCAAAATTGGCGATTATAATGATAGCCACGACCACCGCGGCTATGGTCATGATGATACCCTGCAGCCCTGTGGCCCAGGTGGTAGCCACCATGCCGCCCATGTAGACATAGAAGAGCACCGCGGCAGTGCCGATGACCAGGGACCAGAAATAGGGTATCTGCAGGATGGCCATCATGAACAGGGCAGTGCCCACCAGGGACAGGGTGATGTACAAAATACCGGTAATGATCACCGGAATGCTGGTCACCGCCCGGCCCCACTTCTCGCTCTCATAACGATCCGCATAGTAGTCAGTGAAGGACACCGGGGCATACTTGCGCAGAGGACCTGCTGTAAGCAGAGCAGCCAGGGGCATGCCCATGATGATCCCGGCCAGGGCCCACCAGAAGGGATAACCCATGAGGAAGATAAAGGCTGGCAGACCCAGAAAACTGGCCGGGGACAGAAAGGAGGCTGCCAGGCCTGCACCGTTAATAAAAGAGCCCACGCTGCGGCCGGCAACTGTATACTCCATAGGGCTGGCCGCAGCCTTGCGGGTAAACCAGCCGATGCCGAAAATCACTGCGAAATAAGCCACAGCAAACAGGATAACCAGAGGATGTACAGAGCCGATGTTTTCCATGTCTTAACCCTCCTTGCCCTGTTCTTGATCGCGTTTCTCTTTGGCTTTCTTGGGAACCCACCACCAGAGCAAGGCCACTGCCATGGGCACTATCCAAGTCATCAGGAACATCACATAGATAAAGGGCACAGGTATGCCCCCCACCTGATAATGCACAGTACCCGTGTTGGTAATCATCTCCACCATCATGGAAAACAGGACAAAGCCGTACATAAAAACAATGCCCACCCAGAAAATCGGATACATGCCCTTAAACATAGACCCCCCTTTTGCTTAAAAGGTTTTGGCAAAGCCTGTCCGGACCAGACTCATCCAGCACGGATTCTTGAGCGGACTGCGGCTATCCACACCGCCACCCACTAAAGCAGTGCTTGCTTCCCGACTTCAGGGCCATACACGCTGCCTTTCCCAGGTCTGGCCAGGCCGCTGCCTTTTTTCAACTGACAGCTTGGCCTTTTCCTGGAGTAACAGATGTTATTGCACCTCCTTGTTTTTATGAATTGTCTGCCAGGGCCCCAAAGCCGACCTAATATCTGATCAATCCTGCTGCAGCTCAGGAATATTCTGATAATACTCCAGGGCCTCAGGATTTTTCAGCGAATCTTTGTTCTTCACCGGCTGGTTCTCTATGGTCTTCTTGACCGCGATTTCCACCTTCTTCATGTTCAAGGTATAGGGGATCTCCGACACAGGAATTATCTTGGCCGGGACATGCCTGGGCGAAGCATTCTGCTTGATGGTGGTTTTTATCTTCTTTTCCAGCTCCTGATCCAACTCATATCCAGGGTTCAGCTTGACAAACAGGATCACCCGGACATCGTTCTTCCAGCTTTGGCCTACCACCAGGCTATCTTCTACTTCCGGCAATAGATCCACCTGGCGGTAGATCTCAGCAGTTCCGATACGCACCCCGCCGGGATTCAACGTGGCATCAGACCTGCCGTAGATGATCACCCCTCCCCTATCATTTATCTCTATAAAGTCCCCATGCCGCCATACTCCGGGGAAGTAATCGAAGTAGGCATCGTGGTATTTGCTGCCATCCGGATCATCCCAAAAGGAGATGGGCATGGATGGGGCTGCGGCAGTGCAGACCAGCTCGCCCTTTTGGTTGTAGACCGGATTGCCGTCGTCGTTCCAGGCCTCTACCTTCATGCCCAGTCCTCGGCACTGTAGCTCACCTGCATACACCGGGCCCAAGGGATTGCCCAGGAAAAAACAGCCATTGATATCAGTACCGCCTGAGATGGATGCCAAATGCAAATCCTGCTTGATCTCCTGGTACACATACTCAAAGCCTTCCTGTGGCAAGGGGGAGCCTGTGGAGAGCAACGCTTTCAGAGGGGCCAGATCATAATCCTGGCCCGGCTTGAGGCCGACGTTTTGCAGGGCTGTGATATAGCCAGCGCTGGTACCGAACACACTCAGACCCTCTTCCTGGGCCATACGCCACAGTACCCCGGGGTCAGGATACAAAGGATTGCCGTCATAGAGCACCACTGTAGCCCCAGCTCCCAGGGAAGCAGTCAACCAATTCCACATCATCCAGCCACAGGTGGTGAAATAAAACACCTTGTCCCCGGGCTTGATGTCTGTATGCAGCTTCAGCTCCTTGAGCTGGTTGATCAACACCCCACCTGAGCTTTGCACCATACATTTGGGCAGGCCCGTAGTCCCGGAAGAATACATGATGTACTGGGGATGCTCAAAGGGCAGCTGTACGAAATCGATCTCCGTGGCCTGGCTGCTGCAAAAATCCCGGTAGAGCACGCCTTTGGGCACCTGGGACAGGTCGGGGTTCTCCTCGGTCAGGGGCACCACCACTACTTGCTGCACAGAATCAATCTCCTGCATGATCTGCGGCATCCTGCCCAGGATATCCAGCTGCTTGCCCTTGAACTTGTAGCCATTGGCCACGAACAGGACCTTGGGCTGGATCTGCCCGAAGCGATCCAGGACCCCCTTGATCCCGAAGTCAGGAGAACAGGAGGACCAGGTGGCACCCAGGCTGGAAGCAGCCAGCATGCCTATTATGGTCTCCGGCATATTGGGCATGTAGCCCACCACCCTGTCTCCGGGCTGGATGCCCAGCTGCTTCAGGGATTCTGCCACCTGGGCCACTTCTGTATACAGCTGCGCAAAGCTGAGCTCCCTCTGCTTGCCCTCTTCAGTCCAGAAGACGATGGCCGGCTGCCCGTCCCTGCGGCTTAAGAGGTTCTCCGCAAAGTTGAGCCTGGCCCCGGAGAACCATTTGGCCCCAGGCAGCTGGTAAGCATCATCCACTACCTGCTCATAGCTCTGGGAATGCGTGATCTGCATATAGTCCCAGATTGAGGCCCAGAAATCCGGGATATTCTCCACTGACCAGGCATACAGCTCATTGTAATTGCTAAAGTCCTTATTGAACCTCTGGTTTATATACTGCATGTAATGCAGCATGTTGCTGTTTTCTATCTTTTGCTGTGAAGGCTGCCAAAGCATCTTCCCGGACATGGCTCACTCCTTTTTTTGGCCTTCATAGATAACAGCCATTATTGTGGCACTGTCCTCCTTGGCCGCCAGCATGTGGGGCTGGGTGGACTGGTAGTATACACTGTCCCCGGGCTTAAGCTCGAACCTGTCCTCTCCCAGCCTGACCAGGACTTCGCCCTCCAGGACAAAGATGAACTCTTCACCTTCATGCACTGAGGTCTCTTCATCAGGATTTTGCCTCAGTCTGACCACCAGGGGCTCCATATGCCTGCCCCGCACCTCCGGAGCCAGGCTCATGTAAGCATAAAGCTCCTGTTTGTCCTGGCTGCTGGTGGACCTGGACACCGACTTGCGCTCCTGGCTCCTGGTGACCGCATAGGCCTTGTCCCCTTCCCCGGAGATCAGGGTGCCCAGATCTCCAGCCAAGGCCTTGGAGAGCCTGATGACCGTCCCCAGCTGGGGCTGGACTTCTCCCTTCTCGATGCTTGCCAGGAAAGCCTCTTCATATCCAGTGACCCGAGCCAGGTCAGAAAGCTCCAGGCCCTGCTCCTGGCGCAGCTGCCTGACCTTCTCCCCCAGGTCCTGTACCTCCCTGCCCTGAGAAGATTCGATCTCCCCGGTCAGATCCTCGAAATAGTCCACATTGATATGTGGTGGCTTGTCTTTTTTGCTCTGCATACCTGCTCCTTGCACCTATTCCATTCCTGCGCAGAAACCCTTGGGCTGCTCTGCGGAAAACTCTCAGCTCCTAAGCCAAACTAGGTCTTAGTGCTCCAGTCCTGGGGAAACTTCTGGCTCGCAGTCTCCCCTCTTTTCTCCTTCTTCTCCTTCAGGCCCGGCCTGGCGAATTCCGGATGGCCTTCGCGCTCAGTGCGGCCGTTTATCACTGCCTCGGAGCGCAGTCTGCGGCCAACGGTCTTTTCCATCATTTTACCCAGCCACAGGATGCGGTCCACATCATAGCCATGCTCAATACCCATCTCATCTACTTGGACCAGGAGATCCTCCAAACAGGTTAGACCTACATACCTGGGATCCTTGTAATAATACTCACCTGTGCCAGGTACTGGCCTGTCATCCAGGAAATTAGCAGGCTGTCCGCCCATTCCGCCCAAGGTGGCCTCAAAGTTGGTAATCCCGGCCTGCAATGTGGCCAGCACCGAGGCGGAGGCAATGCGCTTGGTCTCGTGGAAGTGGGCGATGTGCAGATTGGTATCCGGGATCTGGTCCAGGACCATGGAGAAGTATCTGTAGACTTCAGCTGCATTGGCGCTGCCGTCGTGGTCCGCGTGCTCCACGTCATTGGCTCCGATGGACAGCCAGCGCTTGGTGAAATCCACCGCCTCCTGCAGCTCTGTGGCCCCGCCAATGGGGCTGCCCCAGATGGTGCTCACAGTGCCGCACATCTTGATCCCTGCGTCATTGCACTTCTGGATACAGCGCTCTGCCTCCTGCCAGTACTCCGGCAGGGTGGTCCCTGAGTTTGCGAAATGGTGCTGCTCCTCAGTGGAAACCATCATCAAAACCCGGTCCGGGCCGATGCCCCTTTGCTTCATCTCAATAGCCCGGTCCACTGCAGGCTCCCTGATGGTCACGCAGGTCAGGCAAACATCGTCTGGATTAATCCCCCGTTTGTTGCAGCGTTTCCTGAACCATTCGCTGCGCAGATGGGTCATCAACTCTTCCGCATCGCTGAACTGGGGCATAAGATAGGGGCTGCCCAGATTAGTGACCTCAATATGTCTGCAGCCAGCAAATATCAACTGCTCCAAGTAGTATTTCTTGGCTTCAGTAGATATGAACTTCTCTTCATGTTGAAAGCCGTCCCTGATTGTAATGTCCCCAATAGTCACCTTCTTGGGCATGCGGGGGAAGATCTTCCACAGATTATACTCCATGCTTTACTCCTTTGCTTTTTATTTTTGAAATACCATTAGGACCTGAACAACCAAATGCCCTTTGGCAACGCCTTGTGTTTGCCATCAATTTTCAGTATTCTTAACTTCTCTACCGCTTACGGCCTAAGATACCGATTTCATTATCTTACTCTTTGCCTTGCACCTTTTACTTTTAACTCACAAGTTAGAACCTGAAGTTCCCAAAATTGGGCTCTGGAATGGGCTTCAGAAGACTGACCTCAAAGGCCATACCCAGCCAGTCCCTGATCTCCGAAAACTTGAGCACCCGATCGTTCAATATCCTGGCTGAACAATAAAATGGGTGCGCTTCCCCGTCATACTTATCCATCATCATCTGCTGGAACTCTTGTTGCTCCTCCTGGCCCATGGGCCTACCCTCTGCTTCCCGCTTGCGCTTTTCTATGGACAAAAGCACCCCGGCTGCGCTGCGACCGCTCATAACCGAAGTCCTGGCCCGCATGGTGGCGAACAGGAAATGGGGCCTGTAGGCCCGGCCACACATCCCGTAATTGGCTGCTCCGTGGTCCGGACCCACCACCAGCTGGATCCTGGGCACCTGGGCACAGGACACCGCCCGGACCATATTGGCCCCATACTTGCCGATGCCCATATGTTCTGAATCAGAGCCCACCATATAGCCCGGGGAGTTCTGCACGAACAGCAGAGGAATCTTCTCCTGGCAGCAGCGCACGATCCATTCCGTGGCCTTGCGTGCCGCCTCCACGAAAATTATCCCCAGCCCATTGGAGGCGATGACCCCCACCGGGATGCCCTTGAGACTCATCTTGCCGGTGACTATATTATCCCCGCGGCCAGGGGCATAGTCTTTCTTGTATTCGCTGAAGTAGCTGCCATCTGCAATGGATTTCAGGAATCCCCGCGCATCTATGCCCCTGCTCACCGCAGAGGGCATCAGCTCGTAAATCTTGTCACTGCCCTGCTTGGGGGGCACCTCCTGGTAGCGCTGCACGTGCACTTTCTGCTCCGGCTCCATGGCCAGGAGCTCTCGCACACTCTTAATGCCCTCCTCCTGGGTGGCGCAGAAGCGATCCGCGCCCCCGGAGATACCGGTATGCACCTTGGCCCCGCCCAGCTCTTCCGCGCTGATATCCTCTCCAGTGGCCATCTTGACCAAGGGAGGTCCGCCCAGGAAGGAATAGGCCAGCTTGTCTATCATGACTGCCTGGCAGGCCATGAACACTATATACGCCCCGCCTGCGGTGTTGCCCCCGGTGCTCATGGTGATCTGCTTCAGGCCCTGGGCTGACATCCGGGCCATATTATAGAACATGGAACCGAAATGCTGGTCATCCGGGAAGACATCCGCCTGCATGGGCAGATAGGCCCCCCCGGAATCAGCTATATACACGCAGTTCAGCCCGCATCTCTCGGCTATGAACTGGGCCCGCATATGCTTCTTCAAGGTGATGGGGAAGTAGGTCCCGGCCTTGACCCTGCTGTCATTGGCAATAATCATGGTCCAGTTGCCGTGGATCTTGCCTATTCCGCTGACCAGGCCGGCGCAGGGCACATCCTCCACATCCGGGTAGGACATGCCGAACCCCGCCAGGCGGCTCAGCTCATAGAACTCGCTGCCCTGGTCGATCAGCATATCTACCAGCTCTCGCACCGGCTTCTTGCCGTGCTTAGCCAGCCGATCAATGGCCTTCTGCCCCCCGGGCCAAAGGGCCTCTTGCACCCTTGCGTCCAGCTTCTGTTCCTCGCCTAGCCAATGCTCCCTGTTTTCCGCGCTCAACCTGTCTTCGCTCATCTGATGCCTCGCTTTTACTTGCCCTTGTAAACCGGTTTCCTTTTTTCCCGAAACGCGGCTAAGCCCTCCAGCCTGTCCTCTGTGGGTATGGTCAACCAGTAGGCGTTGGACTCCACGGCCAGACCTGTATGCAGATCCGTTTCCAATCCGGTGTTTATGGCGTATTTGGCCTGCTCCACCGCCAGGGGACCATTTTCGCAGATTTGTTCCGCGGTCTGCATACAGTTTTGCAGCAGATCCTGTGCTGGACAGACCATGTCCACCAGGCCGATCCTGCTCGCCTCCTGGGCATCCAGCCTGCGGCCGGTAAAGATCATCTCCTTGGCCCTGCTGCGGCCCACCAGCCTGGGCAGCCTCTGCGTGCCGCCGGCTCCAGGAATGATTGCCAGCTTGGTCTCCGTCAAACCCATACTGGCCTGATCCGAGGCGTATCTGATATCGCAGGCCAGGGCCAGCTCTGTGCCACCGCCCAGGGCTATGCCGTTTACCGCTGCGATGACAGGCTTGTTCAGGTTCTCCACCTCAGTGAACAGGCTGCGGATAGTGTAGATGAACTCCTTGACCTGATCCTGGCTGAGCTGGGCCCTTTCCTTGAGGTCTGCGCCGGCGCAGAAGGCCTTTTCTCCTGCCCCGGTAATGATCACCGCCCGGATATCCCTTCTTTGCCTCAGGCTGCGTATCTGTTCCTGCATGGCCAACAGCAGCTCGAAGTTGAAGGCGTTCATGGCCTGGGGGCGGTTTAGGGTCAATATGGCTGTGGACTGCCGCTCTTCCAGCAAGAGAATTTCCTGCTCCATGCCGGCTCCTTTCAGTTATTTTTCCTGCCTGGTCTGCCTTATCGCAGGCTCTACATCCGGGTTTACTCCTCCCCGATCTCCTGCATGGCCTGCTCTCTGAGCTTGTATTTCTGGATCTTGCCGCTGGCTGTGGTCGGGAAGTCCTGCACGAAGAAGGTATACTGGGGAATCTTGTAATAGGCGATCGTGTCCTTGCAAAAATCCTTGATCTCCTCTTCCGAAGCCTCGCCCACATCTGATCTGAGCTGGATAAAGGCTGCCACTTCCTCCCCATACTTCTTGCTGGGCACGCCCACCACCTGCACGTCCTTGATCTTGGGATGGGTGTACAGGAATTCCTCTATCTCCCTGGGATAGATGTTCTCTCCGCCCCGGATAATCATGTCCTTGAGCCTGCCCACAATGGTGTAGTTGCCCTTTTCGTCCACTGTAGCCAGGTCTCCGGTATGCAGCCAGCCTTCGCTGTCTATGGTCTCCTGGGTCTTGTCCGGCATCTTGTAGTAGCCCCGCATGATGTGGTAGCCTCTGCTGCAGAGCTCTCCTGTCTGATGCGGACCCAGATCCTTGCCGGTATCCGGATCCACGACCTTGACCTCCACGTTGGGCAGGGCCCGGCCCACAGTCTCGGTACGCACTTCCATGGAATCGTCGCGTCTGGTCTGGGTAATCCCCGGGGAAGATTCTGTCTGGCCATAGACGATGGTCATCTCCTCCGCGCCCATCTTGTCTATCACTCCCCGCATGACCTCCACCGGGCAGGTGGAACCAGCCATGACCCCGGTTCTCAGATGGGATGTATCGTACTTAGCCTTGTCCATCTCTTCCAATTCAGCAATAAACATGGTGGGCACCCCATGCACGGCAGTGCACTTGTATTTGTCTATGGCCTCCAGGACTGTCTTGGGGTTGAAAGTAGTGATAGGCACCATGGTGGCCCCGGAGACAGTGCAGCACATGGTACCTATGACGCAGCCGAAGCAATGGAAAAAGGGCACTGGAATGCACAAGGCGTCCTCTGGGGTCAGGCCCATGGTTTCCGCCATGCTGTGCGCATTGCCTAGCAGGTTGCTGTGGGTGAGCATCACCCCCTTGGGATAGCCGGTGGTCCCGGAAGTATACTGCATCATGATCACGTCTTCGGGGTCCAGGCTGTCCTTTCTAGCCTGGAAATCCGCATCAGGGACAGAGTCACCCATCTGCAGCATATCCTTCCAGTTGAACATGCCCGGAATCTTTTCCTCGCCCAGATAGACCACGTTCTTCAGGTAGGGCAGCTTCTCGGATTGCAGCTTGCCTGGCTCACTGTCCTTGAGCTCCGGCAGCACCTCATTGACCACCTTGATGTACTCATCCGGCTCCCTGATTCCCCCGGTCAGGATCAGGGTATTGGAATCTGACTGCTTCAGCAGATATTCCAGCTCATAGGAACGGAAGTTGGTGTTCACCGTGACCATCACACCGCCCATCTTGGCGCTTCCGAACTGAGTATAGACCCACTCTGGGAGATTGTTGGCCCAACAGGAAAAATGATCGCCCCTTTGCACTCCCAGGGCCATCAAGCCCTTGGCCACTCGATTGCACATTTGGTCAAAATCGGCGAAGCTCATCCTGAAGTCGTACTCATAATAGGCCAGAGCTACGTTGTCCTTGAGTTGCCTGGCATTTTCTTCCACCACATCGCCGATCCTGGTCTTGCCTATCTCGATACTCATCCTGACCCCCCTTTTTGCTGATTTCTTGGTTTATTAAGCCAAGAAGCCCAAGCAGCTGAAGCCAAAACCGCCCAGACCCGGCGGAGTTAGCATCCTATATGTCTGGAAATCACTAGCCGTTGCACCTCTGAGGTGCCTTCCCCGATTTCCAGGAGCTTTTGATCCCTGTAGAAGCGCTCCACGTTGTAGTCCTTCATCAGGCCATAACCGCCATGGATCTGTACTGCGTGATTCACCACCCGGTTCATGACCTCAGAGGCGTAAAGCTTGGCCATGGCAGCCTCCTTGGCAAAGGGCCTGTTTTTGTCCCTGAGCCAGCAGGACTTGTACAAAAGGTTCCTGGCACATTCTATCTCTGTGGCGCAGTCCGCCAGCTTGAAGGCCACGGCCTGGAACTTGCTGATGGGCTGCCCGAACTGCTCCCTCTTCTTGGCATAGGCCAAGGCCTGCTCATATGCGCCCTGGGCACCGCCCAGGCCCATAGCACCGATGGACAGCCTGCCCCCATCCAGGGTCTGCAGCATTTGGTGAAAGCCGTCCCCCTGCTTGCCCAGGACATTCTCCTCAGCAACCCGGACATCGTCGAAATACAGCTCTGAGGTATTGGAAGCTCTCCACATCATCTTATTGTGCATGGGCACTGCCTTGAAGCCCTTGGTGCCCTGCTCCACCAGGAAGCAAGTGTACTCAGGCTTGCCGCTGGGCCTGGTACCGGTCACCGCCTGCACCGTGACCCCCATGGACATCTCGCAGGAGGCATTGGTGATGAATATTTTGGAGCCGTTCAGCACCCACTCCTTGCCGTCCTTGACCGCAGTAGTCTGACTGCCCCCTGCATCTGATCCTGCGGTAGGCTCTGTCAGACCGAAGCCCCAGAGCTTCTCTCCCCGGCACAAAGGGGGCAGGTATTTCTTTTTCTGCTCCTCGGTGCCAAAGTAATAGATAGGCCCGATCCCCAAGGAGTTGCCCGCAGCCACAGTGGCCGCCTGGGAGCCGTCCACGCGGGCCAGCTCTTCCACTGCGATTATGTAGGACA
The DNA here is from genome assembly GCA_046546355.1 of Desulfohalobiaceae bacterium. Classification (GTDB taxonomy): domain Bacteria; phylum Desulfobacterota; class Desulfovibrionia; order Desulfovibrionales; family Desulfothermaceae; genus CAZBUB01. Next base: position 1,869 of record JBKGXZ010000006.1, on the reverse strand, counting down.
GATAATCCATGCCCTGACCCTCATACCGGTCAGAGACGATCATCCCGAACAGACCTATGTCCCCCATCTTGCGGGTCAGCTCGCTGGAAAACTCCTCTTTTTCGTCCAGCTCCGCTGCTACAGGCTCGATCTCTTTCCTGGCGAACCTGTAGACCTCCTTGCGGATCATCTCCTGTTCCTTGCTTAGATCAAAATCCATTCCGTCCTCCTTGCTCCAGGCTTCCAGTAGTCAGTTCATTTCTCCCTGCCAGGTCCGGGAATTTATCCTGGCAGGCAGAGCTCGGCCCAGATAGTCCTGCAGTTCCCGGGACATCTGCACCAGGGCCTGCAGATCGATTCCAGTCTCTATGCCCAGCCTGCGGCATAGATACAGCGCATCTTCGCTGCATATATTCCCCGCTGCACCAGGCACAAAAGGACAGCCCCCCAGTCCTCCAATAGCAGCATCAAAGCTGCTTACTCCCTGCTGCAGGCCGCAATACATGTTCACCAGGCCTAGCCCCCTGGTGTCGTGCAGATGCAGACCCAGCTGGATATCCGGGAACATCCCCTGCAAACTGCTCACCAGGCTTTCAATCCCAGGCGGGGCAGCCATGCCTGTGGTATCCGCCAGACTTATGCTGGAAATCCCGGCTTGAGCCAAATCTGAGGCTATATCCAGGACCCTTTGTGCCGGTATCCGGCCCTCGAGCAGGCAGCCAAAAGCGCACTGAATGCTGGCTTTGACCGGCTGGGCACTACCCAGACACATTCTGGCCATCTGCATGGCCTCCTGCCTGGCCTGCTCCAGATCCATTCCTGTATTGCGCAGGCTGTGCGTATTACTCGCGGAAAGAGAGATCTCCACCAGATCCACCCTCTGACTCTGCAGGGCCCGACGCACCCCTCCGGTATTCAAGGCCAGGGCGCTATAGCTTACCCCATCATACCTGGGCAGCAACGCGAGGAGCTCTTCAGCATCAGCCAACTGGGGCACCTTGGATCTGCTGACAAAGGAAGTGGCCTGGATTTTTCTTATCCCGGCATCCAGCAGGTTTTGGATAAACTGCAGCTTATCCTGGGTAGGGATCACCAAGGACTCGGCCTGGAAACCATCCCTGGGTCCAACTTCCACCAGCTCTATCTCTGCAGGTATCTTGGGCATCTTGCGCGCTATCTGAATCTGCTGGTTTAAGACGAAACTTCCCTGACCAATGGTTCTTCAATGCGGCTAAGATACAGCTAAAGCAGCAATAAAAATTGCATCAGACCTGTTAAAAGAATGCTGAGCCTTCAGATGCAATACTTAACACGCATGTAGTTGGATACTACAAGCAAGTCACCTGTATACTTAAGTACAGGCTTAACCAACATAAAACATATAAGTTAGATACTAAAACTTATTTTTTCAGAACTTAACAAAGGTCACTATTTGAGTCAATAGCTTTCTTTAAAAAAGTATTATTTCTTAATACATTTTGCCTGTGCTATAAATCATAAATCTTTTATAGAGATAAAAGAGGTTGGCCCTATTTCAGACTATGACCGGACCTGCTCTGTTTGCAAGACCTATCTCTGGCTTAGCTTACCGGCGGACAGTAAGATTTTAATGCCTTTTTGGCTTCTGAGCTTAAGCTGGAATAAAAGATATCTCTTTTGCAGCTACGTATGGACATATTCATTTAAATGTCTTATTTCCTGAAACTGGATCTCCTGGATCTCTAGGTACAGCTTCCTGCAAAAAGGGCGACTGCCAGCCGCCCCTACAGGCCTGCGGTTTTACAGAGGCCTGGATCATAGCGCCATGCTTTTGCGCTGCCTGTAGGGCCGAGCGGCGCTCGCCCTTCTTATACCAGCGACGCTCGCCCATTGCCTTGCGGTCAGCCCCAA
>JBKGXZ010000005.1:0-54481 GCA_046546355.1 Desulfohalobiaceae bacterium | reverse complement strand
TCAGCAGTCAGCACCACCTCTGGCCGCAGACGTCCAGTTTGATCGAGAAAGAAACGCTATAGCTTATTCATGGAGATTGCTTCGCTACGCTCGCAATGACGGGCTAAAGATATAGCTGGTAGCTTGGAGCACACACGTCATTGCGAGGAGTCTTCGACGAAGCAATCTCAATGGGTTGTGATCTTGTTTCATACGAGGCTGCATGCAGCCTGGAGCCTTTGCTGCAGCTGTCAGTCGGATTCCTGCAAGTCCTGCACTGCTGCTCCGGTCATGGGCACGAACTTTACAGATGTCACCACCTGGTCCCGGATCTCGCTGTCCTTAGTCTTGCGCACCAGCTTCAGCTCCTGCCAGCGCTCGCCCACAGGGATAACCAGTCTGCCTCCCGGGGCCAGCTGCTCCAGGAGAGGCTTCGGGATCTCAGGCGGGGCGCAGGTGACCAGGATGGCATCAAATGGGGCGTGCTCAGGCCAGCCCTGGAAACCGTCGCCTGGTTTGATCCTCACATTTTCGTAACCCAGCTCTTGCAGGGTCTCTTCTGCCTCTCTGGCCAGCTCCGGGATGATCTCCACGCTGTGGACCTCCTGGGCCAGCTCTGCAAGCACAGCTGCCTGATATCCTGATCCGGTGCCAATCTCCAGGACCTTGTCCTGGGCCTCTACTTCAGCCAGCTGGGTCATCAGGGCCACGATATAGGGCTGGGAGATGGTTTGATCTTCAGCGATGGGCAGGGCCCGGTCCTGGTAGGCCAGCTCCTGGTAGAGCCGGGGCACAAACTTGTGCCTGGGCACTTCCTGCATGGCCTGCAGCACATCCGGGTCCTTAATGTCCCTGGCCTGAAGCTGCTCCTGGACCATTTCTCTGGCCTGCCCCTGCCACTGTTGCTCCTCTTGGGCCTGCAGGGGCAGGGACCAGCCCAGCAGCACGATGAGGGCAGCGCTAAATGTCTTGTACAGAATATGCATGACGACCTCCGGGATTGTTTGTAGTCAGCGCCACCTCATGGCCGCAGACGTCCAGTTTGCTCGAGAAAGAAACCCTATAGGTTGTTCTTTGTTCATGGAGATTGCTTCGCTTCGCTCGCAATGACGGGCTAGAGATATAGCTTTTAGCTTGGAGCACACAGGTCATTGCGAAGGAGTCTTTGACGAAGCAATCTCTACTCGAGATGATCTTGTTTCATACGAGCGTGGGCAGCCAGGAATTCCTGCATCCGGTCCAGGGTCCGCTCCCTGGCCTGCAGATGGGGAATATGCCCGCATTCCGGCAGGATACAGGGCCAGGCCGGCCCGCTGACCTGGCTGACGATGCTTTCTACCTGCTTCTCGCTGCCGTACTCGTCGTCGTGACCCTGCATGATCAGGGCCGGGCTGGTTATCCTGGGCAGCTGGTCCTCCATGTTCCAGGAGGCAAATTCCTGGGAGAGCCAGGTTTCGGACCAGGCCCGGAACAAGGCCTCGGTCTTGTGCCCGTGGTACTTGGCGAGCCTGTGATGCAGGTCTGTGCTGTGGTAGGTCTCTACAGCCCTGCGGATGCCCTGCCTGGTGATCTCCTCCACGAACACGTGGGCCGCCTCGGTGATCAGGCATTTGACCCGCTGGGGATAGGCGGCTGCAAACATCAGGGCCATGGTAGCCCCGTCGCTGTGACCAATGGGGATGATCTGCTCCAGGCCCAGGCTGTTCAGGATCTCCGGCAGCCAGACCCAGGCCTCCTGCTGCAGATAGTCTTTATTTCTGGGGCCCACAGGCCCGGGCAAAGGCGAGGAGCCCCCGTGTCCCAGCCGGTCATAGACCAGGCCGGGCAAGGCTGTGCGCTGGCAGAGCTGCTCTGGAAAGCCCTTCCACATATCTATGCAGCCCAGGGCTTCGTGCAGGAAGACCAGCACCGGGCCCTGGCCGGGATCCGCGATGCTGCGCACCTTGATCCTGGCCTGGCGCATGCTCAAGTAAAAATCCTGGGCTTCGTGCATCCTACAAGCTCCTTGCCAGGGATGTAAGTATTCAAATCCTGCCTAGCATACTTGGGGCCTGCTAAAAAGGGGTATTACGAGATAATCAGGCCTTCCTGAGCATCAGGCCGGGCTGCAGCCGCCAATCCTGGATACGCAGCACAGCCCTTTGTCCGGAGTGGACCACTTGCTTTTTTTGGCCTCTCTCATCCTCCAGGCAGTAGTCTTCAGGTTTGATAAGGGGTCTGCGCAGCCCGGGCAGCAGCAAATGGACATAAAAATCCTGCTGCCATCTGTAGCGCACGCTGAGCAGCCACTGCTCCGGGCCCAGCTTGTGCAGGACCTTGGCCAGAACCGGGGTTTTCAGGCTGGATCTCTTGGGGCTGAAGAATACCCTGCGCCCGCCGGGCAGGAAGAAGCCGCTGCCCAGGGGCCGGATCTGGCTGGCCGCAAGCTCGTTTAAGTACAGGCCGGGCCTGTATCTGCCCTGGGAGATATCCTGCAAGGCGGTGTGGTAGACATCCAGGACCTGGGCCAAATAGGAGCTGCTGCGCATCCTGCCTTCTATCTTCAGGCTGTTGATGCGGTTTTTGACCAGCCAGGGCAGATACTTGACCAGGCAAAGGTCCTCGGGGGCCAGGATCTGCTCAAAGTCTTGACCAGGGGCAATATGCAGGGTTTCCTGCCCGGGTCGCTCCTTCTCCTCCAGGCAGATGCTTCGTACCTGGTACTGGAATCTGCAGGGCTGGGTGCACAGGCCCTGGTTTGCGGACCTGGAGGTGAGACAGGCGCTGAGCAGGCATCTGCCGGACAGGGCCAGGCACTGGGCACCGTGCACAAAGACCTCCAGCTCCAGATCCGGCACTTGCTGCCTGATGCTGCGCAGGGCTTTCAGGTTCAGCTCCCGGGCCAGGTTGACCCGGCTCACCCCTTGGCGTTGCCAGAACCTGGCAGACAGGGCATTGGAGGTGTTGGCCTGGGTGCTTAAATGCAGGGGCAACCCGGGCAGCTTCTGCCGGGCCAGGTCCAAGACTCCAGGATCAGCAATGATCAACCCCTGCAGGGAGTAGTCCCTTAAGCGTTCCAGGTAGTCGCGGACTAGGGGCAGCTGGCTTTGTTCAGCCAAGAGGTTCAGGCAGAAGTAGACCCGGCAGGCATTGGCCCGGGCCAGATTTATTGCCTGCTCTAGATCCTGCCAGGCGAAATTTGCTCCCCTGGCCCTTAAGTTCAGGCCTGGACCGCCCAAATAAACAGCTTGGGCCCCGTAGGCCAGGGCGGTGTGCAGTTTCTCCAGATTGCCTGCAGGGGCCAGGAGCTCTGGAATGGGGTGCTTATGCATGCTGGATAAGGCTGTTGGGTTTCAGGGTTTTGGGCCAGAGTGCTAGGTCCACAGCCCCTGGGCCTGGCGGCTGGCTTTTAGCTGCTGCAGCAGGGAGTAGGGCAGCTCCAGATCCCCGCGGCCTACCCCCAGGCTGATGTCAGGCTTGACAGAGCCGTGGAAGTCTGTGCCTCCGCTGATCAGCAGGTCCAGATCCCGGGCCAGCTGCAGATAGTCGTTGACCTGCTGCCGGGTGTGGTCTGGGTAGTAGACCTCCAGGCCCTGCAAGCCAAGCTCCTTGAAGCCTTGGAGCTCCCTGGCCAGATCTGACCAGGGCAGCTCCAGGGTATACGGGTGGGCCAGGACCACAGTGGCCTGCTCCTGGCGCAGGACCTGGATGGCCCGGGCGGGTCCCAGCTTGTCCTTGGGCACGTAGGCTGCGCCCTGGGGACCTATGTAGCGATCAAAGGCCTCCTGGACCGACTCCACATAGCCCATTTCCAAAAGCAGTCTGGCTATGTGGGGTCTGCCTATGCTGGCCTCTCCAGCCAGTTCCTTGACCTGGGAATACTCCAGCTTAAGGCCCAGACCCTGCAGCTTGGCCAGGATCCTTTCATTCCTGTTGTGCCTTTTCTGGCGCAGATCCTCCAGGGTGCTCTTGAGCTGCCTGGGCTCCCAGGGCAGCCACAGACCCAGGATGTGCAGCTGGCCCTGTTTGAAGTCTACGCTCAGCTCGCAGCCAGGGATCACTTCCAGCCCCAGCTCCTGGCCTGCCTGTCTGGCTTCCTGCAGGCCGGCGGTGGTGTCATGGTCAGTCAGGGCCAGGGCCTTCAGGCCGCTGTCCACGGCCTCCTGAATAAGCTCCCTCGGGGACAGTGTGCCGTCTGAGGCGCTGCTGTGGGTGTGCAGGTCAATCTCGGACATGGCGGCTTTCCTTTTCGTTTGCTGGTGAATGCTCTTAAGCCGGCTTAGGGCCTGCTTGCGTTAATCGCAAAAAAGGCTAAATTTGCTGCAGGCAAACAAGGTACGTTTTAACCCATTGTGGCGAACAAAACAAATCCTGTTCCCGGTAGCAGAAAAAAGGAGGCTGGTATGGCGTTGAACAAGGAACTGTTGGACATTTTGGCCTGCCCGCAGTGTAAGGGGGATTTGGAGCTGACCTCTGGGGAGGACGGGCTGATCTGCAGGAGCTGCGCCCTGGTCTATCCCATTCAGGAGGAGATTCCTATCATGCTGGTGGAAGAAGCCTTTACGCTGCAGGACTGGGAAAAGGGCTCTAGTTGAGAATTGTACAGCTTGTATCTTGACACCTCCTATGCAGTGCTTATTTAGTTTGAACAATTGAGACAGGCATCAGAATTAGAAAAGCAGAAGAACTGCATACAGGAGGTAAGGGCTATGGTTTTGGACTTTAATACGCTGTACGGCTTTCCGCGCAACTTGGAGAGAATGTTTGATGAGCTCTGGAATCCACTCAGCATTAGTCAAAGGAGGTTTGCATATCCACCTTTGAATATCACCCAGGATGAAAACAATATCTATGTTCATGCAGAGTTGCCAGGCGTAGAGCTAGAGGATGTAGAGCTGACTCTGTCCGAGGGCAGCCTGATCATCAAGGGAGAGAAAAAGGCTGAAGAGGGGAGATATTTCAGGCAGGAGAGGCCTACTGGATCCTTTCAGAGAGTAGTGAACCTGAATGTCAAGGTAGACAGGGATCAGGTCAATGCCACTATGAAGGATGGACTCTTGCAGATAACTTTGCCCAAGGCTGAAGAAATGAAGCCCAAGCAGATCAGTATCAAAACTGCTTAATTATAAGGAGGTGGAATATGGCCAACCAAGTCAGCAAAGAGCAGGTCAGGGACCTTCCACAGGTCAGCCCTGCAGCAGATATAATCCAGAAGGACGACTCCTATTATATTCTTATGGATATGCCAGGAGTAAATAAGGACAAGCTGGACATCTCGGTAGATGAAAATGTGCTCACTGTGCAGGGGAAGACAGAGTATCCCCAGCCGGAACAGGAGCGACTGATAGAGAGTGAGTTCGGCAATGCTCAGTACATGCGCAAATTTACCCTTTCGGACAATGTGGACAAGGAAAATATTCAGGCCAATCTTAAGAACGGGCTCTTGAGGCTGCATCTGCCCAAGTCCCCGGAGACGAAACCCAAGCGGATCGAGATCCAGGCCGGTTAAGCCTAAAAGCCGGCACCGAGCAAGGGATAAAAACAGGCCGGATTCCTCCGGCCTGTTTTTTGTGGGTCATTATTCCTGCGCATTCATTTAGGCCCGTGTTGAAGTGACGTGCTGCTGCGATGCCAGGAGGGGCGAGCGGCGCTCGCCCCTCTGTATTGGTCAAAATATCGATGTCGATACTCATGATATCAATATTCCCACGAAAAGTTCCAACGAGCAGGAGAAAAAATCTTGGAAGCCTGTGCTGAAAAAGGGGATGCGCTGCAGTCTGGGCTGCCCAGAACAGGAGTGGACAGTCATGCCCATCTGGACATGAAGCATTTTGCCAACGACCTGGGAGAGGTCCTGGAACGGGCAGCTACGGCAGGAGTTAAGCGCATAGGCAATGTGTTCCTGAATCATAAGGCTTACCTCAAGGGCAGGGAGCTCTTTCAAGGCCGGGAAGAGGTGTTTTTCCTGCTGGGGGTGCATCCGCATGAGGCCCATCTGGCAGGAGACGAGGAACTGCAGGGCATCAGGCAGGCCTTTGTGCAGGATTCTAATTTGAGGGCCTTGGGGGAGATAGGCCTGGACTTCTACCGCCTGCGCCAGGAGAAGGAGCTGCAGCTCAGGGCTTTCCGGGATCAGCTGGCCCTGGCCAGGGAGCTGGGAGTGCCGGTGGTGATCCACTGCAGGGACGCAGAGCTAGAGACCCTGGACATTCTGCAGGATATGGGCTTTGCCCACAGGCCCCTGCTTTGGCACTGCTTCGGCAGGGATCTGGAGCTGGCCCGGAAGATCCTCTCCAGGGGCTGGGAGATATCATTGCCCGGGATTGTGACCTTCCAGCAGGCCAGGGCCCTGCAGGAGGCAGTTGCCGCAATCCCAGCCCAGCGGCTGCACCTGGAGACAGACTGCCCCTTCCTGGCCCCGGAGCCTTGCAGGGGGCAGAAAAACGAGCCGGCCTTTTTGCCCTATACTGCAGCTCAGGTAGCCAAGCTGCAGGGTCTGGCCCAGGAAAGGCTCTGGGAAATCACCGCTGCCAACTCCAAGGCCTTCTTCGGCCTGGAGCAGCAGCCATAAAGGCTGCTCCTGGACCTCGTCAAATGTTTTGTTACTCCTGCAAGTTCCTGGAACAGCCCGCTTCGTTCAGGGAGCTTATTTCCTGCTGTACGAACTGCAGCCGGTCCAGGTCTTCCTCGTCCAACTGGCCTTGATTCTGCTTCTCCTGGGTCCTCTTCTTCAGCTTCTGCAGGGATTTTTCCAGGTCCACCAGGGCGTTTGTGACCTGCAGGGAGATGTCCGGCTCCAGGCCGGGCAGGGCCGCCTCCTCCTGCACTTCCCGGGGACCCAGGATCAGGCTCTGTTGCCAGGCCGGGATCTGGACCTGCAGGCCCTGCTCGCTGTATATAGCCTGGGCCAGGCTCTGGCTGGCCTCAGGCTCGCCATGGACCAGAAAGACCCGGGGAGAGCTGCGGAAGTTGGAGACCCAGCTCAAGAGATCCTTTTGATCCGCATGCGCGGAGAAGCCGCCAATGGTAAACACCTGGGCCTTGACTGAGATGTTCTCCTCGAAGATTCGGATCTGCTGAGCGCCTTCCACCAGCTTCCTGCCGTTGCTGCCCGCGGCCTGGAAGCCCACGATGACCACGCTGGTCTCTTCCCGCCACAGGTTGTGCTTGAGGTGGTGCTTGATCCTGCCTGCGGTGCACATGCCGTTGCCTGCGATGATGATTGCTGACCCGCTTTGCTCGTTGATGGCCATGGATTCGGCTGTGCTCGGAGTGGCCTGCAGGGTGGGCATGTCAAAGGGATCCAGGCCCTGGTCCACAATGGCCAAGGCCTCATGGTCGTAGTATTGCTTGTTGTTCCTGAAGATCTCTGTGGCCTTTATGGCCAGGGGGCTGTCCAGGTAGACAGGTATCTCCGGGAGCTTGCCCTGCCTGTAAAATTCGCCCAGGATGTACAAAATCTCCTGGGTACGTTCCACGGCAAAGGCCGGGATCAATATTTTGCCCCCGCGGGAGTAGCTGTATTCGATGGCCTGCAGGAGCTCCTGCTTGCTTTCTTCAAGGCCGCGGTGGTTGCGGTTGCCGTAGGTGGACTCCAGAAACAGGTGATCTGCATCGAATATCTGCTGGGGATCCTGGACTATGAGCTGGCTCCTCTGGCCCAGATCCCCGGAGAAGACCACTTTCAGCTCCTGATTTTGCTCAGCAGGGCACCAGAACTCCAAAATGCTGGAGCCCAGGATATGCCCGGCATTGCGCATCCTGACCCTAAGGCCGTCCTCCAGCTCCAGGATCTGATCCCTGGGCTGGGGCTGGAAGTATTCCAGGCTGTTCAGGGCGTCCTGCATGGTGTACAGGGGCTGAACCTGGCCCTGGCCCTGGCGGCGTTTCTTGCGAGAGAGCCACTCCGCCTCCATCTCCTGGATATGGGCTGAATCCTGGAGCATGATTTCGCAGAGCTCTGCAGTGGGCGGGGAGGTGATGATCCTGCCCTTGAAGCCATCCTTGACCAGCTTGGGGATTCTGCCGCTGTGGTCTATATGGGCATGGGTCAGGAACAGGGCCTCTATCTCAGCAGGCTCAAAGCCCCACTGCCCCCAGTTGCGGCTTTCCAGATGCTTCTTGCCCTGGAACAGGCCGCAATCCACCAGATACTTTCTGCCCCTGGAGGTCTGCAGCAGGAAGTTGGATCCGGTAACACTCTGGGCTGCTCCCAGGCAGGTGACTTTGATCATCTCTGGCTGCTCCCTTGGTTTTTTCCTGCCGCAGCTAGGCCGGGGGTAGGCAAGAGCCTGATGCCGAGCTCAGTGCTTACGGATTCCAGGAATTCCTCAACTTCTCCGGCCTGGCCTGGAGAGAAGGTCAGTTTGAGCACTGGGGTGAATCTGTCCACCACGCTCATATAGGCCAGATTGTCCTGGCTTTCCAGCAGGAACCTGAAAAAAGCGATGTCCTTCTTGGCCAGCTCCAGATACAGCCGCTGGGACCACCTGGGCGGTGTGCAGGGGGCTGGCTTCTTTTCTCTAGCGGGCATATGCTGCTCCTGGGCCTTAAGTTTTAGAGCACTCTGGCCCCATGCTCTGTAACCAGGACCATGTACTCCCAGCGCACCCCGCCCCACTCCTGATAATAAAGCCCGGGCTCAATGGTGATCACCATGCCCGGCTGCAAAATGTCCTGGCTCCTGGGGCCCAGGCTGGGAGCCTCGTGGGTCTCCAGGCCTATGCCGTGGCCCAGGGCGTGGGTAAAGTGTTCTGCTACCCCTTGAGCAGTAAAGAAATCATAGACCAGTTGGTAGAGATCCTTGACCGGCAAGCCGGGCTCTATGGCCTGCAGGGCCAGGTTCTGGGCCTGGCGCACCAGGTCCAGGGTTTGGTGGAAATGTTCAGCAGGGGCGGCTCCCAGCCAGTAGGTCCGGCTCTGGTCAGAGCAATAGCCCCTCAGCCTGCCCCCGGTATCCACCAGCAGGGGCATGTCTTGCTGCAGTTGCTGAGGACCGGGCAGATGGTGGGGCAGGGCGGCGTTTTGGCCCAGGGCCACTATAGGGGTGAAGGCCAGCTCGCTGGCCCCATTTTCCCGGAATAGCTTCTCCATTGCCCAGGCCAGCTCCTGCTCGCTGATCCCGGGCCTTAGCAGCTCCTGCTCCAGGCGCTGCAAAACCAGGTGATTCAGGCTGCAGGATTCCTGCAGCCTTTGGATCTCCTGCTGGTCCTTGATCTTGCGCAGCTCTTCCGCCAGGCCCGGACAGGGCTGCATGGCCACCTGGTCCTGCAGGGCAGCATAGGTTTCATAGCTCATGATCCTGGACTCGAAGCCCAGGCTCTGGACGCCCAGCTCTGCCAAAAGCTCTTTAAGGCGTTGGTTGCGATCCTGGCGGTAGATAAAGAGCTGCTGTTCAGGCCAGAGGCTCAGGGCCTGCTGGGCATACCTGGTATCAGTGAGCAGGAAGTCCTGGCCCTGGGAGGTGAGCAATAGGCAGCCAGCGCTTTCGTTGCACTGGGGGTCCTGCAGCTCGAAGCAGCTCAGATAGTAGCGGTTGGCTGGATGCAGCACCAGGTAGGCATCCAGGGAGCTCTCTTGCAGCTTGGTTCTCAGGGCCTGGCGGCGCTTGGTAAAGATGTCCCGGGACATAGGCTCCTCTTTTCAAGGCTTGGGTATCAGATCAGGAAGGCGTTGGCGATCTTGAACAGGTCGTCATAGCTGAAGTTGCTTTTCAGGCCCAGGCACATTTCCCTGGAGAGGTCCATCTTGCGCCTGGTTTCCTGCAGGATTTCGTTTTTTTGCAGGTTGAGGCGGTATTTGATGAAATCCTGCTCGAAACCGTCCAGGATCAGCTGCAGCCCTTCCCGGAAATAAAAGGAGCGGATATGCCCCATAAAGGGCTGGCAGGCCTGCTTGCCCTGCCTCCTGCTCAGCATGCAGTAAAAGATCAGGTGGCTGATCAGTTTGTCTATCTGCAGCCGATGGTCCACATCTGCAACTTTCTGTCCCCTGTTTTCAGCTTCCAACAGGTCCTGGGCGGCCTGGAAGATCTTCTTTTCCTCAATGGGCGAGATGGAGAACTTGGAGATGATGCGCACCAGGACCTGCTGGGGGTTCTCCTGGGCTGAGATGCCCAGCAGGCCGATGCTGATCAGGGTCAGCTTGCGCTGCAGGTCCCGGCTCAGGCTTTCCTTCTTTATGGCTGCATACTTATCCAGCTTGTCCTCAGTGAACTGGGAGAGCAGCAGCTGCAACAGGTATTGGATGTAGGGCTCTGAGGTGTATTCAGCCTCTTTTTGGATCAGCCTGGTATTCAGCTTGCCCTTTTGGACTTTCTTCAGGGAAAGCCAGTAGGCAGCCACACCTTCCACGGGGATCTCCACCAGGTCCAGATCCTGGAAGTCCTGGGTATGCTTCTGCACTTGCCTGCCGGAATGAAACATGCCTGCTTTCTAGCTCCCTGCACACGGATGGTTTGAGTTTTGGGCCGCATATTACACCGGGCTGTCAGGGTGTCAACCAGAGACGGACCGGATGCGGCTATTGACAAAAGCCCTGAAGTGTTCATTTGCTAAGGTGGAGATGCACACACCGGCAAAAGCTGCCTGGGAAAAGAATTCCACTGCAGGTACCCGCCAAAAGGAGAGCCCCCGGGGCTTTAGCCAGAGCAGGGCCTTAATCCCACTTGGGTTGACAGCCAGCTTTTTTCCGGCAATTACTTATCCAGCCGCTGATATGCTTTCAGGCGGCTGCCAGAAGCTAAGTCTTGAAGGAGGACACATTGCAGCAGCAAATGCAAGGCACCACAGTGCTGGCGGTCAAGGATGACCAGGGCCTGGCCATGGCTGGAGACGGCCAGGTGACCATGGGTCAGGCGGTTGCTCTGAAACACAGCGCGCGCAAGGTGCGCAAAATGCACAAGGATCGTATCCTGGCTGGATTCGCCGGGGCTACGGCTGATGCCTTCACCCTGTTTGAGCGTTTTGAGGCCAAGCTGGAGGAGTTCGGGGGCAATCTGCTCAGATCCAGTGTCGAGCTGGCCAAGGACTGGAGGACAGACAAGTACCTGCGGCGCCTGGAGGCCATGCTCCTGGTGGCTGATGCTTCGTCCCTGCTGGTGCTGAGCGGAACCGGTGATGTGATCGAGCCTGACGACGGGATAGTGGGCATCGGCTCAGGCGGGCCTTATGCCCAGGCCGCAGCCAAGGCCCTGCGCAGGCATACAGAGCTGAGCGCTGCTGACATTGCCATGCACTCCATGCGCATTGCGGCAGAGATGTGCGTATATACCAACGAGCAGATCTGTCTGGAGGTTCTGGGCAGGGAGCAAAGCAGCTAGGGCTGGCAAGGAGAGAGGGATATGGAATTCAATCTGACACCTAAACAGATAGTAGGCGAGCTGGACAGGTACATAATAGGCCAGGATCAGGCCAAGTCCATGGTGGCTATAGCGCTGCGCAACAGATGGCGCAGGAGCAAGCTGGATCCTGAGCTGCAGGAGGAGGTCACGCCCAAGAACATCATTATGATCGGGCCCACCGGGGTAGGTAAGACTGAAATCGCCCGCAGGCTGGCCAGGCTGGCTGGCTCCCCGTTCTTCAAGGTAGAGGCCTCCAAGTTCACTGAAGTGGGCTATGTGGGCCGGGACGTGGAGTCCATGATCCGGGACCTGATGGAAATCGGGGTCAATATGGTCCGCCGGGAGGAGATGGACCGGGTCCGGGGCAAGGCTGAGAAACTGGCTGAGGAGGCCCTGCTGGATCTGCTTTTGCCCAGCAGCCAGCAGAGCTCTTCCCAGGGGTCCTCCCAGCAGGAGCAGGGCCAGCAGCAGACAGAAGCCGACCAGGAGCAGGCCAACTCCACCAGGGAGAAGTTCAGGAGCCTATGGAGACAGGGCAAGTTGGACGAGCGCCTGGTGGAAGTGGAGGTCGAAGGCCCGGGCATGCAGGTGGGAGTGATGTCCATGCCAGGCATGGAAGACATGGAGATGCAGTTCCAGGACATGTTCAGCAAGATGTTCCCCAAGAAGAAAAAGACCCGCAAGATGAAGGTCAAGGATGCCTACGAGCACCTGGTGCAGCGCGAAAGCGATCGGCTTATAGACCAGGACAAGGTTATGGAGCTGGCCAAGGACAGGGTGGAGCAAAACGGGATTATTTTTTTGGACGAGCTGGACAAGGTCTGCGGTAAGCAGGACAGCGGCAGGCAGACAGATGTCTCCCGGGAAGGGGTGCAAAGGGACCTCCTGCCCGTGGTGGAGGGCTGCGTGGTGAATACCAAGTACGGCATGGTGCGCACCGACCATATCCTGTTCATCGCAGCCGGGGCCTTCCACTACTCCAAGCCCTCGGAGCTGATCCCGGAGCTGCAGGGCCGCTTCCCTTTGCGGGTGGAGCTCTCGGCCCTGAGCCCGGAAGAGTTCTATCGTATCCTGACCGAGCCCCAGAACGCCCTGACCCTGCAGTACAGGGCCCTGCTTCAGACCGAGAAAGTGGAGGTGGAGTTCACAGAGGACGGGCTCAGGGAAATCGCGGAATACGCTCAGAAAATCAATCAGGACACCGAGAACATCGGGGCCCGCAGGCTGTATACCCTGATGGAGAAGGTCCTGCAGGAGATATCCTTTTATGCCCCGGAGCATCAAGGAGAGAAAATAGCTATAGATTCCGGGTACGTGCGTGACAAGCTGCAGGATATCCAGGAAGACAGGGACCTGAGCAGATACATCCTCTAGTCTGCGGTCTGGTATCTCAATATTGCCTGTATCCGGGACCTTCTTGACGCATGTCCCGGAAACATGCAGTATGCTTTGCTCCTGGACCCCCAGTCCATAACCAGAACCAAGCTAAAGACCATGAGCATGCCCCAGAATCTGACCCAGAAGATCATCTCCGGCCATCTGGCCAGCGGCGAGATGCTGCCCGGCTCGGAAATCGGCCTGAATATGGACCAGACCCTGACCCAGGATGCTACAGGCACCATGGCCTACCTGCAACTGCAGGCTATGGGTGTGCAGCTGGTTAGAACCAGGCTGTCAGTCAGCTATGTGGACCACAATACCCTGCAGATGGGCTTCAGGAATCCGGACGACCACCGCTTTCTGCGCACCGCAGCAGCCAGGCACGGGGTGGTCTTCTCCCCGCCAGGAACCGGGATCTGCCATCAACTGCACCTGGAGAACTTTGCAGCCCCTGGTCAGACCCTGCTGGGCTCTGACAGCCACACTCCCACAGCAGGGGGGCTGGGCTGTCTGGCTATTGGCGCCGGCGGGCTCTCTGTGGCCCTGGCTATGGCAGGAGAGCCCTATACCCTGCCCATGCCCAGAGTGATCCAGGTCAGCCTGAAGGGATCCCTGCAGGGCTGGGCCTCTGCCAAGGACGTGATTCTGCACCTCTTGGGGCAGCTTTCGGTCAAGGGCGCGGTGGGCTGTGTGCTGGAGTATACCGGGTCTGGAGTCCAGGAGCTGAACGTGCCCCAGCGGGCCACCATAGCCAATATGGGCGCGGAACTGGGTGCCACCAGCTCCATATTCCCCAGCGATCAGCAGACCCTTGCTTTTCTGCGCAGCATGCAGCGGGAACAGGACTTTCAAGCCCTAGAGGCGGATGAAGGGGCCCGGTACGAACAAAGTCTGGAGCTGGATCTTGGTAGCATCCAGCCCATGGCGGCCTGTCCGCACATGCCGGACAAGGCGGTCGAGGTCAGGGAGCTGGCAGGCAGGAAAGCGAATCAGGTGGTGATCGGTTCCTGCACCAACTCCTCTTATGCGGATTTGAAGACTGCTGCCCTGATCCTGAGGGGCAAAAGGGTGCATCCAGAGACAGACACCATAATCGCCCCGGGCTCCAGGCAGGTCCTGAAGCTTTTGAGCAGTGAGGGGCTGCTGGAGGAGCTGATCGACTCCGGGGCCAGGATCCTGGAGTGCGCCTGCGGACCCTGCATCGGCATGGGCGGCTCCCCGGTATCCCAGGGGGTCAGTCTTAGGACCTTCAACCGCAATTTTGAGGGCAGGAGCGGCACTCAGGATGCAGGGGTGTACCTGGTCAGCCCGGCTACTGCTGCCCAGGCTGCTTTGCAGGGGGGCTTTTCCTGTCCTGAGCATTGGGGTCAGCCCCTGCAGAAATTTGAGCTCCCGGAGCAGGCACCCTCCATTCGCGGGCATTTTTTATACCCGCCCCAGGACGGCTCTGCAGTGCAGGTAGAGATGGGGCCCAATATAGCACCCCTGCAGGAGTTCCCTGCCCTGCCCGAGAGATTGCAGGCCCCGGTATGGCTCAAGTCTGGGGACAATGTGAGCACGGACCATATCCTGCCTGGAGGGGCAGAAATCACCGCCCTGCGCTCCAACATCCCGGCTATCAGCAGGCATGTCTTCAGCAGGCTGGATCCTGAGTTCCAGCAGCGGGCCCAAAGTTCGAGCCAGGGTGTGATAGTGGCCGGGGAAAATTACGGCCAGGGCTCCAGCAGGGAACATGCCGCCCTGGCGCCCAGGCACCTTGGCGTCGCAGCGGTGCTGGCCAAGTCCCTGGCCCGAATCCATCGGGCCAATCTGATCAACTTCGGCATCCTGCCCTTATTTTTTCGGGACCAAGAGGACTATGCCAGGTTGAGCCAAGGGGATGTCCTGAGCCTGCCCTGCTGGGAACTGACCCCGGGCGGGGATGTCCAGATCCAGGTCCAGGACAAGGAGCTGGAGATCCTGGCAGGCAATGACCTGAGCCCCGAGGAGCTGCAGGTGATCCAGGCCGGGGGCAGGCTGAACCTGGTGCGGCAGAGGATCTTGGGCAGCTAGTCTGCAGAATAATCATTTAGCGGAGCAAATATGCTAGAATTCATGCGCGAGCACGCCTCATCCTGGGTCGTCAAGGCCATGTTCGGGATTATTGTCCTGGTCTTTATATTCTGGGGTGTGGGGGGCATGCAGAATGATGAGCAACCTGTATTGGCCACTGTGAACGACAAGAAGATCCTGGACCGGGACTTTTCCCAGGCCTATGAGCGGGAGGCGGATTCCCTGCGCCGCAACAATTCAGAGCTCTCCAACAGCGACCTGCAGCGTATGGATCTTAAAAGGCAGGTCCTGGACAGGATGATCAATAATCACCTGCTGCGGCAGAAGGCCCAGGAATGGGGCTTGTTCGTGACCTCCCAGGAGGTGCGGCAGACCATCAGCAGCATGGAAGTTTTTCAGGGCCAGGGGCAGGATTTTGATCCCCAGAGGTACAAGGCAGTGCTGGAGTCCAACCGCATGAGTCCGGAACAGTTCGAAGCCCAGTTGGGCGGGGATATGTTGGGACAGAAACTGCAGGATCTGATCCTGAGCCCCCTGGAGGCCTCGGAGGACCAGGCCAAGGACTTTTTCCGCTACTTAAGCACCGAGGCCAGGGTGGAGTACCTGCATCTGCCCTGGGAGGATTATCTGGAACAGGTCAGTCTGAGCCAGGAAGAGATCCGGGAGTACTATGAGCAAAACCAGGATCAGTTCGAGGAACCGGCCCGGATGCAGATGCGCTATCTGGCTTTGACCCCTGAGGCCCTGGCCAGGTACCAGGAAGTCTCAGATGATGAGATCCAGGCCTATTATGAGCAGAACCAGGATCTATTCCAGCAGGAGGAGCGGGTCAAGGCCGGGCACATCCTGCTTAAGCTGGAGCCTGATGCTGCCCAGGAGGATCTGGAGCAGGCCAGGCAAGAGCTGCAGGAGCTCAAGGACAGGATCCAGGCCGGGGAAGACTTTTCTGAGCTGGCTCAGGCCTATTCAGAAGGCCCGAGCGCCATCCAGGGAGGGGAATTGGGTTGGTTCGGCAAAGGCGAAATGCTGCAGGAGTTCGAAGAAGCAGCCTTTGCCCTGGAGGCCGGGGAGATAAGCGAGCCGGTGCGAACTGAATACGGGCTGCACCTGATCCAGGTTCAGGATCAGGAACAGGCGGGCACCCAGGATCTGCAGGAGGTCCGGGAGGAGGTCCGGGACAGTCTGGCTCGGGACAAGGCTGCCCAGGCCATGGAGGATCTCCTGGACGAGGCGCTGCTTTTGGTGCTGGATACAGGCAGCCTGCAGGAGGCTGCAGAGCAACTGGACCTGCAGGTCAGTGAAAGCGACTGGTTCAGCAGGAAAGAAGGGCCTCAGAAGCTGGATCTGGACCAGGAGCAGCTGGAGAAGCTCTTTGCCCTGCAGGAGAAAGAGCCCACCCAGTCTCCGCTCAGAATTGCTGACGGCTATCTGCTGGCCCAGAAGACCGGGCACAAAGAGCCCCAGGTCGCGCCCCTGGAAGATGTGCAGCCAGAGATAGAAAACAGGCTGCGCGAGGAAAAGGCCAAATTTCTGGCCAGGGGAGAGGCGGAAAAGATCCTGCAAGACCTGCAGCAGGGAGAAACAGACCAATACCAGGAACAGCTCCAGGTCAGCCCGGCCTTCACCAGACAGGGCAGGATTCCTGGTCTGGGCCAGAACCAGGAGCTGGTGAGCCAGGTTTTCGGGTCAGAGCCCGGGCAGTGGCTACCTAGCCCCTATGAGCTGGATTCCGGCTATGTCCTGGCCAGGGTCGAGGAATTTAACCAGCCTTCCCAGGAGCAGTGGCAAGCCAGCCGGGAATATCTCGTCTCCAGCCTGAACCAGAGCAAGAGGCAGATGTTTATGGAGGCTTTTCTCAGCGACCTGCGCGACAGGGCAGATATAGAAATCAAGTCCCCGGAGATGCTGGAATATTAGGACAACCGGGATTGTGCACAGCGGAAGCTCTTGACATTATTTTACACTCAGCCTAAATTTACTCTTTTCTCACACCTTGCTCCAGGCAGCGTATGTCTGGAGCCATAGACCAAAAGGAGATCTCGCCTATGCCAAACAAGTACGAGACGCTGCTGCTTTTCAGTCCGGATTTGACCACTGAGGAGAGGCAGAAGGTCCTGGACGATCTGAGCCAGGTAGTGCAGAGGTATTCTGGAGAGGTGCTCACCGTGGACGACTGGGGCCTCAAGGACCTGGCCTATCCGGTGCAAAAGCACAGCAAAGGGCATTATCTGCGCCTGGAGTATGCTGCTCCAGGGAACACCGTGCACGAACTGGAGCGCAGGATCAGGATCGCGGAGGGCCTGCTCAAGTTTTTGACTGTCAAGCTGCAGGACTCGGTTCAGACCACAGCACAGGAGGCAAGCTAAAATGGCTTTCAAGTTTACCCCCAGAAAGAAGTTTTGCCGCTTCTGCGCGGACAAGGAGTTGCCCCTGGACTACAAGCGTCCGGATATACTGCATGATTTTATCACCGAGCAGGGCAAGATTATAGCCAGACGCATTACTGGCACCTGCGCCAAGCACCAGCGCAGGCTGACCACAGAGATCAAGCGTTCCAGGCAGATGGCCCTGATGTACTATACCTCTGTGCACAGCGTGGAGGCGCAGAAAAAGACCCGCTAGGAGAAAAACGCCATGCAAGTTATTCTGCGTACCAATATTGAGAATCTGGGCCAGCTGGGGGACTTGGTGAAGGTCAAGCCTGGCTACGCCAGGAACTATCTGATCCCTAAAAAACTGGCCATGCAGGCTACTGCTTCCAATCTCAAGGCCTTTGAGCAGCAGCGGAAGAAACTGGAAGCAGAGCTGGAGGCCCAGCGCTCAGAGGCTGAAAAGACAGCCCAGCGCCTGCAGGAGCTGGAGTTGCTGATTCCGGTCAGGGTAGGCGAAGGGGATAAGCTCTACGGCTCTGTGACCAATGCCCATATTGCCCAGGCCCTGGAGGACAAAGGCTTGAGCATTGACAAGAAACAGATTGAGCTGGAAAAGCCCATTCGGGCCCTGGGTGAATACCAGATCCCGGTCAGGGTCTATCCAGAGGTCAAACCAGAAGTAAAGGTCTCAGTGATTAGACATGACGAAGCGCAAGGCCTGGAACAGCAGGGATAACAGCGCCGCATCCCCTGAAGCAGGCCCCAAGCAGCCCCAGAGCCAGATCAATAATGAGCTGCTCAGCAAACTCCCCCCCCAGAATCTGGAAGCTGAACAGGCGGTTTTGGGGGGGGTTTTTTTGCGCAACTCCATTTTCCATTCCCTGGTGGATCTGCTGCAGGAAAGCGACTTCTACTCCCCTGCGCACAGGAAGATCTACCGCTGCTTCCTGGATCTCTACCGCCAAAACACCCCTGTGGACCTGGTGACGGTCTCCGAAGAGCTGCAGAAACAGGGTCAGCTGGAGGATATTGGCGGGGCAGTTTACCTGACCTCCCTGACCGAATCTGTGGCCAGTGCTGCCAATGCCCTGCACTACGCCCACATAGTTCAGGAAAAGTCTATACGCAGGCAACTGATCCAGGAGTCCTCGGAGATCATCACCCAGGCCCAGCAGTCCGCAGAAGATACCGCTACCCTGCTGGACAAGGCTGAGCAAACCATCTTTGCCATCTCCCAGGCCAGGAGTAAGACAGGCTTCAAGAGCAGCCAGGAGCTGGTGCACCAGGTTTTCGAGTACCTGGAGAAGCGCTTTGAGCAGCGGGAATTGATCACGGGCGTGCCCACCAGCTATCAGGAGTTCGACAAGATTACTGCGGGGCTGCAGCGCACGGACCTGATCATCGTGGCTGGCAGACCCAGCATGGGCAAGACCGCATTTGGTCTGAACGTGGCCATGCGGGCTGCGGTTATGGAGGATGTGCCCACGGCGATCTTTTCCTTAGAGATGTCCATGGAGCAGCTCATGATGCGCATGCTCTGCGCCTGGGGTAAAGTGGACTTAAGCAGGATGCGCAGCGGCTTTTTGCAGGATGAGGACTGGACCAAGCTATATCAGGCTGCAGAGGTCCTGTCCCAGGCCCCGGTGTATATCGACGACACCCCTTCCCTGGATCCTATGGAGCTTCGGGCCCGCTGCAGAAGACTTAAGGGCGAGAAGGGCCTGGGGCTGGTGGTGGTGGACTATCTGCAGCTGATGCACACCAGTCAGAGGAAGGATTCCAGGGAGCAGGAGATCTCTCATATCTCCAGGAATCTTAAGGCCCTGGCCAAGGAGGTGGATGTCCCGGTCATGGCCCTGGCCCAGCTGAACAGGAAGGTGGAAGAGAGGACCAACAAGCGGCCTATGCTTTCTGACCTGCGCGAATCCGGGGCCATAGAGCAGGACGCGGATCTGATAGTCTTCCTGTATCGGGACGAGGTTTACAATACCCGGGAGGACAATCCCAACAGGGGCACTGCGGAAATCATTGTGGGCAAGCAGCGCAACGGGCCAGTGGGCATTGCCACTTTGTCCTACCTGGGCAACTGCACTGCATTTGAGAATCTGGCCAAGGTACCGGAACCTTCGGAGCAGGCGGGATTAAGCGGGAGCTAAGCCAAGGAGTTCGCTATGCACTTTCTGAACCACAATGCCCAGGGCCGGGATGAAAGCGGGTTCCTGCATCCAGAGGAGGCTTTGAGCAGGCAGGGCATAGAGGATCTGCAGGCCAGGAGGCTGGCCCAGACTCTGGCCCGGGCCAGACAATCCAGACATTACCAGGACAAAATAGCCAATGATCTGCCGGAGAGCATCAGCCAGGACATGGATCTGGTGCAGGAGCTGCCCCTGACCAGCAAACAGGACCTGCGGGAGCAATATCCGGACGGTTTCCTGGCCCTTGATCTGGGGCAGATGGTCAGGCTGCACGCATCCTCCGGCACTACCGGCACCCCTACTGCGATATTCTATACCCACAGGGATCTGGAGGCCTGGGCGGATCTGGTGGCCAGGTGCATGTACATGGTGGGCATGCGGCCAGGGGATGTGTTTCAGAATTTGAGCGGCTACGGCCTGTTCACTGGCGGCCTGGGCATCCACTACGGCGCAGAGAGATTGGGCTGTTTGACCATTCCTGCAGGAGCAGGCAACAGTAAGCGGCAGATCAAGCTCCTGCGGGACTTTCGGGTCAGCGCCATGCATATCATACCTTCCTATGCTTTGCATCTGGCTTCTGTATTGGCAGAGCTGGAGCTGGACCCCAAGGACCTGAACCTGCGCATCGCCCTTGTCGGCGCAGAGCCCCACACCGAAGGCATCCGGCAGAGGATCCAGGACCTGTACCAGGTCCGGGCCTTTAATTCCTACGGGCTCTCGGAGATGAACGGCCCAGGGGTAGCTTTTGAGTGCCCGGCTCAAAACGGGATGCATATCTGGGAGGACTCCTATCTGGTGGAGATCCTGGATCCTCAGACCGGCCAGTCAGTGCCGGATGGAGAACTAGGGGAGCTGGTGCTGACTACCTTGAACCGGGAGGGCATGCCCCTGATCAGGTATCGCACCAAGGATCTGACCAGGATCCTGCCCGGGGAGTGCCCCTGCGGCAGGAAACACCGGCGTATCGACCGCATCGCCGGCAGGGCGGACGACATGATTATCCTCAAAGGGGTGAACATCTACCCCATGCAGGTGGAGAGGGTGCTGATGTCCGTACCTGAAGTGGGTCAGAACTACCAGATCGTGCTGGAGCGCTTCGACTATATGGACCAGATGCGGATCAAGGTGGAGATCAAGGACGAGTGCTTCGTGGAGGATATGCGCATCTTGAAAGGCCTGGAGCAAAAGATCTCCAGGCTGCTGCGGGAGGAGATCCTGGTGACCCCCAAGGTGGAGCTGGTGGAGCACAGGAGCCTGCCCACATCCCAGGGCAAGGCCCAGCGGGTCCTGGATCTGCGGGGCCAGGAAAGCCCTGCAGGATCGTGCTAGAGAGGGCTTGAGCCGAGATGAGCCTGGTCCTGATCCTGTTGCTGCTCCTGTTGCTCTTGGCCTGTTGGCTGTCCAACCTGCTCAGCCTGCCGGGCAACTGGATAAATGTGCTGCTGATCTGGCTTTGGCTCTGGTTGCATCCCCAGTTGGAGCTGGCCTGGGGTTTTATGCTGCTTATCCTGGGGCTGGCTGCTCTGGCAGAAGGCATAGAGTTCCTGGGCCAGCTTTGGGGCGGCAGGAGATTCGGGGGCAGCGGCAGGGGCAATCTGGGCTCCCTGCTGGGTACATTCGCAGGGGCCTTGCTGGGAGCACCCTTCTTCCTGGGCCTGGGGGCCATCATCGGGGCCTTAGCCGGAGCCTTCCTGGGCAGTCTGGCCTTGGAGCTGGTAAGCGGCAGAAAATGGGGGCAGGCAATACAGGCTTCCCTGGGGGCTCTGCTGGGCAGGGCAGTGGGCTTTGCAGCCAAGATCGGGCTGGGGCTTTTGCTGATTTTGCTCAGCCTGCCCAGGATATGGCCTTAGGACCGCGAGCTTCAGCCTGGGAGCTGGCCGGCTGTTATGCCTCACGTGAGGCATGCTGCTGGGCCTGGAGCGGTCTGCAGTTTGGGATGCAAAACAGGAGCACAGGAAACGAGATGCCAAAACAGGATATTTTTCCTGCCTACAGGGGGCAGATGCAATATGCCTGCCAGGGCTGCGGGGCTGCCTTCCCAGGAGAGGAGCTGCACTACAGCTGCCCTGAATGCGGGGACGTGTTCCTGCTGCAGGATACCAGCTTCGCAGAGCTGCAAAAAATCAGCCCCAGGCAGTGGCGGCAGACTTTCCAGACCAGGGCCATGTCCACCCTGCCTGCCCTGCAGGGCATATTCCGCTTCTATGAGCTGATCTCCCCCATCCTGGAGGCTGAGGACATAGTCTATCTGGGCGAGGGGCAGACCCCGGTAATCTGGGCCAATCAGGACCTGCAAAGACAGGTGGGCCAAAAGTTCGGCTTCAAGAATGAGGGCCAGAACCCCAGCGCCTCCTTCAAGGACCGGGGCATGGCCTGTGCCTTCAGCTATCTGCGCTACCTGGTGCGCAGGAACAACTGGAGCCAGGTGCTCACGGTCTGCGCCTCTACAGGAGACACCTCTGCCTCTGCAGCCATGTACGCAGCCTATGTGGGCGGGGCCATCAAGTCTGTGGTGCTCTTGCCCCAGGGCAAGGTCACCCCGCAGCAGCTGGGGCAGCCCCTGGGCAGCGGGGCCCTGGTTCTTGAGCTGCCTGGGGTGTTCGACGACTGCATGCAGGTGGTGCAGCACCTGGCTGAGCATTACCGGGTAGCCCTGCTGAACTCCAAGAACAGCTGGCGCATCCTGGGGCAGGAATCCTACGCCTTTGAGCTGGCCCAGCATTTTGACTGGGATCTGCAGGGCAAGGCGCTGTTCGTGCCCATTGGCAATGCCGGGAACATATCAGCAATCATGGCCGGCTTTCTCAAGCTGTACAGGCTGGGGCTGATCACTGCTTTGCCCAGGATCTTCGGGGTGCAGTCAGAGCATGCGGACCCGGTGTTCAAATACTACAGCCAGCCGGAAGACAGCAGGGAATATCAGCCTGTACAGGTCACCTCCAGCGTGGCCCAGGCAGCCATGATCGGCAACCCGGTGTCCTTCTCCAGGGTCCGGGCCCTGGCCAGGCAACTGGAGTCCCTGGCAGGCAGGGGGGCTTTCCAGGTGCTGCAGGTGGAGGAGCAAAGCATCATGGATTCCATGCTCCTGGCCAACAGCCAGGGGCATATCGCCTGCACCCAGGGCGGGGAGTGTCTGGCTGGTCTTTTAAGGGCCAAGGAGCTAAAGCTTCTGGACAGCCAGGAGGAGGCGGTGCTCAACTCCACTGCGCACGCTCTGAAGTTCCAGGGCTTCCAGGAGATGTACTTCCAGGACTCCTTGCCTGCTGAATACAATGTACGGCCCAGAGCAGAGCTTGTAAATCACCCCAGGCCCATCCTGGATCAGGATCAACACCGCAGCTTGTCCTCAGAGGATTTTATTTCCGAAGCTGCCGAGGAGATAGTGCGCGAGCTGGGCCTGGAACGCAGCTAAGAAGGGAAGCATTCATATTATAGGATCCTGGTCAAGCCCTGCTCCTGCTGGGAGCTCAGCTTTTTGAGCAGATTCCAGTCAGTAAAGTCAAAGGTCAGCGGAGTCAGGGTCATATAGCCCTGGCTGAGCAGATCCCGGTCAGATCCCGGTTCCAGGTCCTGGGGCGGGATGTCCCCGCAGAGCCAGTAGTAGTCCCCGCCTCTGGGATCCACCCTTTTTTCGTACCAGTCCTGGTATACCGCCTGGGTCTGGGGACAGATCTGGAGCCCCAGACACTCCTGCCAAGGGCATGCAGGGAAGTTCAGGTTCAGGATCCTGCGCTGGGGCAGGGTTTTCCAGTCCTGACTGGAGGCCAGCCTGGCTGCGAATTCGGCCTGCTGGGAGAGCTCCTGGGGCTGGAAGTCGTCTATGGACACAGCCAGGGCAGGGACCCCGGCCAGGGCAGCCTCGGTGGCAGCTGCTACAGTCCCGGAATACAAGACATCCACGCCCACGTTGGCCCCGCCGTTGATTCCGGAGATGAGCAGGTCAGGGTCAATGTCGAACACTGTGCCCAGGGCTATTTTGACACAGTCCACGGGGGTCCCGGAGATGCCGTAGCCCTGGAAGTCCCCGTCATTGACCTTCTTGATGCGCAGGGGAGAGCTAAGGGTCACTGCATGGCCTACTGCGGACTGCTCGGTCAAAGGGGCAATGACCGTAACCAGGTGCCCTGCGGCGCAGAGCTCCTGGTACATGCTGCGCAGGCCCAGGGCCCAGATACCGTCGTCATTGGTGAGTATAATATGCATATTGCAAGATCTCCTGAGGGCTGCTAAGTCAAAGGGTAACCGGACAAAGCCGAAAAAAAGATTATATTCCAGAAGCCGGGCAAAGACAAATCAGGCTATGCAGGAAAAATCCACATTCATCCAGGATCTCAAACAGGGACAAAAGGTCAGGGAGATCTTTGCCCTGGCCCGGGCCAGGCTGGCCCAGTCCAAGAACGGCCCCTATTGGGACTTAAGCCTCCAGGACTGCACCGGAGAGCTGGAAGCCAAGATATGGCCCCCATTGAGCAAGGAATACGAATCCCTGCAGCCTGAGCAGCTGGTGCTGGTACAAGGTGAGGTCAGGGAGTTCAGGGAGCAGCTGCAGCTGGTATTGAAACAGCTGCAGGTCCTGGATGCCGAGCAGGCAGAATTGGACTGGGGGCAATTCGTTCTCAGCAGCTCAGTGCCGCCAGAAGAGCTTCTGCAGGAGCTTGAGGCCCTGTGCCGGGACAATCTGAAGCATCGGCCCTGGAGAAAGCTGTGCAGGCAGATCCTGCATGATCCGGAGATCCGGACCAGGCTGCTTTCCGCGCCTGCAGCCAAGGCCATGCACCACGCCTACCGTGGTGGCCTGCTGGAGCATACCCTGGCTGTGTCCAGGCACTGCCTGTACATGGCTGATCTGCACCAGGAGCTGGATCGGGAGATCCTGCTGGTGGCTGCTGTGCTGCACGATCTGGGCAAGGCCTGGGAGCTGGAGCTGGGCCTGAGCCGGGAGTATACAGACCAAGGCAGGCTCCTGGGGCACATCCTGCTGGGTCTGGAGAAGCTGGAGCCATTTTTGCATAAGACTAAGGATCTGCAGCCGGAGCTGGCCATGCATCTCAAGCACTTGATAGCCAGCCATCATGGGGAGTATGTCTTTGGCTCCCCCAAGCTGCCCATGACCTCAGAGGCCCTGGCTCTGCACTATGCGGACAATCTGGACGCTAAACTGCACAGCGTGAGGCAGGCCACAGCAGGTATTGAGCCTGCGGCTGAGTCCCAGTGGTCTGCTTACCAGCGCTCCCTGGAGAGGCAATTCTATCTGGCTCCTGATACCAGGGATTTTCAAGGGCAGAGGCAAAGGACCCAGAAGGAAAGAATGCAGCAATGCTTGTTACCTTTGAAGGAATAGAAGGCTGCGGCAAGAGCACCCAGGCCTGGATGCTGGCTGAGCATATGCGTCAGCTGGGACGCGGGGTCCGCTTGAGCAGGGAGCCCGGAGGCAGTAGCCTGGGCTCAGAGCTGCGGGGAATCCTGCTGGATGGATCCAGGGAGCTGGACCCCAGGGCAGAGCTCTTTTTGTATCTGGCGGACCGGGCCCAGCATGTGCAGGAGGTTATCCTGCCTGCACTTGGGGCCGGGGAGCTGGTTATAGTGGACAGGTTCGTGGACTCCACCCTGGCGTATCAGGGCTGGGCCAGGGGGCTGGGCCTGGAGCAGGCGCTGGGATTGAGCCAGGTGGCCAGCCAGGGATTGGCTCCGGATCTGACCATCCTTTTGGACCTGGATGCGGAAACCAGCCTGGCCCGGGCCAGGAGCAGGGATCAATCCCGGGCCGATATCCGGGAGGGCAAGTTCGAGGCCCAGGACCTGCAGTTCCATCGCAGGGTGCGCCAGGCCTATCTGGAGCTGGCCAGCAGCGAGCCGGAGAGGATCAGGACACTGGACGCCCGGGGGGAGCCTGAGCAGGTCCAGGAACAGGTCCTTAAGGCCTTTGGCCTTGCGTCTTGACAACCTGCACAGGGTATCTATTCTCAATTGATAAGCTTGGGCTGGCCAATCAGGATTTCAACTGCACGCAAAGACATTCCCAACTCCAAACCAACCAAGGAGAAAAACATGGCCCAGGATATTTTGCTGTACGCGCTTTCCACCTGCATCCACTGCAAGAGGACCAAGGAGTTCTTGGACCAATTGGGCATTGACTATGATGTGGTCTACGTGGACCGCCTGGCAGGCGAGGAAAGGAATCAGGCAATCGAGGAAGTCAAGAAATTCAATCCCGCTTTGTCCTTCCCCACCCTGGTGGCTGGGCAGGAGTGCATCGTGGGCTTCAAGAAGGATCAAATAGAAAAGGCGGTGCAAGGGAAATGAGCGAGCTGCAGGAATTCTACGAAAAGCTCAAAAAGTTGCAGGAGCCCAAGGGGTTCTACTTCAACAAGGATGAGGATCTGGTCTGGCAGCTTCTACAGAGCCTGCTGACCAATAAGGAGCGCTTCGGGTATACAGCCTGTCCCTGTAGGCTGGCCACAGGGAATATTGAGCAGGACAAGGATATTATCTGTCCCTGTGTGTACGCCAAGGCTGACATCCAGGAGTACGGCAGCTGCTACTGCGGGCTCTATGTGTCCCAGGAATGGAATCAGGACAAGATCGCGCATGTATATGTGCCTGAAAGGCGGCCTGCGGAAAAGACTATGCAGGCCCTGGGCCTGGAGTAGGGTGTTTGAGCCCTTGGATAACCAATAGCAAGGAGAGATAGATATGCGGGACAAGGTAGAGGAAGTTTTGGCCAAGATCAGGCCCCAGCTACAGGCTGATGGCGGGGATGTGGAGCTGGTGGATGTCACCGAGCAGAATATTGTCCAGGTCAAGCTGCAGGGTGCCTGTGCTGGCTGCCCCATGTCCCAGATGACCCTGAAAAACGGTATTGAGAGACTGATGAAGCAGGAAATTCCGGAAGTCAAGGCAGTAGAGTCTGTATAGCCGCAGCTTTTCATATTAAACAAGATCATAAGCCATGAACCAGCAATAAAGTTTCATTCTGGATCAACTTGGCGGTTGCAGGCAACAGCGGGGCTGACGGTGAGCAAGGCCTTTTCCAGGATCCTGGAACAGGGTGCTGCAAAAGGTGTGATCTGGGCATAAAGGCGGGCCAAGCCCGCCTTTTGACTTGATTCAGAGCTAGTCTGCAGGGGGCATTGCAAGGGCTTGATTCCTTTGCCTGCCCTGCGGGCTGTTTTGATGCTGCAAAAAAAAGAAATAACTATCATGCCCTAAATGGGCACCAGGAAATCAATGTTTCTGTTGGGAGGTGCTATGCAGGAGATTGTGACCAGGTTCCCGCCCAGTCCGACCGGGCATCTGCATGTGGGCGGGGCCAGGACAGCGCTTTTCAACTGGCTCAGGGCCAGGAATCAGGGCGGGAGGTTTGTGCTGCGCATTGAGGACACCGACCAGACCCGATCCAGCCAGGAGATGACAGATTCCATCCTGGATGCTTTGACCTGGCTGGGCCTGGACTGGGACGAGGGTCCATATTTCCAGAGCCAGCGCCTGGACCTGTACCAGGAGCACATAGATTATCTGCTTGAGACCGGCCAAGCCTACTACTGCCAGTGCAGCTCCCAGGAAGTGGAGGAGATGCGGGAGGAGGCCAGGGCCCAGGGGGAGAAGCCCAAGTATAACGGCAGGTGCAGGGATCTGGGCCTGGGACCTGGACCCAACAGAGTAGTCAGGTTTAAGTCCCCCCTGGCGGGCCAGACCCTGTTCAGGGACGAGCTGAAGGGAGTGGTCCAGGTGGAAAATAAGGAGCTGGACGATTTTGTGCTGCGCAGGGCTGACGGCAGCCCTACCTACAACCTGGCGGTGGTGGTGGATGACGCCAGCATGGAGATCAGCCACATCCTGCGTGGGGACGACCACTTGAGCAATACCCCCAAGCAGATCCTGCTGTATCAGGCTTTGGGGTATGAGCTGCCCAGCTTCGGGCATGTGCCCATGATCCTGGGTCCGGACAAGAAGAGGCTCAGCAAAAGGCATGGGGCTATGTCAGTGCTGGAGTACAGGAAAAAGGGCTACTTGCCGGAGGCCTTGATCAACTATCTGGTCAGACTGGGCTGGTCCCTGCAGGACCAGGAGATATTCAGCCTGCAGGAGCTGGTGCAGAAGTTTGACCAGGGGCATCTGGGCAGATCAGCCTGCATCTTCAATCCGGAAAAGCTGGACTGGGTCAACTTCCAGCACATCAAGGCCAGTCCGGACGAAGATCTGGCAGCCAAGCTGCCGGAATACTTGCGGGAGTGTGGTCTGCCAGTGGCTGATCAGGAGTATCTGGCCAGGATCGTGCCCCTGCTGAAGCCCAGATCCAATACCTTGCTGGACATGGCCAGGCAATGCGATTTTTTCCTGCTTGCGGATCGGGATCTGGAGTATGATCAGGAGCTTTTGGACAAGTTCCTGGGCGCGGATGTTCTGGAATATCTGCAAGGGCTGCTGCAGAAGTACGAGCAGCTGCAGGACTTCTCCAAGCAGGGCCTGGAGGATCTGACCAGGGAATATCTGCAGGATATGGGGATCAAGTTCAAGGTTCTGGCCCAGCCCCTGCGGGTGGCTCTGACCGCCAAGACCGCCACTCCGGGGCTGTTCGAGATCATGGAAGTCATGGGCCGGGAGCGGGTCACCTCCCGCCTGGCCAGGGCGCTGCAGCTGCAGGGGGCCAAGCTGGAAAAGGGCTAAGGCTGGTATTGCATTTCAATTGAGGGGCGAATTATGTTTCGCCCCTGCTATAAGCCGACAGGAATTGGCCTAGGCCGCTGGCTTGAGAACGGCCCCGCTGCGCAGGCATCTGGTACAGACCTTGATCCTGCGCACCGAGCCGGAAGGCTGCTGGGCCCGGACTTTCTGCAGGTTGGGCTGGCATCTGCGCTTGGTTTTGTTGTTGGCGTGACTGACATTATAGCCTACACTGGGTTTCTTGCCGCATACCGCACAGACTTTAGCCATATCAATCTCCTTCTGGCAGTGGTTTATAAGTTTTTGCCCCGGCTGCAAACTGCAGGGTCGCAAATGTGATGTGCAAAATGAAAATTTATATCCTATTTGTCAAGGAAACGCAAGTGCAGTAAACTTGACAAGCAAGACTCAAACTAAGTAATAAGTTCGTTTCTGGAGCTGCTATGGCTGAAATGTGGCTCGATTTGAGCAATATCCCGGAGCAGGGGCAGGAGTATACCTTTTGGGAGCAAGCCCTTTGGCAGACTCCTATCCAGGAGTTCCAGCTGGAGGTGGAGATCCTAGACCCCCTGCAAGCCTTGGTCTTTTTGCTGCCTCAAAAAAGGGGCTGCTTTGTCCAGGGCAGATTGACAGGCAGGGTGAGCATGCCCTGCTCTAGATGCGCGGAGCCTGCTGAGCTTGGCCTGGACAGCAGGTTTCACCTCCTGGAGACCCTGGAGCCAAAGGATGAGCTGGACAGGCTGGGGCCGGAGTTCATTCGCAGCAGTGCTGGCGTTTTGGAGCTGGATCTGGGCGGTCTGCTCTGGGAGCAGTTCATGCTCCAGCTGCCGTTCAAGCACGTCTGCGGACAGGATTGCCAGGGCATCTGCCCGGTCTGCGGCCTGAACCTGAACCAGGGCCGCTGCCAATGCCAGGTAGTCCAGGGGGACCCCAGGCTGGAGATATTCAGAAACCTCAAAATCAATAAGGCGTGAGGAGATTATGGCTGTACCCAAGAAAAAGACCTCCAAATCCAAAAAAGGCATGCGGCGCTCCCACCACAAGGTGGCCAAGCCTACGGTGATCAGCTGTGAGTGTGGAGAGCCCTCCCTGCCGCACAGAATCTGCCCTTCCTGCGGCAAATATGCAGGACAGCAGCTGCTTGGAAGCAAAGATGAGTAATACTGATCCCCAGCCTTGCGTGGCCATAGATGCCATGGGGGGCGATGTGGGGCCTGCAGCCCTGGTGGCCGGGGCTGTGCAGGTCGCTAGAGAGACCTCCCTGTCCCTGCTTCTGGTGGGCAAGGAGGATCTGATCAAGGCTGAGCTGGAACAGCAGCAGATCCAGGGACTGGATATCCAGATAGTGCACGCAGAAAGCGTGGCAGAGATGGGGGACAAGCCCTCGCATATCCTGCGGCGCAAAAAGGACACGTCTATCCAGGCCACCTGCAACCTGGTCAAAGAAGGCAGGGCCCAGGGGATGCTCAGCGCTGGGCACACCGGGGTCACCCTGGCCTCTGCCATGTTTACCCTGGGCAGGATCAAGGGCATTGAACGGCCCGCTCTGGCAGCTCTGCTGCCCAGGGAGAGCAAGCCCCTGGTCCTGATAGACGTGGGCGCGAATGTGGATTCCAAGCCCAGGCACCTGGTGCAGTTCGCTGTCATGGCCGAGGCCCTGGCCCATAATGTGCTTCAGGTGCCCCACCCTAAGGTCAGCCTTTTGAATATCGGAGAGGAAAAGGGCAAGGGCAATCAGCAGGTCAACGAGACCTATCAGCTCCTGGGCAGGACTTCGCTCAACTTCACCGGGAATGTGGAGGGCAGGGATCTGTTCAGCGGGGATATGGATATTGTGGTCTGCGACGGATTCGTGGGCAATATTGCTCTCAAGCTGAGCGAAGGGCTGGGCCAGGCCTTCTCTCAGATGCTTCGTCAGGAGCTAAACGATGGGTTTATGACCAGGATGGGGGCTATGCTGGCCAAGCCTGCTTTCAAACGCTTCGTGCACCGCCTGGATCATGAGGAGTACGGGGGGGCCCCGCTGCTGGGCCTGAACGGCACTGTGTTCGTCTGCCACGGCACCGCCAGCCCCAAGGCCGTCAGCAAAGCCCTGCATATGGCTGTGGATTCTATAAGGAACAAAGCCAACGATGATATACGCATGGGCTTGGAGATGAATCCGGAGATCACCAGATTCCAGAGGCTGAAAAGCATGCTGCATACCTCAGCATCCAAAAATCAGGCCCATGAAGAGGATAAGGAATAGACGCCAGGGTCCTGGACGGACCCAGGCTGGGACTGCAAACAAACAACTGCGGAACTAAGCGGAGTATGGCAGACAGTATCAATATCCTGGGCCTGGGGCATTATATTCCGGAGTCTGTGCTGACCAATCAGGATCTGGAGCAGATGGTCAATACTGACGACGATTGGATCGTCAGCCGCACAGGCATCAGGCAAAGACGCTTGGCTTCCAAGGGGCAGGGCTGCTCAGATCTGGCCTGGGAGGCTTCCAGACAAGCCCTGGAACAGTCCGGGACCAGGGCTGAAGAGCTGAGCCATATCCTGGTGGCTACCTTTACCCCGGACTACTGCACACCGACCACAGCCTGCGTCCTGCAGGATAAGCTCGGGGCCAGCAACTGCATGATGGCCATGGATATCGGGGCTGGTTGCTCAGGCTTTGTCTATGGCCTGGACACCGCCAGGGGAATCTGCAGCCTGCAGCCCGGGGCCAAGGTTCTGGTGGTGGGCAGTGAGGTCTGCACCTCCAGGGTCAATTTCCAGGACCGCAACACCTGTGTGCTGTTCGGGGACGGAGCAGGCGCGGCAGTGGTCAGCTGCGCACAAAGCCCCGGGATGGAAGTGCAGCTCCTGGATACTCTGCTCAAGGCTGACGGCTCCCTGGGGCACTTGCTGCCAGTGGGCCGCAGGGGCGGGTCTGTCGAGCCCTTCAGCCTGGGGGACACGGTGGATGAGGAGTACTTTATCCACATGAAGGGCCGGGAGCTCTTCAGGCATGCAGTGCGGGGCATGGCGGAGATCACTCACAATGTGCTGGAGCGCAATGGGCTCAGGACGCAAGATGTGGACCTGTTCATTCCTCACCAGGCCAACCTGCGTATTATAGAGGCCCTGGCCAAGAAGCTGGAGTACCCCATGCAAAAGGTGTTCGTGAACGTGGACCGCCTGGGGAACACCTCTGCGGCCTCGGTGATCATTGCCCTGAGCGAGGCCCAGCTCCAGGACAGGATCCGACCCGGGTACACCGTGCTGCTCGTGGCTTTCGGAGCTGGTCTGACCTGGGGCGCTGGCCTGCTGCGCTTCTAGCTCCCAGGCAAGCAGTACTTGGATTAAGCCTAATATTTTGCTAGACATAAGGACAGGCCATATGAGCGAGCTACCCCAAACCGCCCTGGTCACCGGAGGCTCCAGGGGAATAGGCAAGGCCATCTGCAGGAAGCTGGCTGAGGCTGGCTGGCAGGTTTACTTCACCTACGTCAGCCAAAAGGGGCAGGCGGAGCAGGTGGCGCAGGAGATCCAGGAGGCAGGAGGCCAGGCCCGGGCTTTTGCTCTGGACATCCAGGACCAGCAGGCAGTGGTGGAATTCTTCCGGGAGCATATCCAGAAGAAGGTCTATCTGGATGTTCTGGTGAACAATGCCGGCAGCACCAGGGATGGGCTCCTGGCACGCATGAAGCCTGAAGACTGGGAAGATGTGCTGCGCATCAACCTCTTTGGCCCCTTCTTCTGTCTGCAGCAGGCCGCCAGGGTGATGCTCAGGCAGAAAAAGGGCAGGATCATCAATATCTCTTCTGTGGTGGCCCAGAGCGGCAATCCGGGCCAGAGCAACTACTGCGCTGCCAAGGCCGGTCTGCTGGGCCTGACCAAGGCAGCTGCCCTGGAGTTGGCCTCCAGGAACATTACGGTCAACGCTGTGGCTCCGGGGTTCATCAGTACGGAGATGACCCGGGAGCTGGGGCAGGAGATGCAGGAGCAGTATCAGCAGAGAATACCTTTGGGCAGGCTGGGCCAACCCCAGGATGTGGCCCATACCGTAGCCTGGCTGGCCTCTGAGGCAGCGGGCTATGTTACCGGACAGGTGATCGGAGTCAACGGCGGCCTTTACCAGTAGGGGCCCGGGCCAGGCAGTAACAGTCAGCCAAAATAACATGACGAGGAGGCAATATGGCACTTTTGGAGAAAATACAGGAAATTGTAGCGGAGCAGCTGGATGTGCCCCAGGACCAGGTTACCCCTGAGGCATCGTTTGTGGATGATCTGGGTGCCGACTCCCTGGACCTGACCGAGCTGATCATGGCCATGGAGGATGAGTTTGGGATCGAGATCGATGATGAGGAGGCCCAGAAGCTGCGCACTGTCCAGGATGTTATCAAGTACGTAGAATCGGTACAGACCTAAAGGCAAGATTGGCCCAGGCCAGGTCCGGATCTGGTCTGGGCTGCGGCAATTCGGACTTGGCCTTCTAGATCCGGGCTGCATAGGCCCGGGAAAAATTATGCATTGAGGCTGCAATGATTGGCAAAAGAGTAGTTGTAACCGGCATGGCCAGCATCTCCCCCTTGGGCAGTGACCTGGCGAGCTCCTGGTCCAGGCTGCTGGCCGGAGAATCAGGGATCAGGCCCATTACCAGGTTCGATTGTCAGGGCTTTGCCACGCGTATTGCTGGAGAAGTCCGGGACTTTGCGGAGCAAGAGTACTTGAGCCGCAAGCAGATCCAGCGCATGGACCGTTTTAACCGCTATGCAGTGGCCAGCGCCCAGATGCTCTGTCAAGATGCAGGCCTGGAGATAACCGAGGAGAATGCTCCCCAGGTGGGTATATTGCTGGGCTGCGGACTGGGCGGGCTGGAGACCATAGAGGAATTCCATACCCGGCTTATCAAGAAGGGTCCGGGCAAGATCTCTCCTTTCTATATCCCTAAGCTGATCGCCAATATAGCTGCGGGCCAGATCGCCATCTTCACCCAGGCCAAGGGCCCCAACCTGGTCACCACCTCTGCCTGCGCTTCCGGGGTGCACAGCATCGGCTACGCCTATTCGGATATCAAGCTGGGCCGGGTCAAGGCTATGATCTGCGGCGGGGTGGAATCCACCATTACCCCTATGGCTGTATCAGGATTCAACGCCATGAAGGCCCTGTCCACCAACAATGAGCATCCGGAACAGGCTTCCAGGCCATTCGACCGGGATCGGGACGGGTTTGTGATTTCCGAGGGCAGCGGCTTTCTGCTCCTGGAATCACTGGAATACGCCCAGGAAAGGGGAGCCCCGATCCTGGCAGAGGTCTGCGGCTTCGGGGCCTCTGCTGACGCCTACCACATTACTGCCCCAGATGACAGCGGAGCGGGCATGTCCCTAGCCATGCAGGCAGCCATAAATGAAGCTGAGATTAGCCCCAAGGATGTGGATCACATCAATGCCCACGGCACAGCCACCTACTTCAATGACATCTGCGAGACCCGGGCTATCAAGAATGTCTTTGGGAAACACGCCTACCAGATTCCTATTACCGCCAATAAATCCATGATAGGCCATATGCTGGGTGCGGCAGGCGGAATAGAGAGCGCATTCAGTGTGAAGAGCATCCAGGAAGACTGGATACCGGGGACCATCAACCTGGAGAATCCGGATCCGGAGTGCGATCTGGACTATGTGCGGGAGGGGAGCAGGCAGCAGCAGGTAAATTACGTGCTCTGCAACTCCTTTGGCTTTGGAGGCACCAATGCCTGCATCCTGTTTAAGCGCTACCAGGACTAGGTCTGGCTGGAGGAAAATTGGCGCAAAGCAGAATGCCCTGGAGCGAGTATTTCATGGGCATAGCCAGGATGGTCTCGGAGCGCTCCACCTGTTTGCGCAGGAAGGTGGGCGCTGTGGCGGTCAAGGACAAGAGGATCCTGGCCACCGGGTACAATGGAGCGCCGTCCGGCTTGACGCACTGCCTGGAGCAGGGCTGCCTGCGGGAGCAGATGCAGATCCCCTCCGGGCAAAGGCATGAGCTGTGCAGGGGGCTGCACGCGGAGCAAAATGTGGTCATCCAGGCAGCAGTCCACGGCGTGCCCCTGGTGGGAGCTGATCTGTACTGCACAACCCAGCCCTGTCTGATCTGCGCTAAGATGCTCATCAACTGCAGGTTCAGGGCTATATATTTCGGCAGCGGCTATCCAGACCCTTGGGCAGAGGCCCTGCTGCAGGAGGCCGGGCTGGTTTATAAGCGACTGGAGCAGGTTCGGCTGCAGGTAGAGGACTAGGATGAAGGGCTTTTGGCTGGATAGCTGGGGGCTGGAGGATAAAGAAAACTGTATGCTCCAGGCTGTGGAGCTGGCAAGGAAAGCCTGGGGCAGGACCGCTCCCAACCCATGTGTGGGGGCGGTGGTCCTGCAGCAGGGTCGTATTCTGGCCTGGGGCTGGCACCAGGGGCCGGGCCTGCCCCATGCTGAAGCAAAGGCCCTGCAGCAGGCAGCATTGGCCCCGGAATACAGGCCAGAGGAATGCGCCTTGTTCGTGACCCTGGAGCCCTGCAACCACCAGGGCCGAACTCCACCCTGCACCAGGGCTGTTCTGGAGCAGGGCATAAGGCGGGTGGTGGTGGGCTGCAAGGATCCCAACCCCGGGGTCCAGGGGGGCGGAGCCGAGTATTTAGAGGCCCAGGGAGCGGAAGTGGAAATAGGGGTGGCTGAGCAGGCCTGCAGGGATCTGATCTCTGACTTCATGCTCTGGCAGCAGGAGCAAAGGCCGTTTGTGCTGCTGAAGCTGGCCAGCAGCCTGGACGGCAGAATAGGCTTGAGCGGAGGGCGGCCAGCCAGGATCAGCGGGCCACAGGCCAAAGAACAGGTACATTACCTGCGCAGCAGGGTACAGGCTGTGCTGGTGGGAGGGGGCACATTTTATCAGGATGATCCTGGCCTGGATTGCAGACTGCAGGATTTCAGCCAGGACAAGCAGCCCTGGGCTGTGGTCCTGGGCAGCAGCCTGCCGGAAGCAGGGACGGATTTTGACCTGCTGCAAAAGCGGCCCCAGCAGACCATTTTCCTGACCAGCGAGCAGGAAGCAGCTTCCTGCAGGGCCAGGGCACTGCAGAGGCTGGGAGCCCGGATCTGGCCCCTGGAGCGCAAAGGCTCCGGTCTGGATCTGCAATCCGGGCTCAAGAGGCTGTTCTCTGAGCTCAGCTGCTACTATGTGCTCTGTGAGGGCGGAGGCAGGCTGGGCCTGGAGCTCATGCAGGCCAGCCTGGCAGACGAGCTGCAGCTTATCCTGGCCCCTAAGGTCCTGGGGGACGAGCAGGCGGTGCCTGTGCTTTGGGGCAGGCGGGTGCAGGATATGCGGGAGTGCCTGAGCTGGAGATTCGTTGCACACAAGTACCTGGGCCGGGATCTTTGGCTGCGCCTGAGGCCTGGCCTGCACAGGGATATTAGCTAGTGACTGACCGAAAACCGTGATTGGCCGTAAACTTGCCCATATACAAGGAGCAAAAAATTTTGAAACCGCAGTGTATACTAATACATGAGGATTTCAAAATGTTGCAGCAACGCAGTAGATGGGTGAGTTTTCGGCCAAGCAGTAGCTAGAGGGGCTGGATGTTCACTGGCTTGATCCAGAGCATAGGCAAAATTGAATCCATGCAGCACCTGGGCGGCAGGGAGAGGCGGATCAGCATTGCTCCGCAGCCAGGCTTCAAGGATATTGTGCCAGGGGAAAGCATTGCTGTGAACGGGGCCTGCCTGAGCGTGGAAGACTTTGGGCAGCAGTGGTTCCAGGTCTATGCTTCTGCCCAGACCATGGAGCGCACCAACCTGGGCCTCTTGCGGCCCGGATCCAGAGTCAACCTGGAGCGGGCCCTGACTGTCGGCAGCCGGCTGGGAGGCCATCTGGTGAACGGGCACGTGGACTGTCTGGCGGAGCTGAGCAAGGTGCAGCCTGCAGGCCAATCCACGTTGTACGGCTTTGTGCTCCCTGACCGATGGTCCAGGTATGTGGTGCAGAAGGGCTCGGTGTGCCTGGATGGGATCAGTCTGACAGTGAACCATTGCGCTTCCGGATACCTGGAGGTAAATGTTATTCCAGCCACCCGGGCAGAGACTGCTGTTGCGGATTGGAAGCCGGGCTGGCAGGCGAATCTGGAAGTGGATATCATAGCCAAATATGTGGAGAACATGCTTGCCCCCTGGACTGGGGTCCAGGAGCAGGATAATAGTCAGGAGTCTGGGGGCCGTGAAGGATTGAGCCTGGAGTTTCTGCGCAGGCACGGATTTTAAAAAATCTAACTAGTCACAAGGATAAAACCATGCCGGTTTGCAAGCCTGAAGAGGCCATAGAGGAGATCAAGCAGGGCAGGATGCTGATCCTGGTGGATGACGAAGATCGGGAGAATGAGGGGGATCTGACCATTGCCGCGGAGCATGTCACACCTGAGGCCATCAATTTCATGGCCAAGTACGGCCGGGGCTTGATTTGCCTGGCCCTGGCCCCGGAGTGGGTGGACAGGCTCCAGCTGGAGCTACAGCCCAGGCGCAACGAGTCCAAATTCGGGACTGCCTTCACCGTGTCCATAGAGGCAGCCCAAGGAGTGACCACCGGGATCTCTGCCCGGGATCGGGCTACCACCATTCGCACCGCAGTGCAGGACCATGCCCAGCCTGAGGATATCTCAACCCCGGGGCATGTTTTCCCTTTACGGGGCAGAAAGGGCGGCGTGCTGGTCAGGGCAGGGCAGACCGAAGGCAGCGTGGATCTGAGCAAGCTGGCAGGCCTGAAGCCTGCTGCGGTTATCTGCGAGATCATGCGTGACGACGGGCAGATGGCCAGGATGCCGGACCTGGAGGAGTTCGCCCAGGAGCACGGTCTGAAGATTGCCACCATTGAGGATCTGATTCGCTACCGCTCCAAGTTCGATTCCCTGGTGCATCAGGTGGGAGAAGCCCATTTGCCTACCTGCCATGGAGACTTCCGGGCTATAGCCTATCAGAGCGATATTGACAGCTTCACCCACATGGCCCTGGTCA
This sequence comes from Desulfohalobiaceae bacterium, assembly GCA_046546355.1. Classification (GTDB taxonomy): domain Bacteria; phylum Desulfobacterota; class Desulfovibrionia; order Desulfovibrionales; family Desulfothermaceae; genus CAZBUB01. The sequence continues at coordinate 17,515 of JBKGXZ010000005.1, read as the reverse complement.
AGGGGGAGATCAGTGAGGAGGAGCCGATTTTGGTCCGGGTGCACAGCGAGTGCCTGACCGGGGATGTCTTCGGCAGCCAGCGCTGCGATTGCGGCTCCCAGCTGCAGGAGGCCATGCGCATGGTGCAGCAGGAGGGCAAAGGCGTAGTGCTGTACATGCGCCAGGAAGGTCGGGGGATTGGTCTGGGCAACAAGATCCGGGCCTACCATTTGCAGGATCTGGGCCAGGACACTGTGGAAGCCAACCTGGCCCTGGGCTTTAAGCCTGATCTCAGGGACTACGGCATAGGGGCTCAGATTCTGGTAGACCTGGGGGTCTCCAAAATGAGGCTCATGACCAACAACCCCAAGAAGATAGTGGGCTTGGAGGGCTACGGTCTGGAAGTGGTGGAGAGGCTGCCCTTGCAGGGGGATTTGTGTGAGACCAACGCCAGCTACCTGCGGGCCAAGAAGGAAAAGATGGGCCACCTGCTGGACTACTTTGAGCCGCAGGGGCTGGAAAAAAGCGGGATGGGCAAATGATGCAGGTCAAGACTATTGAGGGCCAGCTACAGGCAGAAGGGCTGAGTTTTTGCCTGGTGGCTAGCAGGTTCAATGATTTTGTAGTGGAGAAGCTGATCTCCGGGGCTTTGGACTACCTCAGCAGACATGGGGCCAGGCAGGATGATCTGCAGCTGGTGCGTATCCCTGGCGCTTTTGAGATGCCTGTGGTGGTGAAGAGGATCTGTCAGAGACAGTCTTTCCACGGGGTGATTTGTTTGGGTGCTGTGATCAGGGGAGCCACTCCGCATTTCGAGTATGTGGCTGCTGAGGTCTCCAAGGGCTTGGCCCAGGTGGGCCTGGAAACAGGCATGCCCCTGGGCTATGGGATCTTGACCACAGATACCCTGGAGCAGGCTATAGAGCGCTCCGGGAGCAAGGCCGGGAACAAGGGCGCAGAAGCTGCGCAGGCAGTCCTGGAGACCGTGCGTATCCTGCAGCAGGTATAAGCAAGGGCAAAATGGCTGCTAAGAACCAAAGCACCAGAAGGCAGGCCAGGGAGCAGGCCCTGCAGGTCCTGTACAGCTGCAATTTCTACCTCAGGCCTGACCAGGAGCAGGCCAGACAGACTTTCAGCTCCCTTTTCCCGGAGTGGGGAGCTGATCAGGCTGCCGGACAGGAGTTCGCCTGGGATCTGGTGCAGGGGGTGCTGGAGCACCAGGACCGTCTGGACAAGATAATTGCCGAGCATTCCAAGAACTGGCGTCTGGAGCGCATAGCTAAGATAGAGCTCTCAGCTATGCGGCTGGCCTTGTTCGAGATGCTCTACCGCCAGGATGTGCCCCTGAAGGTGGCCATCAACGAGGGCATCGAGCTCTGCAAGAAGTTCGGGGACGGCAAGTCAGGCAGATTCGTGAATGGCATCCTGGACGCCATTGCCAAGCAGATCCGGCAGGGTTCCCTGCAGGAGCTAAAAGACGCCAGCTAGAGCTGGCGGCCCAGACCTGGCCTGGCTGGGCCTGGCAGATTTAAGCCCGCCCATCTTGGCGGAGATCCTTTCTCCAAAATACAGGCAAGGATTAAGACCCATGCAGGAATACAAACCCAAGGAAGTGGAGAGCAAATGGCAGCAGTTCTGGAACAGGGAAAGACTCTTCGCTGCCCGGGAAGATGCAGATAAGCCCAAATACTATGTCCTGGAGATGTTTCCCTATCCTTCAGGGAGCATCCATATGGGTCATGTCCGGGTCTATACCATAGGGGACGTAATAGCCAGGTACAAATGGATGCGGGGCTCTAACGTGCTGCATCCCATGGGCTGGGACGCATTCGGCCTGCCTGCTGAGAATGCGGCCATCGAACACGGCACCCATCCTGCGCTTTGGACCTATAAGAATATTGATGAAATGCGTTCCCAACTGCAGAGGCTGGGCTACTCCCTGGACTGGGAGCGAGAGTTGGCCACCTGCGATCCTGGATACTACCAGTGGGAACAGCTGTTCTTTCTCTGGTTCTGGGAAAAGGGCCTGGTGTACAGGAAAAAAGCCCCGGTGAACTGGTGTCCGAGCTGTAAGACAGTCCTGGCCAACGAGCAGGTGGAGGACGGTGTCTGCTGGCGATGCAGCAGCGAGGTACAGGACCAGGAGCTGACCCAGTGGTTTTTGCGCATCACTGCCTATGCCGAAGAGCTGCTCCAGGACCTTGAGGGTCTGGAGCAGGGCTGGCCGGAGCGGGTGCTGGCCATGCAGAGGAACTGGATCGGCAAGAGCACCGGCGCGGAGATTGATTTCCCTGTCCTGGGCACGGAGCATGGCCTGCGGGTGTTTACCACCAGGCCGGACACTATTTTTGGGGCTACCTTCATGAGCCTGGCCCCGGAGCATCCTCTGCTGCCGGAGATTATGGCCAAGAGCGGCAGGCAGGAGGAGATCCAAGGCTTTGTGCAGGAGATCCTGGCTGAGGACAAGAAGGCCTCCAGGGAAGAGGAAGAGCGGGAGAAGAAGGGCATTTTTACCGGGCTGTACTGCGAGAACCCCTTGAGCAAGGAGAAAATGCCCATATATGTGGCCAACTTCGTGCTTATGCAGTACGGCACTGGAGCTATTATGGCTGTGCCTGCCCATGATCAGCGGGATCTAGAGTTTGCCCGCAAGTATGAGCTGCCGGTACGAGTGGTGGTTCAGCCCCAGGACAGGGATCTCAAGGCTAAGGAGTTGCAGGAGGCCTATGCAGGTCCAGGCACCCTGGTCAATTCCCAGGAGTTTACTGGTCTGGACAACGAGCTGGCCAAGGCCAGGATAGTCGAGCGCCTGCAGGACAAGGGCCAGGGCCAGCACAGCGTGAACTATAGGCTCAGGGACTGGAATATCTCCAGACAGCGCTACTGGGGCACGCCTATCCCTGTGGTCTACTGCGAGAAGTGCGGCACCCAGCCTGTACCCGCAAGTGAGCTGCCTGTCAGCTTGCCCCTTAAGATCCAGATGCCTGAGGACGGCAGATCCCCTTTGCCAGAGAGCCAGGAGTTCCTGCAGGCTACCTGCCCCAGTTGCCAAGGCCCGGCCAGGAGGGAGACAGACACCATGGACACCTTTGTGGAGTCCAGCTGGTACTTCGCCCGCTACACCTCCTCCCAGCTTGGCAGCGCACCATTTGACAGGCAGGCCCTGGACTACTGGCTGCCAGTGGACCAGTACATCGGCGGGATCGAGCATGCTATTTTGCATCTGCTCTATGCGCGTTTCTTTACCAAAGCCTTGCGGGATCTGGGTTACATGGGCGTCAGCGAACCCTTCAGCCAGCTTTTGACCCAGGGCATGGTGCTCAAGGATGGGGCCAAGATGAGCAAGTCCAAGGGCAACATAGTGGATCCCAATGAGATGCTGAATAGATTCGGGGCAGACACCACCAGGCTGTTTACCCTGTTCGCCTCCCCTCCGGAGAAGGATCTGGACTGGCACGACCAGGGTGTGGAAGGTGCTTACAGATTTTTGTCCCGGCTCTGGAGGCTGGGTCAAGAGCTGGGACCCATGCTTCGCCCCTGTGGACCCTGCAAGGTCTTGGACAACTCCGAGCTGAGCTCTAGGGCCAGGGAGCTGCGCAGGAAGGAACACTCCTCCCAGCAGCGAATCAGCAGAGACATCCAGGACAGGTTCCAGTTCAATACCGCTATTGCCGGTGTGATGGAGCTGGTGAACGAGATCTCCGCAGCCAAAGAGGAGCTCCTGGACACGGAGCAGGACAGGCTGGCCCTGTCCTCTGCCTGGTCCACTGCCTTGATCAGCCTGTATCCCATGACTCCGCATATCTGCGAAGAGCTCTGGCAGCAGATGGGCTATGAGACCTGCCTGGCCCGCAGCTCCTGGCCCGAGCATGATCCCCAGGCCCTTATCCAGGAGGAGCTGCAGATGGTTATCCAGGTCAACGGCAAGCTGCGGGGCAAGATCTCCGTGCCTGCTGAAGCCGATCAAGAGGCGATCAAGTCCCTGGCTCTGCAGAACGATAATGTGCAAAGGCACATCCAGGGCAGGGAGATCAAGAAGGTGGTGGTCATCCCGGAGAAGCTGGTCAATGTGGTGGCCTAGGGCTGGCCTGACTTTACTGCTCCTTGGCCTGGCCCTGGGCCTGTCGGGCTGCGGCTATCAGTTCCCTGCCCGGACGGGTGCGGATCTGCCCGGGGGCGTAGACAGGCTCTATCTGGAGCAGGTCCGGGATACCAGCGGAGAGGCCGGGCTAAGGGGCAGGCTAAGGGCGCAATTTACAGAGGAGATGGAGCGCCGCACCGGGGCCAAGTGGGTGGACCAGGAGCAGAGCCAGGGGCTGGTTTTTTTGGATGTTGAAGAATATCAGTCATCTACTTCCCTGGAGGACGCAGCTGAAAGGACCATCAAATCCGAGGTCAGGATCAGGATCTCGGCCAGGATCCAGGACAGGCAAAGCGGAGAGCAGCTCTGGGATTCAGGCTCTGTCACCGGCAGGGAGAGCTTTACCGGACAGGGAGGAGAAGCCCTGGCAGAAAGGGAGGCCCTGAAGCAGGCAGTGGAGAATCTGGTGCAAAGGCTGGGGCAAAAATTTTGATCCACAGCCAGTCTGCACAAAAAGGCTCCAGCAGAGCCTAAATCCGGATCCCAATCCATGTCCGCAGCCCAGAGCCCATCACAAGCGGCAAGCAAGAAATCTCCGCAGAAGCGACCGGCCTTCATGTTTGTGATCTGTCCGGACGCAGGCCTGTTGCAGCAGGAGATCCACAAGCGGCTTGGGGAGGATCAGCAGGACTGGCAAAGACATGTCTTCTGGGCTGATGAGGAGCTGCCGGAGAAGTTCTGGACCACTTTGACCCTGGATGGGCTTTTGCCTGCAGGAAATGCGGTCATCCTGCGCCAGGCTGACAAGGTGCAGGCCTCTTTCTGGAAAGAGCTGCACCCGGTGCTGGCCAAGTTCAGGTCCAGGATCTGGCCTTTTTTCTGCCTGGAGAAGGAGTGGTCCAAGGGCAGGCCGCCCATACCCGCAAGCCTGAGCAAGCAGAAGTACTGGCAGGTAGCCAGGGAAAGGGGCTGGATTTGGCAGTCTCCAGGCCTGACCCGGAGCGGGCTGCGGGACTATCTGCGGGCCTGGGCCCGGGAGAAGGGCTTCAGGCTGCAGGAGAGCTTCCTGAGCCTGGGGCTGCAGATGCTGCCCTTGGATGCGGGCCAGCTGCAAAGCGAGCTGCAGAAGCTGGAGCTTTTGGCCTGGGACAGGCAGGAGCTGCAGCCTGAGGATCTGGGCCAGGTCAGCCTGCAGGGCTCTACTGATATCTTTGGCTTCCTGCAGGGGCTGCAGTCCAAGGGGGCTGAGCTGAAGGTCTGGCAGGAAGTGCTGCGCTACCAGCTGCAGGGGGACTCGGATCAGATTATGCTCCTTTTGAGACTCTTGCTGCGAGAGACCAGGATCATGTGGCAGCTTTTGCAGGGGGAGCAACCTCCGGGTCCACTGCCTCCCAGGGTCAAAAGCCAGAAGCAGGCCCTGGCTGCAAACCTGGGCGAGGCAGGCCTGGCCAGGCTCTGGGAGATCCTGCTGCAGACAGAGACTGACATCAAGGGCGGTGCAATCAGCCAGGATCAGGCCTGGGAGATCCTGAGCAGCAAGCTGTTGCGCATCTTTTCTTAAATCCCGCAAGCATCACAGCCCAGGGGCCCATGCATGTCCCAGACACCCCATTATATCGGCCACCGCAAGAGACTTAAGCAAAAATTCAGGGAAAACAGTCAGCTCCTGGGGGATTATGAGATCCTGGAGCTTCTGCTGGGCTACGCTTTGCCCCGCAAGGACACCAAGCCCCTGGCCAAGGAGCTGCTGAGCAGGTTCGGCTCCCTGAAGGGAGTGTTTCATGCCAAGCCCCAGGAATTGCGGCGAGTGTCGGGCCTGGGCCAGGGACTGGAGCTGTTCTGGCTCTTGCTGCAGGAGTTCTGGACCAGGATGGGCTGGGAGCAGATGCCCAGAAAAGAGGTCCTGAGCAGCCCTTTGGCGGTGCTGGAGGCTGTGCGCAGGCGGATTGGATTTGACAGCCGGGAGAGCTTCTGGCTGGCCCTGGTGGACAACAAGAACAGGCTCCTGGATCTGGTCTGCGTGAGCCAGGGCACTGTTGACCAGGCCTGCGTGTATCCCAGGGAGATTTTCAGGCCTGTCCTGGAGAGGGAGGCCAGCGGGATTATCCTGGTGCACAATCATCCTGGCGGTGATCCCAGACCATCGATGCAGGACAAGGAGCTGACCAAGCGCCTGCAGGGCACAGGGCAGGAGCTGGGGATCAGGATACTGGATCACCTGGTAGTGGCTGAGGACAGCTACTACAGCTTCCAGGAGCAGGGTCTCCTGTAGACTGATGAAAGCAGCAGGCCTCTGGAGCAGACTAGGACCAAGGGGCTCAGCCAGGGTTGCGAGCCCCGAATTATGTATTATTATATTCTGGGACTGCCATAATCCAGGGCAAGCAGCTGGATAAAACACATCCGAGCAAGGAGAGCGTTCCATGAATGACAGGAAATATACCGCAGAGAACAACGAAAAAATGGAATCAGGCATAACCCAGGATATAAGCCAGGCCGAGCTGGTAACCGAGAGCCAGGAACAGGGAGAGGGCTCCCAGGTGGATTTGCCGGAACAGATGCCCCTTTTGGCTGTCAGGGATATAGTTATCTTTAACTATATGATTCTGCCCCTGTTTGTGGGCCGCAACAAGTCCATTCAAGCCATAGAGGCTGCCCTGAACGAAAAGCGCTACATCCTGGTCAACACCCAGAAGGATGAGAAGGTGGAAGAGCCAGGGGTGGATGATGTGTATGAGACAGGCACTGTGGCCATGATCATGCGCATGCTGAAGATGCCTGACGGCAGGCTCAAGGTGCTGGTCCAGGGCCTGTCCAGGGCCAGGATCAAGTCTGTGCTCCAGGAGGAGCCCTATCCTGTGGTCCAGGTGGAGAAGATCGAGGAACAGTCCGTGGAGGAAGTTACCCCGGATATTGAGGCCCAGATGCGCATGGCTCGGGAGCAGAGCGAGAAGATCATATCCCTGCGGGGTATGGACCCTTCAGAGATCATGAGTGTCTTGAACAGCGTGGAGGAGCCGGGCCGGCTGGCGGATCTTATAGCCTCCAATCTGCGGATGCAGCCTGCCACAGCCCAGGCCATCCTGGAATGTCAGGATCCTATAGAGCGCCTGAAACAGGTCAATCAGCAGCTCATGAAAGAGGTGGAGGTGGCCTCGCTGCAGAGCAAGATCCAGAACATGGCCAAGGAGGGCATGGATAAGGCCCAGAAGGAGTTCTTCCTGCGCGAGCAGCTCAAGGCCATCAAGTCCGAGCTGGGCGAGGACGAATCCGGCGAGGAGGAGTTCGAGGAGCTGCGCCAGAGCATAGAGAAGGTAGGCATGCCCAAGCAGGTCAAGAAGGAGGCCCACAAGCAGATGAACCGCTTGGAGAACATGCACCCGGACTCCTCAGAGGCCACAGTGATCAGGACCTACCTGGAGTGGCTGGTGGAGCTGCCCTGGAAGAAGAGCTCCAAAGACCAGCTGGATATCAAGAAGGCGGAAACGATCCTGAACGAGGACCACTACGACCTGGAAAAGGTCAAGGAGCGCATCCTGGAGCATCTTAGCGTGCGCAAGCTAAACCCCAAGATGAAAGGGCCAATACTGTGCTTTGTGGGTCCTCCAGGGGTGGGCAAGACCTCCCTGGGCCGCTCTATAGCCAGGAGCCTGAAGCGCAAGTTTACCCGCATGTCCCTGGGCGGAATGCGTGACGAGGCCGAGATCAGGGGCCACAGAAGGACCTATATCGGTTCCATGCCGGGCAGGATCATCCAGGGCATCAAGGAGGCCGGGACCAAGAACCCGGTGTTCATGCTGGACGAAATAGATAAAGTAGGTGCAGACTTCAGGGGCGATCCCTCTTCAGCCCTGCTGGAAGTGTTGGATCCGGAGCAAAACCACACCTTTACAGACCATTATCTGAATGTGCCCTTTGATCTGTCCAAGGTGATGTTCATCTGTACCGCAAACATCCTGGATACCATACCTCCTGCCTTGCTGGACCGCATGGAGGTGATCAGGATTCCTGGCTACACCGAGCAGGAAAAGGTCAAGATAGCCAAGCAATTCCTGATTCCCAGGCAGATAGAGGAAAACGGACTGAACAACAGCAGGGTCAGCTTCAGCGACCAGGCCATTGCCAGGATCATCCGCAACTACACCCGAGAGTCCGGACTGCGTAACCTGGAGCGGGAGCTGGGATCCATCTGCCGCAAGATAGCTCGCAAGGTGGCAGAGGGCCAGGACAAGGCCTTCAGGGTCACTCCTGGCAATGTGCACCGCTATCTGGGCGTGCCCAGATACCTGGAGGAGACCAGGGAGAAGGACCTGCCTCCGGGCGTGGCTTTGGGTCTGGCCTGGACCTCTGCAGGAGGCGAGCTGCTGCACGTGGAGGTCAGCACCATGCCTGGCAAGGGCAAGCTGACCACCACCGGCCAGCTGGGCGAGGTCATGAAGGAAAGCGCCCAGGCAGCGCTGAGCTACGCCCGCAGCAGAGCGGATCGATTGGGCCTGGAGCCTGACTTCGCAGAGAAGAGGGACATACATGTGCATGTGCCTTCTGGGGCGACGCCCAAGGAAGGCCCATCTGCAGGCGTGACTTTGGTTATGGCCCTGCTCTCCGCTCTGACCAATCAGCCCCTGCACAATGATGTGGCCATGACCGGGGAGATCACCCTCCGGGGCAGGGTGCTGCCTGTGGGCGGCATCAAGGAGAAGATTCTGGCTGCCCAGGCCGCAGGCATCAAGAAGGTTATCCTGCCTGCTGAGAACTACAAGGACTTCAAGGAGATCCCGGCTGACCTGAGGAAGAAGCTGCAGCTGGAGACAGTGGAGCATATAGACCAGATCTGGCCTCTGGTCAGTCTGCAGCAGGCGGAACAAGAGCAGGAGACCCCGGGCTGCAATTAAAGGCCAAGCCCCGGAGCACCTCTAGCTCCGGGGCAGTATTCTAGAGGGAATATTATGTCTTGGGACCTGGTGCAGGAGCTGGACAGTAGCCAGGTGGGATTCAATAAGGATTCCAGGGGCCTGCTCTGTTTTTTTTCAGGGTTCGAGCTCCAGGACCTGCATGTCGGCAGCCTGCGGCCGGGAGCTGTGCGCGGGGAGCATACCCACGACAGGGCAGAGGTGCTCTGCATCCTGCGCAATACAGGGCACCAGACCTGCTATTTGCTGAGCTTCATGTGCTAGTTTCGAGTCTGGGGATACATTCTGGTATAATCAAATCTTGCTTTCTAAATTGCCCCCTTAATATAAAATCCTGCCCAATTTCATGCTCGCAGCCCATTTCAGTCTCCATAATGGTCTAAGCTTGCTTGAGACCAGCCAGCCCTGCCCAGGGCCTGGGGAGGCCCTGCTCCAGGTCCTGCTGGCAGGGATCTGCGCCACAGACCTGGAGATCCTCTCTGGCTATCAAGGCTTCCAGGGCACGCCTGGCCACGAGTTTGTGGGTCTGGTTCTAAATTCCCCAACTCACCCGGAGCTGGAGGGCCAGAGGGTGGTGGGAGACATCAATTGCGGCTGTGGGCATTGTGCCTGGTGCCTTGCTGGGGATCCCAGGCATTGTCCGGATAGAAGCGCCCTGGGCATTCGGGGTAGGCCTGGGGCGTTTGCCGAGTATCTGACGCTGCCGGCCGGGAATCTGCATCCCGTACCCCAAGGGCTGCAGGATGAGCAGGCAGTCTGGGCTGAGCCATTGGCCGCAGCCCTGGAGGTCAGCCAGCAGCTGCACATCACTTCCGGCATGCAGGTCGCAGTGCTGGGGGACGGCAAGCTGGGGCTCTTGGCTGCTTTGGGCCTCAGGCATTATGCGCCGGACTTGGTTTTGCTGGGCAGACATGCCTCTAAGCTGGAGCTGGCAGGCCAGCAGGGGGTGCGCACCAGGCTGCTGAGCCAGGAGGAGCCCCATCATAGCCCGGAATTTGATCTGGTGGTGGAGTGCACTGGCAGGCCTCAAGGTCTGCGCACTGCTCTGGAGCTGGTCCGGCCCGAAGGCACTGTGGCCGTAAAGACCACCTGCAGCCAGGAGACCCGTCTGGATTTATCCCAGGTGGTGGTCAACGAATTGAGACTGCTGGGCTCGCGCTGCGGGGATCTGGGTCTGGCCCTGGATTTCTTGGCCCAGGGCAAGCTGGATGTCTTGCCCCTGATAGATACTGTGCTGCCCCTGTCAGAAATCCAGGCCGGTCTGGAACGGGCTGCGCAGTCCGGGGCCCTGAAAGTCCTGCTCAGGTGTAAACAGAGTGAATAGATTGGCCTCTTAAAAATTGCCGTGGCCTCTTACTTGCCTAACAGGCCGATCATGGCCACGCCCAGGAGCATGAGCAGGGTCCCGCTCAGGCGGACAGCCAGGTTTTTCTCCTGGAATACAAGCCCGCCGTAGATCACCGAAATCAAGGTGTTCAGTCGTTTGACCGCCAGCATGTACGCCGACTTGGCCAGGGCGATGGAAAGGTGGTGGCAAATGATTTCCAGGGCCACGCAGGTCCCGGCCAGGGCTGCGGCCCTGGGCTTTTCCCACAGGCTGCAGAGCCTGGCCTGTCGGAAAATGATCCCGGAGGCCACAAAAAGGGCACCCAGAGCGGGAAGCATGGTCAGCCCGAAGAACATGGCCGAGGAATGCAGGACTCCCATGCGGCCGAAGACCCCGGTCAGGCTGAAGATAATCGCGGTTACCAGCATACGCCAGGACCCTGGCTCACGGAACACGGCCCGGATAGGGTCAGCCAGGCCTCGGCCGCTGCCCACCTCCACGTTGAGCACGTATCCGCCGGCTGCGATGAACAGGACCCCCAGAAGCCCCCATATATTGAGCACCTCGTCCAGGAGCAGATACCCGGTGATGATGACGAAGCCCGGGGTAAAGGACAGATAGGGCATGGTCAGGGAAAGCGGAGAGAGTTGAATCGCAGAGTACTGGAAGTACAGGGCGACTACCATGAGTGGCAGGGAAAGGCCCCAGGCCCACCAGAAGGTCGCATCCAGAGGCGGGATCTCGATGAAGGGCAAAATGAGCAGGCAGATCAGCCCGGCAAAGGCCGTGGGGACCATGCCCATTTCCCAGGGCCGCAGCTCAGAGAGGCCCTGCTTGGCCAACGTGGCTGCAGAGGCGTTGAAGAATGCCGTAAGCAGGGCAAGGGCGATCCAGAGCATAGGCTGCCAGGGTTCCAGGCTAGAGGTTGGCTCAAGGACGGAAAAAGCATATTCTAGCTCATGCGAGCAGACAGCAAGCTTTCCGCAGTCAGTGCTTGATGTGCTCCACTTTGGGCTGCCAATGCTCTACATCAGGGTGAATGGAGAGCAGCCCGCTTTCCTTGCCTACTTCAAAAATAAGGGTCAGCGCAAACAGCAAGAGGAAGAAGTAGCCCAGGAACCTTTTGCCCCTGCCTTTCGCCTTGTGCACAAAGATGATCCCGGGCAGCAGGCCGAAGAGGATGACTATACCTACTCCGCCCACTACATTGATGGCTTGCAGGAACACTGCTGGCCAGATCATGGAGATGAGCAAGGGGGGCAGGAAGGTCAGCCCCAGGATAAGCAGCCGGCTCTTGCTGCCCAGCTGGTTCTCTGCCAAATCCTGGATAAAGCCCATAAGCCCGATGCTGTTGGCCAGGTAGGACGTGGTTATGGCCAGCAGGGAGAAGGCGATGGAGCAGGTCATGAACATAGATGAGTCAATAATGTTGGACATGGGGACCGTGGTGGGCTGGTTGTGCCTGAAGGCGTTCAGCAGGCTGTTGGCAGAGTCGTCCACCGGGAGCGCTCCGATGCCTACCTGAATCCACAAGGCGTTCATGGCCAGGCCGATACCCATCCCAAGCAGGATGGCCTTCCAGACCGCTGAGAAATCCCAGTTCAGGCCGGAACTGACATTGGGAATAATGTTATGGAAATGGAAGGCGGTAATGATGATGGGCGCGGCAGCAGGCAAAAATCCCCAGTCCTTGAAGTCGAACTTGTCCGGCTGGACATGGAGCTCTCCAATGCCTGCCATGCCCAGGAAAAAGATGAACAGCGCCGCCATGATCAGGATGTTGTATTTCACGATCAAGCCTGTGTTCAACAGGGCAATCCCGGTGAGCACTGCGAACAAAAGTATGGTTATCAGCCAGTGCCAGCTCTCCTGGGCCTGGAACAGATTGGCCAGGATGGTGGTCCCGCCGGTGATGTAGGCCACTAGCAGCCCATACAGGATGAGCATATTAGCCAGGATAGCCACCCATTTCCCGGCAGATCCCAGATAGGCCCCGAACAGGCTGGGATAGTTGAAGCTTTCCTGGCGGGAAAGCACAGCTTCCTGGCCCAGGACCAGGGCGGAAAAGAACATGGCCCCGGCCAAGACCAGCATGGCCAGCAGGGCAGGATACAGTCCAGCCAGACCGGTATTTACCGGCAGGGCCAGTATGCCCACCCCTATAAGATTGCCGGCCACCAGCAAACCGAAGCTGAGCACGCTAAGCAGGGAATTTTTGCTCTGCATATCCTGTCCCCGGGTTTAAAAGGGCTACTCGCACTTGACCACCACAGCCAGTCCACCAGTGGCTGTCTCCCGGTATTTGGGGGACAGGTCCTTGCCTGTGGCCTTCATGGCCAATATCACCTCATCCAGCTCCACCTTGTGGAAATGGGAGCTCTCGGTGCTGGCGATCAGATAGGCGGCATGAGCCTTGACAGCTCCCATGGCATTACGCTCGATGCAAGGGATCTGTACATAGCCGTCCACAGGATCGCAGGTCAACCCCAAATGATGCTCCAGGGCGCTCTCGGCAGCGTTCTCTGTCCGCTGGATATCCTGGCTGTCTGCATAAGTCAGCATAGCCGCGGCCATGGCTGAGGCCACCCCCACCTCGCCCTGGCAGCCCACTTCCGCACCAGCGATACTTGCGTTGTGCTTGACCAGCAGGCCAACCACAGCAGCAGCCAGCAAACCCTTGCGTATTGCTGGCCTGGAAAAGCCCAGGTGGCTATGCATCAGGCGCTGTACTGCAGGCAGCACTCCAGCGGAGCCGCAGGTGGGAGCGGTGACAATGGGCTGCCCGGAGGCGTTTTCCTCAGAAGCGGCAAATCCGTAGGCGCACAAGTATGCGTTTAAGGCCTGAGCCGAGTCATCCATGTCCAGGGCGCGTTGATACAAAGAGCCTGCCTTGCGCTGCAGGCCCAGGGGACCAGGAAGTCGGCCCTGGGCGGCCAGCCCCCGCTGCACTGAGAGATCCATTACCTGCAGGATATGCTCTGCCTGCTCCCAGACCTGCTCCTTCGCAGCCCCAGTGATGGCGGCCTCGTTCTCCAACACCAGCTCATGCAGGGCCAGGCCCTTGGTGCTTAGGATCTGCTTCAGCTCTTTGCCGTTGCTGTAGCTAAAGGCCTGGCTCCCGCGCTGCTCTTGCGGCTTGCCCTCCCAGTGTACAAAGCCCCCGCCCACGGAGTGGTACTCCCGCTGCAAGATGGGCTCTTGTCCCTTGCGAAGCTGGATGATCAAAGTGTTGCTGTAGCTCAGGTCCCTGGCATTCGCATCAAAGCAAAAATCCCGGGCAGAAAAAGGGATGCTTGTCTGTCCCAGCTCAATGCTCCAGGATTGGTCTGGATCCTGCAGCAGCCCTGTCAAGTATCCAGGCGGACAGCTTTCAGGCTGCTGGCCCAGGAGCCCGGCCAGAACCGCCTTGTCAGTGTTGTGACCCTTGCCTGTGGCCCCCAGGGAGCCCAGCAAGGAGACCTTGAGGTTCGTGGCCTGCTTTAGAAGGTTTCCAGGCAGGCATTTCGCGCGCTGTACAAAGTTATACCCTGCCCGCATGGGGCCTATGGTGTGTGAGCTGGACGGTCCCGGCCCTACCTTGAGCAGGTCGAAAACCGAGTAGGCTATACCTTGCAAAACCACTCCAGAGTTAGATCAGGTGCACGATAAGAGCTCCCCAGACAGTGAGCAGCACATTGCCGATGGCATAGGGAATAGTATAGCCAATCACCGGCACTGCGCTTTCCGCATCCTCCTTAACCGAATTCAGGGCGGCTGTACAGGTTCCGGCCCCGGTCATGGCCCCCAGGAGCAGGACCGGGTTCATTCTCAGGGCATAGGTCCCAAAAAACCAGGTCAGCAAATGGGGGATGGAAGTCAGCAGCACCCCGGCCACAAAGATTGTGGCTCCGGCCTGCTGCAGGGCCTGCAGGGCCTTGGGACCGGCTGAGATGCCCACGCAGGCAATGAACAGATTAAGACCCAGATCAGTGAATACCCATAGTGCAGCGGAGGGCACCTGCCCCCAGGTGGGACGCAGGGAGCGCAGCCAGCCGAAGAAGAGCCCGGAGATGAGCACTCCTCCGCCCACGCCCAGGGTCAGGGGGATTCCGGCCACTGGCACGGAGATCAGACCCAGCAGGCTGCCCAGGATAATGCCCAGGCCAACTGTGATCAGGTCGGTGACATTGCTGCTGCGCTCCGGGTAGCCTATGGCCTTGGCCAGGGCCTCTACGTTCTTCCTTTCGCCGATTACCTGCAGGGTGTCCCCGGTATATAGCTTAAAGCTCTTGTCAAAGGGCATCTCATGTCCCTGGCGGAAGACATGCCGGACAAAGCAGCCTCGGGAGTTATTATCCACAATGTCCTTGAGACTCTGGCCGTCCATTTTCTTGTTGGTCAGGCAGATGTCCAGTATTTCACCTACCAGGCTGCGCAGCTCCCGGTCGTCCACCTCCTGGCCTGTCAGCTGGCCTGCAGTGAACATGTCGGATTCCATGCCCAGCAAAAGCACAATATCCCCTTGCTCCAGAGTGGTCTGCGGATCAATGTCCTCCAGGATGCTGCCCCCTTTGTTCAGCTTGTCTATGCACACCCGCTCCGGGAACAAGTCCTCTTCCACTTCCTGGACCGTCTTGCCTATGACTTCCTGGTTCTGGACCGAGAAGGCCCTGGGGCTTACCAGGTTGTTCCATTGAAAGGCCTCGATGGATTCTGTGCTGTCCAGTTGGCCCATCTGCTTCTGGGCATCCAGTGCTGCCTGCTTCAGGTCCAGCTTGCTGACCCCGGCGATGATCTTGATCAGGATAATTAACCCAGCGGTGCCGAAGATATAGGTGATGGCGTAAGCCACTGCCACCTCGGACTGCAGGTTCAGCTCCATGCTGGTGGGCAGCCCCTGCAGATGCTTCAGGGCTGTATCAGCGGTGCCGATGATGGCGGATTGGGTCAGAGCCCCGCCCAGCATGCCGGCTACATAGCCCTTATCCAGGCCGAACAGCTTGCCCAGGACCACACCTGCTATCAAAGCCACCACAGAAAAGAACACTGCCACACTTACAAACTGCAGGCCTCCCCTTTTGAGGCCGCCAATAAAGTCTGGACCCACCTTATAGCCGATGCCCCAGATAAACAGGCCAAAGGAAACAGTCTTCAAAATGCCCAGGTCGTAATGGGTGTCGCTGCCGCTCAGGATCAGTGCGCCCAGCACAATGCCCATCAGTAAAACGCTGGTGGTGGCTCCCAGGGAAAAACCCTTAACCTTGGCCTTGGCCAGGGCGTAGCCCCCAGCAAGGGCGGCGAACAGCAACAGTGAGGGATTGCTCCTTAAAAACTCCAGAATTGCCTGCATAGCACTACTCCCATTTTCTGCTCATGGATTGGTTCAGCAAACCCTGCAGAGGTGCTTAGCCCCTGGCATCCCACTTTTGCTTATAATCCTGCAGCAGCTCGCTTATGGCCTTGCCGATCTGGGCATAATCCTCCTGGTAGAGATTGGCCAGGGAGACCCGCACGGACATTTCCGGAGCGTCAAAGCCTCCACCGTCCATGAGCACCACATTCTTTTCCTGGGCCAGACGCCAGACAAAATCAATGGGCTCATGCTCCTGCTCCAGCCAGCTGGCAAATTCCTGCCCATAACGTTCCCTGGCCAGGGTAGGAATATTGATAGTGGTGTAGTACTTGGCATAGCAGGGCAGCTCCCCGCCTGGAGTGCCCAGGGCATCGTACAGGGCCTGGTATCTCTCCTGCACCAGATCCTGGACCTCCTTGCGATACAGCCGGCTGTCCGCATCCAAGAGCTCCTGCAAAGAGAACAGAGCCATCATAACCTGCTGGGGTGTGGACAGCCCGGCGGTATGATTCAAGGCTACAGCCCGGCTGTCGGCTACCATGCGGTCTATGAGCTTCACCTTCTCTGGCTCTGTGGAGATGGATTCATAGCGCTTGTGCAGCCCAGTGCGCTTCTCCTTGGGCAAGGCAGCGATCATCTCGTCCAGGACATTGTCCTGGTTGATGCCTATTACGCCCAAACGCCATCCAGTCGCGCCGAAGTACTTGGAGTAGGAATAGACCAGCACAGTATTCCTGGGCGCAATTGCCGCCAGGGATCTGAAGCCGTCCACAAAGGTGCCGTAGACATCGTCTGTGAGCAGCAAAAGATCCTGCCTCTGGTTTTGCACCAGCTGAGCTATTCTCTGCAGGGAATCTTCTGACATGCTCACCGAGGTGGGATTGGAGGGATTGACTATGAAAAAGGCCTTAACAGCAGGATCCTTGAGCTTGTCCAGCTCCTGGGGCGGGTACTGCCAGTCGTGATTTTCGTCCTGCTCCACTTCCACAATGACCAGCTCATAGTCATTCAAGGGTGGGATTTCCAGATACGGGGTAAATATGGGCGTGCCCAGGGCGATCTTATCCCCTGGGTTGAGCAGGAAGTTTTCTTCCAGGGTGTTGAAAATATAAGTGATAGCCGCGGTGCCGCCTTCTGTGGCGAACAGGTCCATCTTGCCTTCCGGGGGCTTGTTGTCGCACATGCTAAGATCCAGGTAGGCTCGGACCACTTCTTGGATATTGCCAAGAATACGGTCCGGAGTGGGGTAATGATCACCCAGGATGGCATCCACCAGCTCTGAGACAAACGTATCCCCGTCCAGCTTGAGATTGGTGGTAGCGTATTGGTAAGCGTCAGCCAGGAATTGAGCCCCCACATGCTCTGCATTGCGCTCGCAAAAATGTCTCAAGCGCTCCCCAATGCCCTGGGCTTGCGGGGCTCCAGCCAGGCCTGGACGGCTAAGTACTCGGCGGCCCTCTTGCAGGGCGAAATTTCCCAACAGGTAGTAGGCCTCTCTAGGCCCGGTGGCCACCCAATTGGGATTGCCGCGTCCAGCGTTGAGCATCATCTTTTCCCCGTGGGACCTGGCCATGGAGATCAGCTTATTCTTCAATTCAAAAGGGCTCAGCTCTTCGTACTTTTTCTCCATTCGGGCATTGCTCATAATTCCTCCTTATTTATTGCATGAGATGCGTAGCAGTGCGTATAGCCTGCTGTCAACTCTGCAAGCTAATAGTCGCAGTACCTCTCAGGGTGTGGAGCGGTTGGTAGTAGCAAAGAGCTCGAGGGATAGTTAGCTAGAGTTTAAGGACTTTGATATAGTCATTGTCAACAGGCACTGGCAGGGAGAGGACTACACCCTGATGCTCAGATACGGGGACTGCGGGCAGGCCGCCTTTATGGCC